>CP071184.1:3537500-3910000 GCA_017298655.1 Alicyclobacillus curvatus
AAACCGCCTACGCACGCTTTACGCCCAGTGATTCCGGACAACGCTTGCCCCCTACGTATTACCGCGGCTGCTGGCACGTAGTTAGCCGGGGCTTCCTCTCCCGGTACCGTCTCTCCAAGGGCATTCCCTCCCTTGGTCTCTCTTCCCGGGTGACTGAGCTTTACAACCCGAAGGCCTTCTTCGCTCACGCGGCGTTGCTCGGTCAGGCTTGCGCCCATTGCCGAAGATTCCCTACTGCTGCCTCCCGTAGGAGTCTGGGCCGTGTCTCAGTCCCAGTGTGGCCGGTCACCCTCTCAGGTCGGCTACGCATCGTCGCCTTGGTAGGCCATTACCCCACCAACTAGCTAATGCGCCGCGGGCTCCTCTTTCAGTGGTGCCGTAGCACCTTTCCCAACAGGTAGATGCCTACCCATTGCGCTATCCAGCATTAGCACCCGTTTCCAGGCGTTATTCCGGTCTGAAAGGCAGATTGCCCACGTGTTACTCACCCGTCCGCCGCTGATGCCCGAAGGCACCCGCGCGACTTGCATGTATTAGGCACGCCGCCAGCGTTCGTCCTGAGCCAGGATCAAACTCTCAAAGAAAAGTTTGCTCTTCTCTTCTTCATCCGCAAAATGACCGAAGTCATCTCACAAACTTCAAAGAGCGCTCACTTCGAATCTGTACGTTTTCACTCTCTGCGTGTGTTTAGTTTTCAAGGAACAAACTTCACTTTGATGCCTGATAGCTTGCCTTAAAAACGGCGTGGTTATCAGGTTTTTCATTCAGCCGCCTCGCGGCGACATCGACTAATATACCACGCATGCATTCTCAGATCCAGTGGAAATTCATTCAAAATCAAAGAATTTTATTTTCCGTATCTGGAGGCTTCTATTTGCTACCCGTTCACCGCCTGTTATACCATCCGTGCCGGAGTGTGTAACCTTGTGTGTTCCTTGACGTTTCATTCAACGATTACAAACGATTACGTTGGTTGCAACGACGACATGGGTCTTTGAAGGATTTTCACACCGGTTCTATGACAGACCACATAACAAGAACCTCTGATAGACAAGTAGACCAGCCCTGTGTCAGCCAGTAGATGAAGCGTGACTCTCAAGACGGTACAAGGAAGGGCCACAAACGTGGCCCTTCAGATGGTCGAGTCCGGCACTTCTCCGAGGCCTCGACTCCGTGTTCTGTAGTTTCGTTGTACTGTTGTTTCGCTGTATTGTTGTTTGGTTGTCTTCTTGTTCGGTTGTATTGTTGTTTGGTTGTCTTCTTGTTCGGTTGTATTGTTGTTTGGTTGTCTTCTTGTTCGGTTGTATTCTTGTTTCTTTGTCCTCTGATTTCGTTGTACTGGCCCATCGGCTTAAAGGTTAGGTTATAACGCGCCCGCAGCGCGTTATTTCCACTCATCGAGAACCCTTGACCAGAAAATAACGCGTTGTCAAAGCGTTACCGCTCAAATCTGGTCAACATCAGGTAGATAGCGCGCTGAGGAAGTGCTATTCCAGCCCGATAAGGGGATAACGCGCTCACAGCGCGTTATTTCCACTCATTCAGACTCCTTGACCCAAAAATAACGCGTTGCCAAAGCGTTACCGTTTAAACCGAACCGTTGGGCCGAACCGCTTAGCCGAACCGTTCAAACCGAACCTTTTAAACCGAACCGTTACACCGAACCGTTGGGCCGAACCGCTTAGCCGAACCGTTTAAGCGTTACCGCTCAAGCATTACCGTTTAGTCCGAACCGTTCAAACCGAGTCATCACCCGGGCACATAGCACGGCACGCGCTCGTTCTAGCGGGAGACGGGAGACGGGAGACGGGAGACGGCGGACTTAGACTTTGGCCGCACGCAACCCCACATAACCTCGTCAGGCACCTAGACTAGTCGCGTTCGCGTTCGCGCAGCAACGGGAACAGCAACACATCACGTATGGATGGTTGATTGGTCAGCAACATGACGAGCCTATCGATGCCAATACCCAGTCCACCGGTCGGCGGCATGCCGTATTCCATGGCCTCAAGGAAGTCCTCGTCGATGGGCTGCGCTTCGTCGTTGCCGGCCTCTCGTTCGGCGGCTTGCTGCTCAAAGCGTTGACGTTGGTCAAGCGGATCATTCAACTCACTGAATGCATTTCCATGTTCCCGCGCGACGATGAACAGTTCGAAGCGCTCTGTGAAACGCGGATCGTCAGGGCTCTTCTTGGCAAGCGGAGAAATCTCAACCGGATGCCCGTAGACAAAGGTTGGTTGAATAAGCGTATGCTCTACTTTTTGCTCGAAAAACTCATTCACAATATGTCCGTATTCCATGTGCGGTTGTATCTGAACCCCGTGTTCCTTCGCTAAGGCTTTCGCCTCTTCGAGAGAATGTACTTGCCGCAGGTCGATACCGACAACTTCCTCAACGAGATGAAGCATGTGCTTCCGCGCAAATGGGCTCTCAAGGTCGATCTCATAGTCGCCGTATGGAATATGCAATTGACCGCAAACCTGGCTGGCGGTGTGACGGATCATCTCCTCCGTCAAATCCATGATGCCGTACAGGTCGGAATAGGCCTCGTACAGTTCCAGCATGGTGAACTCTGGGTTGTGGCGCGTCGAGATGCCTTCATTACGATACACTCGACCAATCTCGTACACGCGTTCCAGTCCACCCACAATCAGCCGCTTGAGATGCAATTCGAGAGCGATGCGCAGGTGCAAGTCCATATCGAGGGCGTTGTGATGGGTCATAAATGGCCGTGCGCTCGCACCACTTGCGATGGAATGCAGGGTCGGGGTTTCGACTTCTAGATAGCCTCTTTCGTCGAGGAAGCGTCTAATGCTTTGGATAATCTGGGATCGTTGCACAAAAGTCCGACGAATATCCGGGTTCACAATCAAATCCAAATACCGCTGCCGATAACGAACTTCAACATCCTTCAAGCCGTGCCATTTTTCCGGCAGGGGACGAAGGGACTTCGACAGAACGTCGAGTTGTTCAATCAAGACAGTCAACTCACCACGGTTGGTTCGAAAAACCGACCCCTCAACACCAATGAAGTCACCCATATCGAGGATTTGAAAAACGTCGTACACATCCTGCCCAAGCACGTCAACTTTGGCGTACACCTGAATCGTCCCGGTTCGGTCCTGCAGCACACCGAACGATGCCTTTCCGTGTCCGCGCTTTATCATCAGACGCCCAGCAATGCGCACCTTAAACGCTTCAGCTTCAAGGTCTTCCTTGGACTTGTCCTCACCATAGGCGTGAATGTCCGTCGCGTGGTGTGTGACTTCATATCGGTGCCCAAACGGATCGACACCTTTGTCTCTCAGCTCGTCCATCTTACGAAGGCGTGTTTCAAACAATTCTTGTTCGTCCATGCTTCACCTCTCCAAACAAACAACAGAAGAGGTCAACACCCGTTAACCTCTTCCAGGTCTCTAATTTGGCAAAACAGCAATCTCAGCGCTTGATGCTTAGAACCTGAAATTGAATCGTACCAGCAGGTACTGTGACTTCAACCATGGCCCCTTTGGTCTTGCCAATGAGGGAATTCCCGACTGGTGATTCATTCGATATGCGGTTACTTCCTGGGTCGGCTTCAGCTGAACCAACAATTGTGTACTCAACTTCTTCGTCAAATTCTATGTCTTTCAACAGCACCGTCGATCCGATGCTGACCACATCCGTATCCACATCGTCGTCATGAATGACCCTGGCATTACGAAGCATCTTCTCGAGTGTCATAATTCGACCTTCAATAAATGCCTGCTCATTTTTAGCATCTTCGTATTCTGAGTTTTCGCTGATATCCCCGTAACTAATGGCAAGTTTGATGCGTTCCGCAACTTCGCGACGCTTCACACTTTTCAGGTGCTCCAGCTCATCCTCTAATTTTTGTAGTCCCTCTGGCGTCAAAATAACTTCCTTTTCAGCCATTGCTGTCTCTCCTTTTTCGCGAAACGCACGAAGTACTCTCAACAGTTCACCAGAGTACTTTCTAACACATGCGTCAAACGCTTTCAGATGTGCATTCGTGCAAAGATGCAATCGTACAAACAGCTTGCCATTATGACAGAAAACACTGCCAGTGCAAAGACCAACAGTGCCATCACGCGTTCCATCAGGGATTTCCATGATGTCTATGCGCAATTATAGTGAGGCACTTATTGAATGTCAACGAACCAGCAGCCCGTTAGGCGCAAACGACAAAAGATTCTGTTTTTCGACCGGCAACACAACAAGTGGGACCCCAATTACAAATGCTGGTCAGGTCAGTCTGAGTTCCCATCTCCACCAGCCAGATATCCCGCCGCATCTTCACCGAGTAATTCATCACGACTGACGTGCAAGAGCTCCTCAAGTTGCGTGAGCATGTTCGACGTCGCATTCCGGGTACCTCTCTCCAGACCTCCGACAATGGCCACACTCACACCGAGTTCCTCTGCTAACTCCACTTGTGTCCAATTCTTCAGTTTGCGGTACGCCCGCAGTCGTCTACCAAAAACGTCCGACATAATGAATTCCCCCTTCAGCAGAGAGCTCGTCTGCCACTGACTGCACACTTCGTCCACCTGGCAGCATCAGTTGTGGCTCTAAATCAGCCAGCGGACAAAGAACAAACGCTCGTGTTAGCATTCGTGGGTGTGGTACTTGTAGATTTGCATCCTGAATGGTTTGGCTGCCGAACAACAATATGTCTAAATCAAGCGTTCTCGGGCCGTTTTGAACGGTCCGAACCCTGCCTGCAGAGGTCTCAATGTCAAGTAATTTGAATAGAAGCTCGTGCGCTGATAGAGTCACTGAAAGTGAGGCAACCATATTCAAAAATGGTCCCTGGTTAAGATAGCCTACGGGACTTGTTTCATAGACAGCAGAGCAGCGAACAAGACCGTCGACAGCAAGCTGAGAGAGTGCATCAACACCGCGCGCAAGGTGGTGAAGACGGCGACCGACATTGCTACCAAGAGCAACATACACTTGTGGGTAATTTTCATTTGTAGAAAACTGGTTCTCTGCATGAGCCGTTGTCGTGAAACCATCGTTTTCATCCGTCGGACGTTGCTCGTCAATCATCGCAGGCTCCGAAAATTGCTTGTGTTCATTGTCAATCATGGCAGGCTCCGAGAATTGCTTGTGTTCATTGTCAATCATCGCAGGCTCCGAGAATTGCTTCCATCATTCGACATGTACGGGCGGATTCCTTTACATCGTGAACGCGGACCGCATGGACACCTGATGCAACACCCTGACTGACAGTCGCAAGGGACCCCTCAAGGCGTTCATCTATAGGCAAGTCAAGCGTCTGTCCGATGACCCGCTTTCGACTCGTACCCAACAAGACAGGATAAGGAAATGCACAGTATTCGGGTAGGCGCCGCAGGACCATTAGATTTTGCTGATGTGTCTTGCCAAAACCTACACCTGGGTCAATCCAGATGTGGTGGGACTTGATGCCTGCCGCCAGGCATGCCTCGATGCCGGCCTTTGTCTCCTCCAGCAGTACATCGAACCCATGCGCGTGTGCCGGCTCGTGTCGGTTGTGCATCCACACATATGTACAGCCCGCGTCAGCAACGAGTGGGAGCATGTCGGAGTCAACCAACCCTCCCCAAATGTCGTTGATGATGGATACGCCTAAGTTGAGAGCTTTATGCGCCACGCGAGCCTTAGTCGTATCGACGGACACTGGCACTGCCGTGTGTCTGGTGAGCTCTTCCAGAACAGGCTGTAAGCGTCGCCACTCCTCGTCCCACGGCACCGCTTGATGACCGGGGCGGGTACTCTCGCCCCCAACATCGAGGATGTCTGCGCCTTCCTCAATCAGCTTGTAGGCATGTACAATCGCGGATTTCGCCTCAAGATAGTTTCCACCGTCCGAAAAGGAGTCAGGCGTCACATTCACGATACCCATGACTTTGGTCCGATTGACGAGGTGTTCATCCAATTTGAGCTGACTCATATGTGAAGCCTCCCGAATCAACCGTACCTGTTTCCATTCAAATCAGCAACTGTTTGAGCTCGTCGACGGTGAACTCGTACTTTTCACCGCAGAAATGACAGACGACCTCGGCATCGCCGTGCTCTTCGATGAGATGCTGAATCTCGACTTCACCAAGGCCCTTTAAGCTGGCTTTGAACCGCTCTCGTGAACAAGTGCACTCAAACGCAACCGGTTGGCGGTCAAGAACACGTGCGCCGGGAAGAATCACATTTAACAAGTCTTTTGCCGTTGCGCCATCGCGCAAAAAATCAGTGACACTCTGCATTTGGTTCACGTTTCTCTCCAATTCAGCAATGTCCTGCTCTGTGTGCCCTGGCAGCAACTGCACGATAAAGCCACCAGAGACAATTACGTGGTTGTCCGTATCCACAAGCACTCCTGCCCCGACAGCCGACGGTGTCTGCTCTGAGACAGCGAAATAATACGTAAAGTCATCTGCAATTTCACCCGACTGCAGTTCGACTGAACCGCGGTAGACATCTCGCAATCCCATATCACGCATGACATACAGCATGCCTTGGCCAACAGCACGCCCAACATCCAGTTTACCAAGAGAATTTGAAGGCAAGTGAATGTGCGGATTATCAACATATCCACGCACATGACCGGCAGCATCAGCATCGACAAAAATGGATCCCAGGGGACCATCCCCCTTCACTTGAACCGTCAGCCGCTCCGGCCCCTTCAGCAAAAGACCCATCATCAGTGCAATCGACGCTGTTCTCCCCAAGGCTGCGGTGGCTACCGGCCACGACTCATGCCGACGTTGCAGTTCACCCGTCACTTGCGTAGTCACACAAACTAACGCGCGGACATTACCGCTCTCAGAAATGGACCGAATCGCGACATCCGGTGCTGACAAACGAACCACCTCCATACGTTTCACATCTTGTTGTATTCATGCCGGCCCCGGTTCCGCTCCCAAATGAGTTGGAGCCCTTTGAGCGTCAAAAACGGATCCACCTCCAGAATCGTCTCTGAATGAGGGCTGACCACACTGGCGAGTCCCCCAGTGGCGACGACTCGGTACCGACTACCCACCTCCGCGATGATGCGGCGCACAATTCCGTCTACCTGACCCGCAAACCCGTAGACAAGTCCCGACTGCATACTGCTCACAGTATTGCGGCCGATGACTGACGTCGGTCGCACAAGGTCGATGTGAGGCAACTTCGATGCTCTGCGAAACAGTGCCTCCGCAGAAATCTTAACCCCGGGCGCAATGACCCCGCCCAAATACTGGCTGTGTTCATCCACAACCGTAAACGTCGTAGCAGTGCCGAAATCGACAATAATAACTGGTGCCCCATAAGTCTCGATGGCCGCGACCGCATTGGCGATCCGGTCGGAACCGGCCTCCTTGGGGTTGTCGTACTTGATCACAAGCCCTGTGCGTACCCCTGGTCCCACAACCAGTGGCACCTGGTTCAGATACGTCTGTGCCATTTCCTCGACCGCATACATGACAGATGGAACGACCGAACTGATGCAAACACCATCCACCCGTACATTGTCCATCTTGGCATTTGCAATCAGTCCGGTAACGAGAAAACCAAGCTCATCAGCTGTTCGCTCAAGAAGGGTCGAGACGCGCCAGTGACCAAGCAGATTTCGGTCGCCAAACAACGCCATGGTGGTGTTGCTGTTACCAATGTCCATCGCAAGAACCGTGAACAACCGAAAGCGCTCCTTTAACGATTGTTTGTAGCGGTAGTCTAGGACTCACAACCAACAATTTGAGTCGTCAAATCCTTGGCCAGGTCAATCTCCCAAGAATCCTCCACGGCATTTCCAGCAAGGTCTTCGATGATGCGAACGACAGGTCTCTGCGTCTGAAAATGCGGTGAGTTAATGACCACTGCCTTATGCCCCGTTGACAAAATCAATGTCATACCAACCGGATAAACTGAAATGGTCTTTACAAAGGCGTGAACCACGGTTGGGTCAAACTGTGTCCCCCCGCCCCCGAGGAGTAATTCAAGGGCGTGGTGTGGCAAATTCGCTGGACGGTAGACACGGTTGGCCGTCAGGGCCTCATAAACGTCAACCAACCCCGTCACTCGTCCAAACAGGTGAATTTCGTTGCCAACCAAGCCGCGAGGATAGCCTGTCCCATCAACGCGTTCGTGATGCTCGAGAGCGACCAGTGCCGCAGCAGCATTGATGTCGCCGGTTTCACGAAGAACCTGGTAACCGTAGTTTGTGTGGAGTTTCATGTGTTCAAACTCTTCGTCCGTCAAGCGTCCTGGCTTTTTCAGAATAGATTCCGGTATCCGGAGCTTTCCAATGTCATGCAGCAGCGCTCCAATGCCAAGGTCAATCATTTGCGACTCCGACATGCCGAGCCCAACAGCAACTCCAAGTGCAAACAAGGCGACATTTACAGAGTGATGGTATAATTCGCCGTCAGAGAGATACACAGTTCCAAAATGTTCGCCGGCGCCTCCAAGTTTCCGAAGCTGATCTATCACTTCAAGAATCAACGGTTGGAGCCTTTGGCGCAAACGGGGTGGGCGCACGACGCGAGAATACGTACCAGAAATCATTTCATTGAGCGTCTGATATGTAGCTTCGAGCAATGCTTGTCGGGTATGCGGGTGAATAAACTCCCGTCCCTCCAAGTCATCCGTCATTTCGTCCTCAATGCAGACAGAGCCCACTCCCAACTTCCGCAATCGCTCAATCATCGCCATCGACAATTTCATGCCTCGAGCAAGCAGAACCCGTCCTCGCTCATCGAGAATATTCTGAGCTAACACTCGTTCCGGTGCGATTGTTCGGAGCGAAACCCAACGCAAAGCCGACTCCCCCAGTTGTTCTTTGTGGTAAAAAGCCCCTGAGCCCATACTGCGACTCAGGGGTATATAAACGACGCAGACTGCGCTAATCTTCCATTACATTGCGAATTTCCTCTTCATCGACCGTCTCCTTGTCAAGGAGCAACTGCGCCAAGCTCTCAAGTCTATCTCGGCGCTCAGTGAGAATATCACGGGTCCGCTTGTGACAGGTCTCTACAATGTCCTTCATCTCTTGGTCAATCTCGTATGCGACCGTGTCACTGTAGTTGGGTTCCATTGACAAGTCACGACCCAGGAAGACCTGACCGCCGCCCGACCGGTTACCAAACTGCATCGGGCCAAGTTTGCTGCTCATTCCGTATTCCGTCACCATTTGTCTTGCGATACCCGTTACACGTTCAAGGTCATTGGAGGCACCCGTACTGATTTCTCCAAGCACAATTTCCTCAGCGACACGACCACCAAGAAGTCCACAAATGCGGTCAAGCATCTCCTGCCGCGTCATGAAGTATCGGTCCTCTTTCGGCAAGGTAATGGTATATCCACCAGCCATGCCGCGAGGGATGATGGTGACTTTATGAACGGTGTCTGCATTTTGCAGGAAATATCCTACAACGGCATGCCCCGACTCATGGTAAGCGACGAGCTTGCGTTCGTGGTCCGACATGACACGGCTTCGCTTTTCTGGCCCAGCCATGACACGGTCAATCGCTTCGTCGACATCCTTTTGTTCTATTCGGGATTCGCCTTTACGAGCTGCAAGCAAAGCCGCTTCGTTCAGGACGTTCTCCAGGTCTGCACCCGTAAAACCAGGTGTGCGTTTCGCAATCGTGTCGAGTTTTACGTTGTCGCCAAGCGGTTTGTTTCTGGCGTGAACCTTGAGGATTTCCTCACGGCCTTTGACGTCCGGACGGTTGACAATAATCTGGCGATCAATACGCCCTGGTCTGAGCAGTGCAGGGTCAAGGATGTCCGGGCGGTTGGTGGCTGCAATAATGATGATTCCCTCGTTCGCAGAGAATCCGTCCATTTCAACCAGCAATTGGTTTAACGTCTGCTCCCGTTCATCGTGACCGCCACCAAGACCGGCACCGCGGTGACGACCGACTGCGTCAATTTCGTCGATGAAGATGATGCACGGCGCGTTCTTCTTCGCGTTCTCAAACAAATCACGAACACGCGAAGCACCGACACCAACAAACATTTCCACGAAGTCTGAACCACTGATTGAGAAAAAGGGAACGCCTGCCTCACCGGCAACTGCGCGCGCCAACAGCGTTTTACCTGTTCCAGGAGGACCTACGAGCAGGACACCCTTTGGAATGCGAGCCCCGAGCGAGGAGAATCGTTTCGGGTCTTTGAGAAAGTCAACAATTTCCTCGAGTTCGGTTTTCTCTTCATCAGCTCCGGCGACATCCCGGAATGTGACCTTGCGCTTCTCTTCGGAATAGAGCCGAGCGCGACTCTTGCCAAAGTTCATGACACGGCTTCCGCCGCCTTGAGCCTGATTAAAGAGGAAAAACATCAAAATAAAGATAAAGATAAACGGGATAACGGATTCAAGGAACTGAATCCAAATCGAAGCCTTGGGCTGCGGATTGGTTGTAACCGTGACATTGTTGTTGGTGAGAAAATCACTGACATCGTGATCTAGCAACACACGGGTCGTAAACTGAGTATTGTCGGTCATCCTTCCATCGATTGTGGCAGTCAGACCTTCAGGTGTGATGGTTGCACTCTGCACATCATGCGCCTTAACCTTGTTGACAAATGCTGTATATGAAATCTGGGCCTGCGGATGGTCCTGGCTCGTAATATAATTTACGACCCCTACAATAGCCAGCAGGATTAAGACGTAAAACAGAATGCTTCGGTAGAACCTGTTCATGCCTTACCTCCTCTCGGGTGTGGCAAACGCTTCGTTGTATCACGAGTGGGCCAACAACCACCCACGCAATTGCCCGCTTTAGCCAACATAAACATCTCGCTTCAAGACACCGACAAACGGTAGGTTTCTGTAATGCTCGGCGTAATCCAGTCCATACCCAACAATAAACGCATTTGGAACGTCAAAACACTTGTAGTCAGGAACGATATCCACTTGGCGGCCTTCCGGCTTATCAAACAACGCTGCCACTTTTACCGATTGCGCTCGCCTGTGTAACAGGATTTCCTTTAAATACGCGAGCGTCAGTCCGGTGTCGACGATATCCTCGACAATGACCAAGTCGCGCCCTTCAACAGACCCATCGAGGTCTTTCAAGATTCGAACCACCCCGGATGATTTCGAGGATGCCCCGTAGCTGGAGATAGCCATAAAATCCATTTCCATCGGGATGTCGACGCGCTTCACCAAGTCAGCCATAAACATGACAGCACCCTTGAGCACACAAATGAACAGAGGATTTTTTCCGGCGTAATCTTGGGACAGTTGCGCTCCAAGCTCGCCGATGGCTTTCATCAACTGTTCCTCTGTAAACAAAATCTCTTCTAAGTCTGGATGCATAGCAGCCTCCCCAACCATCGCCTACTCGGATTACCTACTTTATTGTACGTTGCTAACTGCGCTCCATGTCCGAGAATCTGGTACAAGGAGATTCTCGGCTGTGTGCACAGCCCGCAGCCATCTATCTACGTCGTGTCGTCGATGATTCGTTTGCGTTTTGCGAGACGATGCTCGACTTCGCAACCAGTTTGTACCCCTGCCTCAACGACGGCGGATGCCGGTTGTGCAACCATACGCCACCCGTTTTCGCGGTCGCCGAGCAAGTACGAATCACTCCGTGCGACCCCAGGAATCCAGACCACTTCATCACCGACATAGACACATGGCCACGTACCGCGGAGATGACGAGGAATTTTTTGGTCCACAAATAAATCCTGAACCTTCTTCGACCCGCCAAGACCGAATACCTTCATACGCTCCCCCTTCGGAGCTGGCCGAATTGTAAATCCAGTCAAATACGGAAATATTGCCGCGTACTTGCTGGCTCCAATAAGCCGCCGAATGTCTTCCCCATGCTGGTAGGGAAACCGCCCAAAGGTCCACACGCCAAGATTGTCCGCCACATGGACGTCGCAGACAGGACTGTTGCCAATCCCCCAAAATATCCGGTAACCTTCCGCGTCTGATGCCCTATCAGTGGATACGAGTTCCCGCAAGAACTGTACCTGGTTATATACCTTTCGAACCAAGGTTTGGTTTGGAAGATGCAGGGCTCCAGACGGGGCAGACTGACCGCATAATCTGAGAATACTGTCCACGTGGTCAAATGTCCAATCCGCAGGGGTTAAACAATACAATATTATTTTAATGACTCGTCGCTGTAAAGGAAGCGGGAGGGTCATAAACCCGTCGTTATCGAGAGTCAGGACATCTTGTTCACGGGCGACCAGCGTTCGAACATGTTCACGACTAACGGACTCCAGGTAGTCGTCTTCGGCTTGCAGGACATTCGTCAAGCGATGTACCGCCTGCGTCAAACTGGGCTGTATCTGAATGAGTTTCGGCACAATATCATGGCGGAGAAAGTTTCTTGTGTAGGTTGTGTCGAAGTTTGATTCGTCCTGAACGAATGCGATGCCGTGTTCGCTGGCATAGGAGACAAGTTCACCCTTCGGAACGGCGAGAAGCGGGCGCAACCAACGAATCCCCTGCCACTCGCGCACCGGGCGAATCCCCGCCAGGCCTGTCATCGATGTTCCTCGCACCAACCGCATTAGGACGGTCTCCACTTGGTCGTCCGCATGATGCGCAAGAAACACATTTGGATGTGTCGAATCATCTTCGAAGCCTGCACCAGCAGTCGAAGCCCACTCCAACACACTCTCTGAAATCGCCTGATACCGGAGCATCCTGCCGTCAGCTTCGGTACCGTTTTGCTCATGAACCGGGATGCTCTGGATGTCGATGACACGCACATCAAGAGGAACTCCCAGTTCTCGACAGACGTCTTGTACAAATGTCTCATCGCGCTTTGACTCTGACCGCAAACCGTGATTAATATGTACGGCGCGCAACCGGGCATCCATCTCGAATGCCGCCTCTTTCAACAAATGAAGCAGCACCATCGAGTCAACACCGCCAGAAAGTGCAACTGTCCAGTCGTTTGACGGATGCTGCTCAGAGTGCAATCGAATGAATGTACAAACCCGGTCGACGAGCCCATGTTCTCTTGACATGCTTCCTCCTGCTCGAAGCGCAAAAGTGTTTGCTCTATATCATAACACGTACCGACTGGAACATGGACACAATTAGCAACGATTGTGTGTCCTTTAAGATTGTCGGTCCTTCAAGATTGTGGGTCCTTCAAGATTGTCGGTCCTTTCGCGAGGGTGTGTCGTCAGGGCAGCCATCCGAGAACGACCGCCCAAGCGGCCACACATACAAATCCGGCACTCCCGAGTGAAACCCACATCACCCACTCAGTCCAGTCCGTTTTCCTAGTCCTTGGTTTGCCAGAAACGTGCTGCCCCCGCTGCTGCACGCGTTGTCCGGATGTACTGGGCCGTTTGGTGTGCACAACCCGTTTGGCCGTATTCTTTCTACCTCGTGGTTTGACACTGACGCGTCTTGCAGTCTCTGGGAGGCCATTCCAGGCCTGCCATAGGTCATGTGCGTCGACGATGCGTTTTTGCAGCAGTGCCTCAAACAGCATCGGCAGACCTGGAACCGGAAAGTCCTGCATCGATTGCTGGACAGTTCGAAGGCGGCGTAGCGGGTCCAACTTGGCCAGATCTGCCCCATGTCCCGGCAGAAACGCACAGAGAAGCCCGAGCAACAGCGCAGAGACGTCGTAACTGGGCTCAGCCTTGCGCGTTCCGACGCCGAAAAAGGCTCGGTCGCAGAGCGGAGTGTACTGGCGTACTGACCGTCCAAACTGCGTGACCCCACCAACGTCAACAAACCGGATGGCAACCCCGCCTGGTTCATGGACTACCATCACATTTTCCGGCTTGAGGTCGCAAAACGCGTACCGTGCTGCATGCAAGTCCGTTAACGCAAGGATGATAGCTTCGAATGCCCCAATTACGGTTCCAAAATCTCGATGTTCGATGGCCTGATTGAGAGGAATCCCCGGAATCCATTCCATCACGTAGAAAAAAGGGGCCTCAGCAGGCCCGTCGTCAATCAACATCGGTTTCGGAAACGCCTTCGCCCCCTGTCCGAGAGAGGTCAGAAGAGACCATTCCATCGCAACGTCCGAACTGGAGGTACAGACCTTCATGGCGGCTCTTCCGAGCGGTGTTCGCACTCGGTACACCGCACCATTCGCTCCCTCGCCAAGCATCTCTTCGACGACAACGGGTGTACCAGACCACTTGGTGGTAAACCGAAGTCCGGGGAAGGGTCTCTGCAACATGTCAGTGTCCTCCGGATGTTCCATCCCAGCGATGCGTTGGCAGCTCATCTTCGTCCGCCGACGTTAAACCCTCGGGGAGTATCACTTCGGTGCTTGGCGACGGTGCTTCGGTACTTGGCAATCTCGCTTCAGAACTCGACCGTCTCGTTTCCGTACGTTCTGCACGCTTTGTTTCTGCACGAAGGGAAGCAAACAGCCTCAGTGCTTCTTTGAGCGCGGGTGCAGTTGGTGTACCTCCACGCGCTGCTAACATTTTGTCAAGAGCCGAAAAATCAATACTGTCTGTAAAAGGCTGAATCACATGCGTTTCTTCGCCACCCGGCCCCGGAAATGCAATGACAGCGACACGCGTCTCTCCTTGACGGGCTTCGAGCGACAATGAAAGGTCTCGAATGGCTTCACGGACCATCTGCATCTTATCTTTCATACTTGCACTCGTATCAACAGCGACAACCAGTTCAAGCCTCAACTCTTCTTCAAGTTGATTCACAACTCGGGCCACTCGGGCACGTTCATCTGGGGCCAAGTCTTCCGTGGTTTTTCCCATAACTTGCATTAATTCTTGATTGACAACTTGTTGAAGTGTCATTTGCATCGTCTGATGGGTCACCATCTGTGCGGTGGCAGACAGGTCATTTAATTGAACAACCCTGCACATCCCCCCGCCAGCATCTGAAATCGAAAGAATCTCTTCTTTGCCAGGACGACCTAGTTCTCCCCCGTCCACAATACCGATGACGTTGACCACAATTTGCTGACTTCGCGCTTGCCGAGCAACCTCTACGGGGTCACCGCCAAGGTTTGAACATCCATCTGTGACCAGCAGCAACTGCCGAATTGTTCCCTTGTCTCGATTTTCCTGGGTTTCTCCCAAGTCTCTCACCTCCGGTCCAAGTACTAGCAGTATGGACACGAGAGCAAGAGACCATTCCTTCACGGCTCGGATGTCATAAGAAATTGGTCGTTACACGCTTTACGCTCCCTTGCTTCGATGGCGCAGTCCGGTGACGCCAGGTAGCTTAATCGACGCCCACTCTGGTTTCTTGGCAGCAATGCGGGCAACCAGCACAGTCATATCATCGTGAATCTCACCGTGATTCAACCTGACTGCGGCTTCAAGCAGTGTGTCTGCAATCGACTGCGGGTCGTCAGTCTCCATCCGACTGATTTGCCTACGGAGCCAATCGTCCTTGTCATACAACTGGTTCGGGGCGTCGTAGACACCATCAGACATCAGAATGAGTAAATCGCCGTCATGAAATTGCTCCTCAATAGCGTGAACTTCGATATCTCGTAAAATCCCAATCGGGATACTAGCCCCAGAAATGGCTCGAACGGACTTGCCGCGTTTGATGTAACTCGGAGCGGAACCTACCTTGAGTAACTGTGTTTCGGCAGAGTAGAGGTCAATCAGCGCCATGTCCAGGGTCGTAAACATCTCGTCACGAGACCGCAACAAGAGTGTGGAATTCACAGTCTGAATCGCAAGCTTCTCATCAAATCCGGCTTTCAGCAGTTGTTTCAGGAGTTCCACTGCCGCCTTTGACTCTCGACGGGCCCGCTCGCCGTTGCCCATACCATCGCTCACAACGACAGAGAATCGCCCGTTGCCGAGGTCAACCGCACTGTACGAATCCCCGGAAACGGTCTTCCCATCCCGTGCTGCCGTTGCCACCGCCGTACTCACTTCATAGGCCCGAGCTGACGTGAAGACACTGACACAGGGACCTCCGTGTTCTGGATTGTCTACCTGGCGGACACTAATGGTTTCACCAACAATTCCAGACAACAGCGGCGCTATCATGCGAACGGAGTTCTCGTAAGCGCCAATTGATGGTTGCGTGATCTCAATTTCCACTTTGCCTGGTTCGAGACTGACGATGTGAACGTGATCGACATACAGTCCGAGTTGTTCCAGAGCCGACAGGATTTGCTCTTCCCCCGCCAAGGAGCGGCTGTTGCCACGGTCAATTTCCCGGGCTACGGATTCAATTACATGCGCAACCCCTGTCAGTTGAGCAGAGACCAGGTCGTTTTGCTCTCGCAATTTCTCCATCCATTTTGCATCCCTGTCGGTGATTTCCAACTGGTGGCGCAATGTGTTCATCATGGCGTCGATGCGAATGCAGCGCTCTTTCAGATCCGGTGAAGGGAGCACATTGCCCGATGGCGATGCCTCGAACCGCTCAATGGTATGTGTCACTGCTTGGTAGGTCGAATATCCTTCCTTCTCCCAACACTTGACGCGCCTTGCACATCCCTGACAGACACTCGTCGCAGTCGACGCGACGGTGTGGTCCAGTAACTGCTGCGCTGACACAAGTGGACTATCCGCTCCTTCAGCATATGTTCGCGATAACTCGTTAAAAACGAGACCAAGATCCTGCATTCGCTCTGAGAGGAGCGAGCGAATACGACGTACACGGGCTTGTTCCGAAACCTGGTGCTCAACTGTCCCAGGCATATATGCCGCCAATTCCGTGCGCAGGGAGCGAGGTGTCGCGACAAAGAATGCGGCCCCCGCCAGAGCGGCTGCCCAGACCGGCCAGGCCGTTGTCCAATTTGTCTGCACACCTGCTGACAGTAGGACGACACTGAGTAGAAAGGCCAACCCCATCCAAACCCTGCGGCCTTCCTTCATGACGCCGGACAACAGTCCTGCAAAACCGAGCACCGCCACCTCAGCAAGTGTTTCTCCCCTCGCGAGTACAGACAGTATACCGACCGTGATGGCTGCCGCGGCCCCAACCCCCGGGCCTCCTGCTGATGCCAAGACCAGGATGACCCAGTCTACGACGACGGACATCACCGAGACTTGATGAACGTAAAGGCCATTCAAGCCACTGATAACTGAACCTACGAGGATAGTCAGGCTCATCAACTCCTCGGGTCGGAGTGTACGTGGGCGCTCATGACCCATCAGGAGAGGCAGTGATTGGATGAAGACGAGTGCGAGGATAATGACGAGAGCACCGTCCGACAGCGACATGAGAATATCGTATCTTGTCCAGACCGTCCCGATAACAGCTAATCGCACCGCAATATCGATGACGCCCGCGACAAAGGGGATAAAGTGAATGTCAAGTTGGCGTTTACCCGAAAACAACAACCGAATCCCTCGGTATAACAAAAACGCAATCAAGGTGGTCGCCGCTGCGGTAATGCCACCGCGCCAAAAGGCCCCGATGACGGCCGCAAAGGCCAGCGTCTTCTGCCGTTTGCCACCTGCCTCGGTTACGACGACAAAGAAGGCAAACGCGAACGGCGCAATCTCATGGCCGATGTTTGCTTTCCCCAATAAGACTGCAACCGCAACCAGTACTAATTCCCGAGCCAGAATCATAAGCTTTGCACGAAACGTTCTTAGTTTTGCCTTACGGACCTTAGACATTGTCGAGACGACTGTTCCTGAAGCTGCAGCTTGGTTTCCCATACTCGTCCCCCCGGTTGATTATGTAGGGCCAATTATAGGGGCTCGTCCTGAATAAGTTTGTCAAACAGCGTCTGTGCTGGCAGGAAATATTCCGACACCATCCTTGGGATACGACACGATGTGCAGGACATCGGTGGTTTTCCGTCAGTTCCGGACAGAGCCTCGGCTCGAATGGTGCAAAATGACCGCTGAAAGATGTCTCCACGCACCCCAGAAGAAATCATAAAAATAGCGCTCGGATAAGAATCCGAACGCCAAACATCTTCCTTAAAACCACGTCTTCATGAATCGTGATGTCAGGATCTGTCCTGATAAATGCGACTTCCTGTCGCGTCACGCTGTCCTTGGTATTTGCCTTGGTAGGGACGCTCTGCAGCTTGGTCCATCTGAGCGAACACCAACTGGCAAATTCTCCACCCGCGAATCAACTTGATGGGCAAACGGTTGGCATTATAAAGTTCCAGCGTAATCTGCCCCTCAAAACCCGGGTCAACCCATCCTGCATTTTGAATGAACAACCCCATGCGTCCAATCGAGCTGCGCCCTTCCACAAATGCGGTCAAATGATTTGGAAGCTTTACATACTCAAGTGTCGTCGCGAGCAGGAATGACTGTGGAGGAATGATAATCTCGTCGTTCTCGAACGACTCATATTCGGTCTCGGTATCTAGTGAGATGAATCCTACCTGATGTTCCTTGATTTTCAGAAAATGGCTGCCGATTCTGACGTCCACAGAAGCAGGTTGGATTTGTTCATCAGACAATGGCGAAATGGCCAGGGTCCCTGCATCCAGCATTTCTCGAATTTTTGCGTCGGACAAAATCACAAGTCTCACACTCACTTTTCTAGGGAATCACTATAGATAATCAGCACGGATTTCTGATTCAAAAAACGCTTGACCGCTGTGGCAAACGTAAATTTCAGTCATAAGATAAAAACAAGTCACTCGCTTTCGAAAGCGGAAACAACCAGACCTATTAAGCATCATGTCTTTCCGAAACGAGGTGAGCGGAATGCCGGACTGGCTACAGAGTCAACTGCGTAAGGCGTTCCAGAATCGCGACAGGAAAGCCATTCAAATGCTGAACCAGGCTTTCTTTCGGTACCGGGCCGCTAAAGCGTAAACCTTCTATGTGCCTAAACCCTTCATCTGCGTAAACCTTGCAGCTAGGTAAACTTACTCTGCTTATCTGCGTAAACTTTGCAACTGCGTCAGCTGGTCAGGTGCGTATCCTGCGTAAACCTTCCATGTTTCAATGTTTCCATGTGCGAACAAAGGAGAACCGATGACCGGTTCTCCTTTGTTCATCGCTCTGGTGCGGAAAATCAGGTGTGCAAGGTCGCCGCAACCCAAGTGCTGTAGCCAAAAATCAAGGTAGAAAGTAATAAGAGTACTGTTCCCAGGGCGTTGCGATCGCGAAATAATCGAATCATACCAATAATCGACATCACTGTGAAAACCAAGAGGAAAATTGCGACCAGCCATGGATGAAGGTATTGTTGCACCAGCCTCACCTCAATTCATCGAGCATTTGGCACACATGGTATTGCTGCCCTGCCACCTGTACAACTCGCATTATATGCGAACATGAAAGGAGGGTCAAAGTGATTTGATATCGTCCGGCGGTGTAATTACACCATGAAACTTGTTTGCGATGCGCTCCAGTACTTCCAGGTCAACGGGTCCGAGCTGAACTTTGTACATATCCAGAGAGATGTGACAGCCGTCCCGGTCGTTCTCATTGTCAAATCTCAGAAACACTCGCTCATCATTCGAAGTGTTGTACTCCAAGTAGTACGTGTCTTGCACCACTGTTATCCTCCTCAAATCGAAAACGGGAACGCCCCCTGTTGCGTCCCCGTGCAAAACCCCGATTTAGCCCCGTCGACCACCACGGCCGCCGCGCTTCGATTCACTTCGGCGCAGAGCCTGCAGACGGTCCTCACTGTCTTTCATAAACCGAGATAATTTATCTTCAAAGGTCTGACGCTGGTGCGGATGAGCATGCTGATTGCGTGGACGAGACGCCGGCGGATTTGGGTTCTCGACGGTTTGACGAATAGACAACCCAATTTTACCGTCTTTATCAACGTTAATGACCTTCACTGTCACCTCGTCATTAACCTTCAGAAACTCGTGGATATCTTTCACATAACTGTGAGATATCTCTGAGATGTGAACAAGTCCTGTCACACCTCCGGGCAGCAATACAAATGCCCCAAAATGGGTGATACCCGTCACTTTACCCGATAACTTGCTGCCAACTTCAATTGACATACAGAAGAACGTCCTCCTTAGAGTTTAACAAAAATGCCTCAGTCCAATATTAAGCAATCGGGTCTCTTCAATCAAGCTGGAAGTTCGCCCAAATTCTGAAACCAAAGCCCTTAGTAAAGGACTAGCGGGGTCACTTAAGACTATGAAAGCCACTTAATGACTAATATCAAACGAGACCTGTCCTGGGACAACTAGATTATAATGCTGTGCGGCGTACTGCATGATGTAAGCCGGGTCCTGCAGTTGAACTTCCTGTTTTTGAAGCGCTTGATGCTGCCCTTGCAGGGTCTGCAATTGTTTCGTAAGAGCGGTTTCTTGTCCCTTGAGAGCATGATACTCGGGCAGTTGTTTCGTGAAATAGTGATAGCCAGCCCAAACAAATACAGCTGCTAACAGTACGTAGCGTAGTCGAAACGTCGGGTTACGGCGCATCTTTCCAACTCCTTTTGCGCCTGCGCAACAGGGCATACAGCTTGCATGCAGCTGGCATACTGCATCCTACCAAGCCCGCTTGTGCTGCGGTGATGTACTTTACGACCGAATAAATCTCGCCCGCACATAGTTCGACGTACGGTCCCAGAATTCCTCCCAGACTTGGCCCAAGAACAGAAAACTTCTCTCCATCCGAGGAATTCTAGTGAGCCACGGCCACAGCACGCGCCCTGCGAACCCGCGTAACACGAAAAACAAAAGCGATTCGATTTTGCACCCCAAGCGATACAGTCCGTGCAAGGCGCGTGTCACGATACGAAGCATCATTCGAATTGGACGCCAAATGAGCACTTCGAGAACCCGCGCTACGCCCCTGAGAATCCTTTCTGTAAAGCGAACAATGCGAAAGGCACTCGATACAACGCTTGCATGAAGCAACAGCCTGTACAGTCCATAGCCAATCGCAAGCAGTATAAACGTGTATATACGAAGTCTCCCGCTGTCCATCTGCAGCGTCACGTAGTATACGGCAAAGGCGGACACGACCCAAAAAACCACATCAAGCAAAGGTCTTAGCCAACGAAACCATTTTGCGGCACCAGTCACCGTGTTATAGACGTCAAAGACCGTTCCCATTATCGCACCTACGAGAGCCAGAGCCACAATGTACAGCCACTGTTGTGCCATCGCACTGCCTACCGGAACAACCGCTTGGCAAGAGACTGCTTCTTACTCTTACCGTCTGCAGTGTAGTCCATACTTGATAATGTTCCCTCAATGATGACAATACCCTCTTCAAGGTCGAGATGCTTCATGTGCAGATTCGTGCCACGTATGGCTAGTGGTCCTCCGGATGTCATTAATGAGAATTGATTGACATCGAAGCTCTCGACGCTCGATACACCGGTGACCTCAATTTTCTTGCGTCCACGGATTGAAACATCGTGACCCTCCGATGGTGTCATGGTGCAGCCCTCCAACATGTCCGAAATGTCTGATTCAGTCTATGCAATACCCCCCTGAAAATAGACCAAAGGGGTGACGATTTTACGTCACCCCTTTGTGCAGCTCGACAATTCTATGCAGATGCGCTAAGTATGTTTCCGGAAAATTCGGGTTCACGTCTCACTGAAAGATTCAAAACTCACTCAAAATCATCGGTCGGGGCAGTGCCCTGGCGTCCGCTGTCCGAAATGAGCTCATACATCTCTTCTGCAGCTTCTTTTCTGGGGTTTTCTGTGAGCACAAGCGTTCTCACTTCGACCGTTCGACCCGCATAGCGAATCGTGATGGTATCTCCCACAGCTACTTCAGTTCCCGCTTTAGCAACCCGTCCATTTACCGAGATGCGACCAGCATCCGCGACTTCTTTGGCCACCGTACGTCGCTTGATTAAGCGTGAGGCCTTTAAAAACTTGTCAAGGCGCAATTACTTGGTCAGGTCCTTCAGGCGGTTGCCTGGCTTGAAAGCAGGCACCGTAGACTCAGGGATAGAAATTGTCTCCCCCGTCTGCGGGTTACGGCCGGAACGAGCAGCACGTTTGCGGGTTTCGAAGGTACCAAAGCCGATGACCTGGACCTTTTCGCCTGCAGCCAAGGCTTCCTCAATGGCACCAAAAACGGTGTTTACAGCTGCCTCTGCGTCCTTTTTCTTTAAGCCGGCTTGTTCAGCCACCTTGTTGATCAAATCCATTTTGTTCATTATCCAAGGCCCCTTTCGTGGCGTATTTCGACAATCATATTCGTGCTTTCCGGATGAATTCCTGCTAATCAATCCTCGATAGGCAACGTTTTTTCCTGCGCTTTACTCTGATTCCAGTAGAAATCGAGCTGCTGTGGAGTTATCATACCAAAGTCTTGCCCACTTTTTTGCAAAATTTTCTCTACTGTCAATATTCGACGCAAGAACTTACGATTCGCCAAATTTAGCGTCGTATCGACATCAACCTGCAACCAGCGAGCCAGATTCACCACTGTAAAAACAAGGTCACCAAACTCATCCGTGACGCCCCCCGGCTCGGCTTCACGTCGTTTCAGAGACTCTGCAACTTCATCCGTCTCTTCACGGATTTTGGCGAAAACGCCGTCGATGTCTGGCCAGTCAAATCCGATGTCAGCGGCAGCCTTCTGCAAAGCGAGACTGGTGGCTATCGGTGGTTGTGACCATTTTACTTTTGAGAACAGAGTACTTTCGGCCTGCATGTCCAATTCGGGAGAAGGCGTCGCTGTCGGCGGGACGACTTCACTTGACTTAGCGGCTTGCCAGAACTGCTCGGCCTCTTCAAGAGACCTTGCTGCCTCTTCGCCAAACACGTGCGGATGCCGTCGAATCAGTTTGTCTGCAAGCGCCCCGAACACATCGCGAACGTCAAAACTACCTTCCTCAGCGCCAATCTGAGCGTGAAGAAGCACTTGCAGAAATAAATCCCCGAGCTCATCCGTGAGTGCGAAATCATCTTCATTGTCAATGGCCTCTGCGACCTCGTAAGCCTCTTCAAGCACATATGGGCGCAAGCTCTTGTGCGTCTGCTTACGGTCCCAGGGACATCCCCCTGGTTCCCTGAGGCGCCGGACAAGGTTGACAACTTGCCAAGGATCCCGCTTCAAGATTTCCGGTTTTGAGCTTGGCGGAATATAGACCGTCGTCAAGTGGTCAATCCACAAAACGCGGTCGAGTTCATGGAGCGGCACGGTCTCCCGGCGCTCCTCACCTCGAACGCCGGCAGCACGAACAACTGTCACCAGGTAGTCGTCAGGGAAAACTTCCATCAAGGTCAGTTTGACCTCGGATGCCACTTTGCGGTCAAACACTTGCACAATCAAGGTGTGCAGCGTTGGGTTTAACCGCTGACTGTCCAGCGCCGTGCCATCGAGGATACTCAGTCCATCAATGGGATCGACGCTCAGCAGTACACAAACAGCATCGACAAAACTCTGCCCTGACAGAATGGCAACTTCGACGCTACGCCGAGTAGACGCGTTCAGGAGATTTTGAACAGACTGTTCCGCCATCAACGGATGCCCGGGTACTGCGTAGACGATTTCCCCATGTTGTGTGGCGGCACGAAACAGGTTTTCAGCCATTTGCTGATAGATGGTTTCGAAACTGTCACCCGTTTCATAGAGGTCATCAAACGACTCTGCTTGCAGACCTTCCTGCAGCAGTTGCCCAGCGACAGGGTGCACAAATGTGCGAAAAAATAGTGGCTTCCCGGATTGCAGCTGCTGCAAGGTCCCGAGTGGCAGTGACGACATATCTCCTGGGCCGAGACCAACAACGTGAATCACAGACAACAACAGCACGCTCCCATTCTATGTATGTGTATCGGACAGATTTTTGAGCACATCCACGTTTCTGTGGCACCGCCGAAAGCGAAGAGTTACTGTCCTCGCCGGACGATTCCAAGGGCGATACACAAGTTCGCGAGCGTGTTACCAACCCGTGGTACTTGACGAAGTTCCCGTTCGGCGATGGACGCACTCGCAAGGAGCGCCGCCCCGTAGATGATGATACCAATCGTTACGAGAAGGATACAAGCCAAGGCAGCTTCCAACCGATGCGAAACAAACGGCCGCCACCGCTCCCATTGACGTAAAGCCGCATACACGAAACCAGACATGATGAATGTCGCGAACAGTGGTTTACCAAACCAACGCAGCCATAAGGTTTTTGTCCCTAAGTAGCGGTTCATGCCGTACAGGTTCAAGATTGCCGCAACCGCATAGCTGATGACGGTTGCAACTGCTGCACCCTGAATGCCATACAGCGGCACCAGAACAACGTTCAGGAGAGCCTTGACGACACAAGCAATGAGTAGGTTGTAAACTGGCAGATAAACCCTTCCCGAACCCTGTAGAACAGCGGCCAGCGTGGTTTGAAGGCTGGCAAAAACGGTCGCGTAGGCCATCACCTGTATCGTCACATAGCCTGCAGTATCCTTGAACAGCGCGACATCCACGGGTGCTGCCAAGAGTGCGAGCCCGGCGGCTGCAGGAAGCGCCAGCATCACGGTGAGACGGATGGCCATGTCAATTCGCTCGTTCATCAACCGCCTGTAACCAAGTGTGAACGCCTCGGACACGGCAGGCATCACGGCGATGCCAATCCCTGCAGCAAGTGTGGTCGGGAGCATCATCAGCTTGAATGCCCGTCCGCTTAACAGTCCAAACTCCGTTGTCGCAGCGCCTTGCCCGTCCCCCGCATGCTTGAGAAGGTTCACGACCGTCACCACGTCGATATTGTTCATCAGAGGTACAACCAGGGCCCCAAGGGAAATCGGAAACGCATAATAGATAAGACGCCGCACAAGTGCCCCAGACGACATCTTTGTAACAGCACCGTCCCCCACAGTACGCTCCGGATGACGTTTCTTCCAGTACACGAGGAGCAGCAAAAACCCTGCAAACGCCCCTGTCACAGCTCCAAACGCTGCACCGGCGGCAGCGATTCCCTGACCGTAACCCTGGTTGATAAGCCATACAGCCAGACCAAGTATCGTTGCAACGCGGACAAACTGCTCCACAATTTGCGAGGATGCCGTCGGTTCCATCCACTGATAACCTTGAAAATATCCGCGAATCGCACTCAGAATCGGGACGATTAGAAGTGCCGGAGAGATGGCTCGAATAGCCCATGTCGCCTCGGGATCGCCGGCGATTTCCGCCCAGAAATGCGCGCCGAAAAATAGGACGACGAAGGTTCCAATCCCGAGTGCCGATAAAAGCAACATTGCGACTTGAAAGACTTGGGAGACCCCTTGATGGTCATAAAGGGCCAATCGCTCCGAGACAAGTTTCGAAATGGCAACGGGGAATCCTGCAGTCGCCATGGCAAGCAGCGTTGCATAAATCGGGTAGGCCATTTGAAACAAGCCCATCCCGTGGTCGCCGATAATATTTTGAAGTACGATTGTGTACACCGAGCCAAGCAGTTTGGTCAGTATTGCCGCTCCAGCCAGTAACATTGCACCACGGACAAACCCTTGCCCTGTACTCAATTCCCCAGTCCCTCCACTTCTCGCCCATAGGTTCGACAACTGGAATACATCCACCTGCCGCAAAGGGACGTTACACCCCTCTTACATACCTATGGACAAGGGAGCAGAGTATGTCCAAACAACGACACAGAAACCGACCCCCAGGTTTTGGCAGGTCGGTTCGTGCAAAGTCATATGTGCAATATCACACGTCTGCAGCTTACTGCTCCATCTGTTTTGCCAGGAATCCTGCTGCAGTCTCACACAATTTTGTCTCCAGTTCACCCATCTTGATGTTGTCTTCCCTGGAAAGCAGGATGACCGATCCGATGGGATCACCCGCTGCGATAATCGGCGCAATGACACGGGAGCTGAATGTTTCGGAGCGGTCTCGTACGACCGCATATTCACCATGGGTGGCGTTCACCACAGTTTTGCGCTCCTCCATTGCCTGCTCAATGTCATCGCTGATAGGTTTCTCCAAAAACTCCTTCTTGGATGCGCCCGCAACTGCTATCATGACGTCTCTGTCCGTAATGATTGCAATATGCCCCGTAGCGTCAGCCAAGGATTCAGCGTACTCCTTCGCGAAGTCACCCAGTTCGCCAATCGGTGAATACTTTTTCAGAATGACTTCTCCATCGCGATCGACAAAGATTTCGAGAGGGTCTCCTTCACGTATGCGCAGCGTTCGTCGAATTTCTTTCGGAATGACAACACGACCGAGATCATCAATCCTCCGTACGATGCCTGTAGCTTTCAATCCTTGTCCACCTCTTGTCCGTATTAATGTGCTTTGTGTGCCGCATTCACCCCTCTATTTTTTTGTGCTTCAAACACACACCGTCACAAAACTCCTGTCATGAGTACTCATTGGCCTCGACGTGCGGTTATTATGCGACACCCCTGTGTTTCCTATACTTAGGAACCGGGTTAGGCAAATGACGGAATGTCCAGATTGATCCACCGTGACTCAAAATGGCGCCAGGGACGAACACCTGGCGCCTGACGTTACACATCAGTTTCTGAAACTAGAGGCCCGCGTCCGCAACCGTCTGCTTGATGTGTGCGGCACTTTGTGCCGCGTTGTAGATGTCTTGTTCTTTTTGGTTCTGCAGTTGCGGCAACAACAGCTGCTGCTCGATAACACTCTTTACCTGCGCAAAAGTCTGAGGCTGACGCTTGTCCACGCGAATGACATGATACCCATACTGGGTCTGAATCGGATTGCTGATTGTGCCAATCGGGAGCGTTTCACATGCCTTGGCAAACGGCGCAACGAATTGTATGGCGAGGTCGTTCGCATAGGTGCCGTGATTCTGTGCAGCCCCAGGGTCTTTGGAATACTGGGAGACAAGTTGCTGGAAATTCGCTCCGGATTTCCATTTCGTCTCGACTTCCTGAGCGGTTTTTAAGTCGGAAACCAAAATTTGGTCAACGGTCACCTGCACCATGCCAGCTTTGTTTTGGTTGTAGTACTTCTGTGCTGCCGCATCAGTCACAACGACGCTCTTCATCTGGTTGCTTACATAATTCTGCAAGGCTTGTCCCTTCGCTGCTAACAGAACCATGTCAGCGCTGGTTACCCCGAGAGATTTCATCTTCGTGTCCAGGGCTGCCTGAGACTGGTACTGCTGCGCGACCAGTTGTTGCAACTGTTGAGCTGCTGCCTGATTCGCAGACGCAGCGTCCACCTTAAATCCAGGCTCCGCAGCAGCCTTGTGGTAGATGTACTTGTACCAAGTGATGTAATAGCTTAAAAACGCCTTCTTCGACTCCTGTGCACTAATTCCAGGCAGCACTACCTGCACGTTGTACTCGTGGTCAAACTCCTGTTTCGTGAGCTGACCGCCAGCGTAGGTCGCAACAATCGGACCGCTGTACTTTGGTAGGGGCGGAATGGTCGCCGTCTGGGCTGAATTTGTCGTCGCGGCAGTTGAAGCAGTGTTTCCGGCTGCACCCGTTGTCGCATTATTTGTGGCACCTGACGCCGCCTGGTTGGATACGCCACACCCGGCAACGAGGGCCGAGCCGAGAGCAAGCACGGCTGTTACTTGAATCATCTTACTTCGCAAGCTGTTCAACTCCTTGTTTTGTGTTTAGTGCGTCGCCAAAGGCCTCCAGGAAGCGAACCAACATGCGACAGAGTTCACGGTCGGAAAGTCCTTTTGTACGGAAAGTAATTTGCACGGTGCCGTCCGTGCGCTTTCTGTATTCTCCCTTGTGTTGCAGCACAATGCCAAAGAGCACGCCGTGGTTTAAATTTGACGTCATTGAAGCCCTTACGCGGACTACGGTTTCTGCGCCGTGATTGGCGATACTTTCGATGCCGTAGCGCATGGCATAGCTCTTCATACGCGTTACATCAAGCAAGTTCAACACAGGTTCAGGCATCTCTCCGTAGCGGTCTTCAAGCTCCTCTTCCACATCTGCCGCAGCCTCCGGGCTGCGCACAAACTTGAGTTTCTTGTACATCGCGATTTTCTGTGCCGGATTGGAAATAAAGTCGTCCGGCAGATATGCTTCCAGGGCCAGGTCGATACTGGGCTCAGGTGCCGCTTTCTCCTGCTCACCCCGTATCTCCTTGACCGCATCAGCCAACATGTCGTTATACAGGTCAAAGCCAACTGAATGGATGAAACCGTGCTGTTCAGCGCCGAGCAGGTTACCGGCACCGCGGATAGCGAGATCGCGCATGGCAATTTTGAAACCGCTGCCCAGTTCCGTAAACTCCTTAATCGCCTGCAGACGCTTCTCTGCCACTTCGGTCAGAACCTTGTCGCGTTGGTATGTGAAATAGGCATAGGCAATTCGATTGGAGCGGCCGACACGTCCTCGCAGTTGATACAGCTGAGCGAGTCCGAGCCTGTCAGCATCATGCACGAGCAGTGTGTTCACGTTCGGAATGTCAAGTCCCGTCTCGATGATGGTGGTCGTGACGAGAACGTCTATCTCTCCTTCGAGAAAATCGAGCATGACGCGCTCGAGTTCCTCCTCCGGCATCTGACCGTGTGCGACTGCAATCCGTGCATCAGGAACGAGTTTCGCCAGTCTATCTGCCATTGAACGGATACTCTGCACCTGGTTGTAGAGGTAATAGACCTGTCCGCCGCGGTTGAGTTCGCGCTCGAGCGCCTCGCGCATTAGACCGTCGTTGTGTTCGACAACGTACGTCTGTACCGGAAAACGATTCTCTGGCGGCGTCTCGATGACAGACAAATCCCGGACACCAAGAAGCGACATGTGCAGTGTGCGGGGAATCGGCGTCGCAGTCAATGTCAGGCAGTCTACATTGGTGCGTATTTGTTTGATGCGTTCCTTGTGGGTAACGCCAAACCGCTGCTCTTCGTCGACAATGAGCAGTCCGAGGTCTTTAAATTGGATGGTCTTATTGAGCAGGCGATGCGTCCCAATCACGACGTCTACACTGCCGTCTTTGAGGCCTTTCACAATCGCGGTAGATTCCTTCCGACCCTTGAACCGACTTAACACCTCTACGGTGACGGGGAAGCCCGCAAAACGCTCTTTAAAGGTTTCATAGTGTTGGTGCGCCAGAATCGTTGTCGGCACCAGCACGGCGACTTGTTTTCCGTCCATCACGACCTTGAAGGCGCCCCGCAGTGCGACCTCGGTTTTCCCGTAGCCGACGTCGCCGCACAACAGTCTATCCATGGGTCTGGATTGTTCCATGTCTTTCTTGATTTCGTCAATAGCGCGAACCTGGTCAGGGGTCTCTTCGTACGGGAACATCGCCTCAAAGTCCTTCTGCCAAGGTGTATCTTCTGCGTACGCGAACCCAGGTGTCGATTGCCGCGCCGCGTACAATTTCACGAGGTCCTCTGCAATATCTCTAACCGACTTGGAGACCTTCTGTTTCACCCTGTTCCAATCGTTGCCCCCGAGGTGATAGACCTTAGGTTCCTTGTCGTCCGACCCGATGTATCGCTGCACCTGATCGATCTGCTCGACGGGAACGTAGAGACTATCCGCCCCCGCGTATTGGAGATGAAGGTAGTCTTTATGGCGGCCATCTACTTCGAGAGTGCGAATGCCGAGGTATTTACCGATGCCATGGTTCACATGAACAACGTAATCACCGGTGTTCAGTTCTTGGTAACTGCGGATTCTTTCTGCGTCAGACATCTCGGCCCGAACTCGCCGGCCCTTTTTCTGCGAGGAGAAGATTTCTGTATCGAGAATGACTGCGAGCCTTGCCATCGGCAACTCAAAGCCGGAACTGAGTGTACCGACGCGCAAAACAGGCATGCCCCCTTGCTCAGGAACCTGGCCTCGTGTCGACTCCATACGATAATCGGCAAGTACTCGTTCTAACCGGTCTTGTCGCTCTTCTGTCGCCGCCAGCAAAATGACCCGTGTCTGGCTGTGCGCCCACCGTTGCATTTCTGTCTTAAGTACATTCATCTGGCCGTGAAATTGCTGCATCGACTTGGCTGTTACATTCACGACAAAGGCGTAGCGGCCTGCGCCTGCTGCACGGGCGAATACAGTAAACTCGATGGCTGCGTAGCCTTTGTGGTCCCAGAGGATTTGAAACGCCGGTTCTGACAAAGCGCCTGCAATCAGTTCTCCACGCAACAAGGCAGTCGAAATCCATTCGCGGACTTCTTTTTCGATACCGCGCTGCCGTTCCAGGAGCCTTGTAGGTTCGTCCAAAATCAACAGACCGTTGTCCGATATATAGTCCATCACGGTGTCCACGTGATCCTTCAATAAATCGGTGTAGCGCAACTGACCGAAAAACGGCATTCCTGATGAGAATTTTCGGATATCTGAACCAACTACGCTTTGCAATCTATCTCTAACCTCTAAGTCAGTCACCGTACGAACACGGGTTTCGAGATGCTCGGCCAAGTGCTCTGCAACAGCTTCCATCCTTGCGGCCGGAATCAGAAAATCAAAGGCAGGACCGATTTGTGCTGTCTTTCGCTTATCGAGTGACCGCTGTGTCGCAGCGTCAAACGCACGAATGGAATCCACTTCGGTGTCAAACAATTCAATTCGAATCGGGTGCGCGGACGTAAGCGGATAGACGTCGAGAATGCCACCGCGGACAGAAAACTGTCCCCAGTTCTCGACGAGGTCGACCCGTTCATATCCGGCCTTGACCATCCATTCAATTTCTTTCTCGAGCGACACTTCATCTCCAAGGGCATACGCCCGAATGAGTCCTTTGAATAATTGCCGTTTCATCACCGGTTGCACAGCCGAGTTGATGGTGGCGACGACAACGCCGCCTTGATGGGGACGAGACAGGTATTCCAGAACCTGCAGCCGCTCGGACGTGACATCGCGGCTATAGGCCATCACGTCCGCGATGGCCAACTCACGTTCCGGGTAAAGCAGGATTTTTTCGTCCGGGAGAAATTCTTGCAAGTCCTCTGCTACTTGCTGGGCTTCACTCGCGGAATGCGTCACCACTAGTGTGACACCGCCTGGATTCTGCGACTTACGCATCATGTGTGCGGCGGCGTAGTAAAGATGCCTCGCGCTGCCGCTGAGACCTGTGACTAACCCGCTGTGTCCCCCGCTGCGCAGGGAGGTCATCGCCCGCCGCAACTCTCCATCGGACATGACCCATTGCACAAACTCGAACACGATACCCCTCCTACAACCAGGCCTGAACAGGTCCTACAACCAGATTCGAACAGGCGATTGCATATTTCAGAAAATGGTGACAGAACCGGCGACAGAATGACGCGCAAAAACCGCCCTGAACATGAGGGCGGTTCCGTTGCCGCACATCCCGGCTCCGGTCACGTCTATGACACACACTTTGTCAGTTACTGTAACAGTTTTCCTTCGACTAACAACTCAGGGTGAGACTCGAGCGCCTGCTGGCAGTAATCACAGACTGTCTGCACAGCCATGACGCCGTGTTCTCTATTATATGCTACTGATTCGTTTCTCTCCACTCGGGTCAACTGCGAAAGGCCGCAGTGAAGTTCGACGTCCCGTTCCGTCCACCCAGGTTTGTCGACGGACCCCACGAAATGTTTGCAGTGCTTGCACCAGTATTCTACGCGCACAACGCCCGCCTCCCTGACCAGAGCATGACTACATTGCACTGGTTCTCCCACTAGTATGGGGGGTGGGTCCTTGTTCCATACGCTTCCTTACACTGGAACACAGCTTTTCTTTGGAATCTACACGTTCTGTGCTTCATCCCCATTCGCGGGTCCACTTGCAGTGCCGTTAAAGCGGTTCATAGCCAGAGAAAAGTTATGCTCTAGGGCAAAAACGATGGCGTCTGCGGCCTTATCGACAACCTGGTCAATCAACTTGCGGTCTGCCCGCGAAAAGGTTCCGAGCACATGGTCAATGACGGTCCACTCGGGCGCTGGGCGCCCAATACCGAGGCGTACGCGCGGAAACTCAGATGTCCCAACCGCCGCAATGATGGACTTCATTCCGTTGTGTCCACCGGAACTGCCACGCTCGCGCAGTCGATACTCACCCACTGGAAAATCCATATCATCGTAGATGACAATCAAGTCGGTCACGGGACTTAACTCGCGGAAAAACTGGACGACCTCTCGTACGGCAAGTCCGCTGTTGTTCATGAACGTTTGCGGTTTGACGAGGATGACTTTTTCCTGTCCAACCCGAATTTCTCCTGCCACAGCCTGCCACTGGTGCTTGTTGAGAGAGACACGATATCGACGGGCCAGTTCATCCACAACGTCGAAACCGACATTATGCCTCGTTTTATGGTACTTCAGTCCTGGGTTTCCCAGACCGACAACGACTTTCAACAGGCCCACCCCCACTCACAGCAACAGGGCCAAACAGAGTTCTCTGCCGGCCCACGTATGTGTCGATTGTCGTTAGTCAAACAACTGGCTGATGGAGCGGTGCGTATGCACACGCATGACGGCTTCTGCCATCAATTCTGCGACAGACAACACCGAGATCTTGTCGATCCGTTTTTCTGGCGGCAGCGCAATGGTGTTGGTCACAATTACTTCCTTGATGGGCGAGTGCTTGAGCTTGTCCACGCCATCACCAGACAGTACGGGATGGATGCAGCAAGCGTAAACTTCCTTCGCGCCCCGGTCCATCAGAGCCTGAGCGCCAAGCGTAATCGTTCCGGCGGTATCAATCATGTCGTCAATCAAAATGGCGGTCTTACCCTGAATGTCTCCGATGATATTCATGACCTCTGCCACATTGGCGTCTGGTCTGCGCTTATCAATAATTGCGAGCGGCGCACCGAGACGTTCTGCAAGCGCACGAGCGCGCGTGACACCACCCATGTCAGGTGACACAACCACCGGGTTGTCGATGTTTTTCGTCAAAAAGTAGTTGGCGAGGATGGGCATGCCGACCAGGTGGTCTAGCGGGATATCGAAGAACCCCTGAATCTGCCCGGCGTGCAAGTCCATACAGATGACCCGGTTTGCACCCGCAGTCTGCAAGAGATTTGCCACCAGCTTGGCAGTGATGGGGTCTCTGGCCCTGGCTTTACGGTCTTGCCGTGCGTATCCATAATAAGGAATGAGTACATTGATGGTGCGTGCAGATGCCCGCTTTAACGCGTCTAGCATGATAAGGAGTTCCATCAGGTTCTCATTGACTGGTGCGGATGTTGATTGGACAACAAACACATTGCAGCCGCGCACACTCTCAGCGAGATTGATGCGGACTTCGCCGTCCTTAAAGCGCACGACGGAGCATTCCCCAAGCTCGACACCAATGTGGTCCGCAATCTCCTGCGCTAACTGCGGGTTGGCGTTTCCCGTAAAGATTTTCAACTCGCCGTCGATGGACAATCCCTACGCCTCCTCGTCCTTGGAATCTTTATCAATCCGACTCTTGCGCCACGACTTCACATAGTCAGCCTTGGTGACCTGCCTAGTCCTTGCAATCGCAAAGCCATCGGTCGGGATTTCATCGGTGATTGTGGAACCTGCGCACAAATACGCACCATCGCCGATGGACAACGGAGCAATCAAGTTGACGTTCGATCCGACAAAACTGTCATCGCCAATTAAGGTCTGATGCTTGTCTTTACCGTCGTAATTTACGGTAATCACGCCGCATCCGATATTGACACGTTTACCTACAATTGCATCACCAACGTAAGCGAGATGACTGATCTTTGTATCTTCACCGATTTGGCTTTTCTTAATCTCGACAAAGTCGCCAATTTTCACACGGGCTCCAATGTGTGATTGCGGACGAATGTAAGCGAACGGTCCTACAGATGCCGATTCCTCGATCTCGCTCTCATACACCACAGACTGTTCAACCCTCACCCGGTCGTGAACAACCACGTCGACTAAGCGCGTGTTCGATCCGATGACACAGTCTTCTCCAATGACGGTGTTCCCTTCAAGGATGACGCCTGGATATACGACCGTATCGCGGCCGATTTTCACGTTTGGTCCAATATAGGTATGGTCCGGATTGACAATGGTTACGCCCTCGCGCATCAGACTGTGGCAAATTTGGCGGCGCATCAGGCGCTCAACCTCAGCCAACTGAACGAGATCGTTCACGCTGGCAATTTCGTCCGCGTCCTCGACCTGCAAAGACACTACGTTTTGACATTCGTCGCGCAAAATCGACAAAGTGTCTGTAAGGTAATACTCGCCCTGTGCGTTGTCCGGTTGCAGCCGCGCCAGCGCGCGAACGAGGTGCATGGTGTCGAATGCGTAGATGCCTGTGTTAATCAGATTAATTTGCTTCTCAGCTGCGGAGGCGTCCTTTTCCTCCACAACCCTCTCGACATGGTCTTGATTGTCGAGAATGACTCGTCCGAGCCCATGAGGATTGACAACCTTGGCGGTGAGTACACAAGCTGCACTGTGCGTCTGTTCGCGCTCGGTCAACAAAGCAGAAATTGTTTGTGCGCGAATCAGAGGTGCGTCTCCATACAGAACAATCGTCGTTTCGACGTCCTGACGCAACAGTGGAACTGCAGCCTGCACAGCATGTCCCGTCCCGAGCTGTTCCGATTGGTATGCAATTTCCGCCCGATGTCCAACGAGAGCTTGCACTGCCTCACGCTGCTGTCCAACGACAACGATGACTTGATCTAATTCTAATTGATCTAGTTCATCGAGAATATGCAAGATCATAGGTTTGCCACACACTTCATGCAGCACCTTGTGACGTTTCGACTTCATTCGTGTCCCAAGTCCCGCAGCCAATACGATGGCGCTTCTACCCACAACATCGCCTCCACCTAGACACTCCTCCTCAGTGTAACGAAGGACGCAGGCCTTTGCAATGAAATGGCCCAGACAAGAAAGTGATTGGATGAATCCCCCTAGACGGAGAAAATAGTTCCAGTGAAGACAGACAATATAGAAGAAGGCTCGGACTGAGTCCGAGCCTACCAAACTGAACAAAAAATGATGACTCCGTTGATGATGGACGCCTCATCAAGATTAAACCGCCAGACAATTAGGCACTTGGTTCTTCGACGTCAGCGCGATAGTACTCGTCTAGTACGGCATCTTGTATTTTTTGCCGTGTCGCAGACGAAATCGGGTGAGCAATATCGCGGAACTCACCATCCGGTGTTTTTTTGCTTGGCATTGCAACAAACATTCCGTTATTCCCATCGATGACACGAATATCATGCACCACAAACTCGCTGTCAATCGTGATTGATGCAATCGCCTTCATTCGACCTTCGCTATTCACACGACGAAGTCTCACATCCGTAATTTGCATCGCATTCACCACCCTTTGAGCAGTTCCACCGTTGATATACTTCTTTCCTATTCCACGTGTCCGATAAATCTCCTGCATCATCGTTGCAATTTTTTGAATTTGTCTACGGATGTCGAGGACGATGTGTGTAATTTTTGCTAAATTTTCCGAATAAACCGTCAGTCACGTCGAAAAGGGCTCGATTTGCCGACTTGTGCCGGGTGTCGCCCATAGGGGATGCTGCGGGCTGAAGGAGAGGGAGTCAGGATGGCGCTGCGTCACAGGTACTAGACGCCAGGTACCACAAGCAGCGTAGAATACAAAACTATCGCTAGCTGCAGAAATTGGGGGGGTATACCCTTCACACTAAGGTACAGAAGTATCGCTGTGAGGTTTCTTGAGGGGGTACCGGATCGGCCGTAACGTACAGAAGTATGTCTACGATACCCCCTAGGGTTGACGAATAAGGATACCCAAGGTAGCGCTATTTTTAACACATACCCTAGAGGGTACCCGCGTAGCGCACATAATGAGCCTTACCATTTGATGCATACCCTATGGGGTTTACACCGTAAGACACACGAGTATATCTAGGGGTCAACCCCGACGGTTGCCTACTGCCTTAGGGCAACAAGCTCAATTTCAACCTGAGCGCCCTTAGGTAGGCCGGCGACTTGGACGGTGGAGCGTGCTGGGCGATGATCGCCGAAGAATCTGCCGTAGGCCTGGTTGACTTTGTCGAAATCAGCAAGGTTCGTCATAAAGATGGTGGCCTTCACCACGTCACTTCGCTGGCATCCCGCCGCTTCAAGCACTGCATCGAGGTTCGTCAGGACCTGGGCGACTTGGTCCTCAATGGAACCGTCCACAAATGATCCGTCGGGACGCAGCGGAATCTGCCCAGAGGTGTACACAAACTGTCCTGCCGTCACAGCTTGGGCGTACGGTCCGATGGCAGCAGGTGCCTTGTTGGTCGCGATAGATTCAATCATGTCGTCACACTCCATTCTCAATTTCAGCTTTATCCCTTGCACTCTTTGGCTCGGTTACATTGACGTACATTCACGCGCGTTCAGCCAGCACTTGCATTGCATGCACATTCACGCAGCACTTGCTCGCAACAGCCAGTTGCGCGTCGCGGCTCGGCTAGCTTCGCCGGAGGCATAGCCAGCCGGTCAGAATACGGTCGGGCGGACCAGAGGCACTCTGCCTTCTTCAAGACCCGACACTTCAAACAGGGCCTTGTAATCATCCACCAGCTTCTGCAGTGGCTCAGCTGTGGCCGCAAACACTGCAGTTCCCACCACTGTTGCCTGAAACTCAGCGAGCAATCCGACCACAGCTTTGCACGTCGCTCCAGCCTTCATAAAATCATCGACTACAAGGGCCCTCGCGAAGTCCGGCATGGCTCGTTTTGAAATGGACATACTCTGGATTCGCCGGTTCGATCCGCTGACGTAATGCACGCTCACCACCGACCCGTCCGTCACTCGATGTTCGCGGCGCACGATTGCGATGGGACAATGCAGGTAATGTGCGGTTGCAACCGCGAGGGGAATTCCCTTTGTCTCGACCGTCACGACCACGTCCACGCCACTCGTTACGAAGGCTTCCGCAAACAGGCGGCCGACAGAGTCGATGACGAGCGGATCGCCAAGGATATCTGACATATAGACAAAGCCGCCTGCCAGCATGCGTGACGGGTCTGAGAGGCGTTCCACCATTTCAGCGGAGAATGCATCTCTGTCCGCATCGGACAGGCGCGGCACATAGCGAACCCCGCCGGCGGCACCGGATATCGTTTGAACGGTGCCTTGCTGCAGGTTTTCGAGGGCCTGCCGAATAAAGCCCACATCTTCGCTCAATGACGACTTTGCCGCTTCAAGCAATCCTTGTATTTCCGATAGAGAGACAGCCTGATTCGGCCGATCCAGCAAGTGCTTCGTGAGTCCAATCAGCCGCTCTGATCGCCGCATCTAAGCTCCCCCCCTCATGTTCTTGCGAATTCTTCTTGCGAATATATCATACTTCAAATAAAACGGCACAAATAAACTTCCTTCATAAAACCTCGAACGGCATTATACGAACGTTGCGCCCTGCGCTCATTGGGTGCCAAAACGAAGAGTGTCGGACCGCTCCCAGACATATGTACCAGCTGTCCGAGAGTGCTCGAGAGACGCTCCGCATATTCAGCCACTTCGGGATATAAACGTTCGGTGGCAGGTCTTAGGCGATTGTCTACCAGTTCTACCATCTGTTCAAAGTTGCCGTCCATGAGGGTACGTACCAGGCCGACACTCCTTACAGCATGTCCAGACTCTACGTCATCACTGGACTCTACATCGTGTCCGGGCCCTACAGCCCGTCCAGAGTCTCCGGCATGTCCGGACTCTACAGCCCGATTGGACCGATAGGTTTGTGTCAAATCGTCCCTCGCCAACGCCCCATAAATATCGGCTGTCGAAACGAACACGGGCGGGCGCACGATGATGACCCACGCCTTCGTATGGTGGTACACCCGTTCCAGGCGTTCTCCCCGACCACGTGCAATCGCACAGCCACCATAAACACAAAAAGGCACATCTGAGCCGATAGATGCACCTAGTTCTGCGAGTTCATCGAGCGAATAGCCTGTGGCAAACAACCGATTTAATCCGCGCAAGACTGCAGCAGCGTCTGAAGACCCGCCCGCGAGACCCGCTGCAACTGGGATATTTTTCTCGAGTCCAATCGATATCCCAGAGGAAATCTTAGCCTTCTTCAAAAAGGCTTCCGCCGCAACGTAAGCCAGGTTTCGGTCATCCAAGGGGATATTTGAAGACCCGGATTCAATGCGAATCCCGGCGTCACACTTGTCAATCCACAAAAGGTCTGAGAGGTCGACACTTTGCATGACCATGTCGACCTCGTGATATCCATCCGGGCGCCTGCTAAGGACATCTAAGGTTAAGTTGATTTTCGCGTATGCTCTTTCGACCAGCACAGTCCCACCTCAAATCCACTATAGCACGCTCTGGGCTGGATCCGTTATCAGGTGGATGCGTGAGACGACGCATGGCTTAGAGCGGCAAAGCGACGCTCTGAGGAAGCGCAGTAAACGGAACTTCCGCATAGGTGCCGCCGAATGACAGTACAGTTTGCTCTGCAGGTTTAAATTTCTCATAGAACAGGACCACGATGTCCCCTTGGGTTGCTGTTTCCATTGCTTCCCGCAGGGCTTCTGTTTCCTGCAGCACCACGTAAATTGGCTTTTGCGGAGCAACATTCGAAATCTCAGTGCGGAACAGCTCTGCGACCTCTCCGACGGCTCGACCCCGTTTGTCCTCGTCTTCCTTGATGTAAAACTCGTCAAAGATTTCTGCAGCCTGACGAGCGCTCTGACAAATGACTTCGTCACACCTGTCTCCAGGCACGCCGACGACTCCCCTTAAGCGATGATGCGGTACTTGTTTCAACCATTCGCCGACCCTCCGGAATCCGTCAGGGTTATGCCCGTAATCAATGACAACGTGTGCTCCGCTTGGCAAGTGAAAGACGTTGCAGCGTCCCGGATTGTTGGTGGATATCATAAACGCCGAGAGTGCTCTCGCAATTTGCTGACGTGTCGACCCCATCGCACGCGCTGCGGATATGGCTGCCAGACAGTTTTCCACTTGAAATACGGCTGTTCCTCCGACAGTGATGGGGATGTCCTGAACCGGCATGATTTGCCAGGTGAGATTTCCCCTCGCCTCGATAATCCAGCCGTTTGACACGTAAAACCCTGTCCCTCCCAGAGCCAAATGTCTGCGCAGCACGGGATTTTGCTGTGAAATGGCAAAGTAGGTGATGCGCGCTCGAAAGCGCGTAGCAAGGGACACAAGCCGTGGGTCATCGGCATTGAGGACAACCATGCCGTCCTCCGAAACACATTCCCCAACCAGCGACTTTACATGCATTAAGTCTTCGACCGTGTCGATGCCGTCTTGCCCCAAATGGTCTGGAGTAATATTCGTCAGGACAGCCACATTCGCCTTGTCATAGGCGAGGCCGCCGCGCACAATCCCGCCTCTGGCTGTCTCAAGAACCGCGATGTCGACGGCGGGATCGGACAACACCATGCGCGCACTGCTTGGACCTGTCATGTCACCTTCGGTAATTTGCGTCTTGTCTATCCACACCCCACTGGTTGTCGTCATACCAACCGTTTTCCCGCTTTCACTGAGCATGTGACCAATTAGCCTTGTTGTGGTTGTCTTGCCGTTTGTCCCAGTAATCGAAACGATGGGGATGCGTCCTGTTCCGTGCGTTCCAAACAAACTGGTGACGATGGCCTCAGCCACGGGTCGCACGCTTCCAAACGAAGGATGGTGGTGCATGCGTATTCCAGGGGCAGCGTTGACTTCTATGACATAGCAGGTGTCGAGATTTGCGAGTGGCTCCCCATCCGCTACAACCATGTCAATGCCGCAGACGTCAAGCCCAATGACCCTCGCCGCGCGCTGTGCCACAATGCGAAGGGCTTCCGGGACTTCGTCTGTGACATCAATGGCTTGCCCGCCAGTAGACAAGTTTGCACTCTCTCGCAATAAGACGGTCTTCCCCAAAGGTACAATCGTATCAATATCAAACCCTTGCTTTTGCAGGGTGCGAAGCACGACATCATCTACAGCAATCTTCGTCAGCGGTTTTTCGTGGCCTTCGCCACGCAGCGGATCGGCGTTGGCTCTGTCAATCAGACCTCCGACACTGCTTAGACCATCCCCATGCACCATGGCCGGCAACCGTTCGCTTGCCGCAACGAATTTCCCAGACACGACCAAACAGCGGAGGTTACGTCCTGGTATGTGCCGTTCAATAATGACGCGGCGACAGTAAGTACTGGCTGACGCATAAGCCAGCCGCACTTCATCCTCCGTTTCCAGGTTCAAGAACACGCCGCGCCCCTGGTTTCCGTCAAGCGGCTTTACGACCACAGGTCCGCCAAGGGACAAAAACTCGGCGACGGCATCATCCGCTGAACTTGCGATTCCCCCATCTGGCACGGGAACACCCGCGTCGTCAAGCATACGCTTTGTTAACTGCTTATCACAGGCAATATCAACTGCTACTGCAGACGTGTTTTGCGTAATCGTGGCTTCAACCAGCTTTCTCTCGCGGCCCCAGCCAAGTTGCACAAAACTGCCATTTCCTCGTCTCCAGACGGGAATCCCGCGCTTGACCGCTGCATCTACAATCGCTTGAGTACTCGGCCCAAGGGCAGTCCGGGCCAGGATGCCCTCTGCCTGGTCATGGATATCTTCAAGGCTCCGGGGATTTTCATGACGAAGCAGAGACAGGACGATATCCCGCGCTTGCTCGAGCAGATATCGCTGGCAGGCAAACTCCTTACACTCAATGATGATGTCGTATGTTCCGTCCGGTCCAACATAAACGGTTTTTCCGTAATGCACATCGAGGCCCTGCATCGCAGCCAGTTCGATAGCTGTGTGTTCAACGATATGCCCAAAATACGTCCCCTCATGAAGTCGTTCCACAAACCCTCCGGGCCGGCCTTTTGCACAGTGGTGCTGATGAAGGCCAGGAAGGTACTGCAAAAGTTCTGAAGCGAACCCCTCAAACTCCACTGACTCGCGATTTGTGAGGGTTTGCAGCTCAATGCGGGCCACCAAGATCGGCTTGTAAATATATAGATTCGGTCCATCAACGTGACGCACCGATGTGATTCTCATTTCGTCAACTCCTTGTTGTGGTTACCTTTCCACTCATTCCAATCGGTAATCGCCATTCGGGCACGCAAGTCAAAGCCGTAACCGTCGGGCAAAATATGAAGCTTTATCCCGCACAGCGCTAACGACTCATTTGTGCCCACAGAATCCAAATTTGAATGTGTCAACGCACCTGCGTCTACGACACTGACAGCGCCTTTACCGAGCACACGAAAGTGCCGTCCTTCAACAATCACAGCAGTGTCCTCGTCAATACCGAGCCCCAAATGATGTGGATACTGCGCAACTGCAGAAACAAGGCGTCCCAACCGTCCCCGCTGAGCAAAATGTTGGTCGATGACAGCACCCTCCAAAAATTCCATGCCAGGGGCCATGTTGACGACACCAATGCGCGGGTTGGTCTCTGACTCTCCGTCGACAATCATCGTCGAGGACATCATTGAGGCACCTGCGCTCGTCCCTCCCAAGGGCTTACCCACGCGCAACGCATCGTGAATCGCTGCATCAATTCGGGTACCGCCAAGAAGTTTGGTGATTCGAAGTTGGTCTCCACCGGTGAAGAAAATGCACGTGGCGTCGCGGACGAATTCTACTGCACTGTCACGGTTAGCCGCATCGCGCGAGGAGACATCGAACGTTCGGACGTCTTTTGCACCGAGGTGCTTAAATATTTCCACATAGTCCATGCCCACCTCGATGGGCAGTTCTGTAGCGACAGTCATCACGAGAACCCTTGCTTCTCTACCGCCGCCTAGCCTGAGAAACTCCCGTAGTATTTTGCACTCACCTTGCTTGTCTTCGGCACCCCCAATGATTATGAGAGGACCCGAGTCACCCTGCACCGAGCGTTTCCCTCCTCGCAAACGAGTCCAAGTCGGCCGACACATCCAAAGCGGTCGCGCTGGTGTAGTCCCATGGACCAGCTTCAGAAAAACTTGAGAACTCGCCTTCACATGAAAGCTAAAGTTACGCATCGCGAATATGTTTTCCCATTCTCTTGCACAGATATACTATTTGCCGTATTTAGCCATTTTAAGTAGTGTTTCTCTAAAAAAGAGACCGGGGAAACCCCGGTCGGGCCGACAACTGTGGAATTGGCTTTGGTTATTTGGAACCGCCTTGCCCTGCCATGGCTTGTTCCGCAATTTCGATGGCACGTTTGACCATGTTGCCGGCGTCGCGAGTGGTAATACCACCCCAACCTTCACTCTTGACCGTGTCGTAAAACCCTAATTCCTTGGCAAGTTCCAGCTTAAACGCATCAGACATGGTTCCACCACGTCGTCCCATCGCAAAACTCCTCCTTTGGTTGTCGGCCTGCTTGTAGTATGAGACGTACGGGTCAACTCAAAACAGGAACACTTAGCCTCGAGAGGAAAGACGCAGCAGACATGGAAGGTAAAGCAAGGTAGCACTGCAGACTCGGCAGCAACGCCAGGAAGCACTGTCGACCCGGCAGCAAAGGGAAGGACCGTATACCCGGCAGCACGCGAAAAACCTGACAAACAAAACGGCGACCACATCTGTGGCCGCCGAGAAATTATTGCTCTATTTAGCTCTGCTTCAGTTTTCTGTATACGTTACACGCACGTTCGTGCCGTCTCGGCAAAGCATTAATTCGACGGTTTCCGTCAAAACATCCGCGTAACTGTAAGAAACTCGTTTAAACGACCCGTCAGGAGGATCCAGTTTGACCACGAATACCGAGGGGTATGTCTCTTCCAGAACACCCATCCGCTCGATGGTCTTCCTTCTACCTCCGTTTGCGCGAAGTAGAACCTTCTCTCCAATCAAGTCGTCTAAACTTCTCTTGATGTCGTGGAGCGCATTTCTTGGCAACACACACCACCTCTTTCCGTACGTTAGTGTACCATGGAAAGAGGTGGTGTGTCAACGAAAGGGATAATTATAACAACGCCCGATTTTCGTTGTCAATGATTTTTATGCATATTTCTCGAATAACGACTAAAACGTCACGATTGACCATGCAAATTCAGTCTATTTATGCTGAATTCACCTTTTTCTGCTGGCTGACCTGAACCGGGCCGATGAGACTAATAGACCCCCTTGGGTAACCCGATTCTATACTTTCCTCTCGATTCGAGCCCCCCTACTCCATCGGTTCCAGTGAAGGTAGACCGTACGACGTCATATACATTCACCGTCTCGTTAATAGGAGTAAAGGCAATTTTTTCGGCGATGAAGACGGGGTCAAGTGCGTGAATCATGATTCGTTGCGGTGAACTGGCGAAATTCGCCCCTGCATCCAAAATCGCTTCAAAATGAGACTGACAAGCGCCTGCGATGATAACCAGGTCATCCATGTTTCGCGAATACTTTCTGGCAGTCACGACAGTTTTCACAAAGTGACCAGAGTTTCTGTAGTTGAAGATGTCCGACAAGTCCTTTCCTTTGCGGATAACTCCGTCATGGCCAGTAATGATGAGGATGTCTGGTTCATATTGTTGGAGAAGCCCAGTTACCTGCGCTGCCATTTGAGATTCGTGTACATGGTGTCCGACGGCTTGAATCCCAAGCTCCTTGTACATGTTTAAACACTTGTTGAGATATGAGCCGTCCCCGTCCAGATGCAACACCTTTCCCGGCCGTTCAAAGTAGTCTGGCTCGGCTTGAAACCGAGCTTCTTTGCGCAGTGACCGCTTCTCCATTTCCAGCTCGCGCCGGGACTGAACCAACCGCAGGCACTCACTTTCGGCGCGATGCTGCTTTTCAGCGAACTTTTGCTCCTCGACCTCCGTGACTTCGACCAGGTCGGAAAAAGGAGAATCGGCCAAGAGACGGACGTCTACACCTTTTAGAATGGCCGTCTCCGAATCTTCGTCTGTTTCTACGATGACGAAGCAGACATCGCTGCCGTATGACTTGCGCGTCACCATGTCATCTTGTTTCCACAAGTTGGAGTCCCTCCCCGGCTGAAGCCTTTACCTTTACAGCATATGTCCCGGCAATAGGCGTTGTGACGGGACAGGAAGGGGTTGTTCACGATGCGTGTGACAGCAGTCGTACCGGCGCACAACTGCGAATCCTCAATCGGCAATGTGTTGCGTCAACTGTATAAGGCAAAAGTAGAACGCTGTGTGGTGGTAGCAAACGGATGCTCCGATGAAACCGTGGAGCAGACCCGTGAGGTCGCTCTCAGTCTGCAGTCTGATGTAATGCTCTGCGTTTTTCCAGATGCACTTGGACACGATGTACCGAGATCGGTCGGGGCTATTTACGCGCTCCGCCATGATCCGCTGTGGGATGGACTCATTTTTATCGACGGGGACTGGTTAGGGGCTTTTGGAAACAACCTGGCTGACTATCTTCAGATGGTAGAACAGCAGCATCTTGATGGTGCCTGGCCGATGGCGAAGCAGCACTTTGGAGACATGGAGTACCCACGTTCATCGCGGATCGACCTTTGTATCTGGCGAGAGGCCCTCGCAAAGCATGCACCTGACTTGCTCAACGCATCACCTTCACAGGCACCCTTATGGGCTTCCAGACAGGTCTTCACCCTCGTCTCTCCGCTGATGCTAGCGCGGCCTGGACGCTGGATAGCATCCTGTATCGGGGTTCGAAAACTGGGCCAAACAAACCACTTATTGCGATTTGGGTGCATTGACAGCGATAGCCGTTGGTTTGGCAACCCAACCGGTTCAAAGCAACACCAATTGCTGCTTCGTGAAACTCTGGTCGGTGACGCCGTCGAAGGTGCCTGTCTCTTGGACAACCAACCTTTGTCACGGGCGTTTCAAGGCAGAGAATGGGCTGGTTATGATGTACACCGAAATTTGAAGGTCTTGCGAGACTTTGCGGCCTCCATACGACTCTGAGCGTCGCTACGTGACTGCCAGTGGTCTCAATCGGTCGTCGTCAATCGATCGTCGTCAATCGGTCGTCAGCCGTGTTTTGTGTAGCGGTCTGCGACCTTCGAAGCGCCATAAGCGTCTGGCTTAATCTTCGCTTCGTATCCGCTTTGCGTGATCCAGGCCACAATTTCCCGAACGACCTGTTTGGTCGCACCCCGCTCGCCAATATCCAGGTGAAGCTCAATGGGCCATGATTTTTTTGATGTGCCGAACTGTTCAGAAAGTAGTCCGCCGATCTGCAGCGAATAGGCAGCCTCCGTCATCATGCGCTGCCTCAGCGCATACAGATGGTGATGTTGCTCGCGGTGCACGTAGTACCGTCCACCCTTACCCACGTGGTGCACAATGATGGCTGTAACAAAAGTCACGGAGCGACTCGCAGGCTTTGGCTGGGAATCGGTCCCAACCATAATGCGAAATTCGTGATCGGCGGATCCTTCAATCTCGGACAGAATATCCTCGACAACCTGGTCCATCGTCAAGAGCCCTTTTGAAGGGCTGTAAAAGGTCCAATCCATGGACAGGACTCCCTTCTCCGTATGTTGTTAGTATACGCAAAAATCGCTCAAGTCACAGCTCATCTTTCAGCTTTTGTGCGAAACGGGCTAAGGCGCGACACTACTGAGCGCTCTTGTGATGTCCGCGAACTCAGTCAAGTCAAGGGTCTCCCCTCTTCTCATCGGGTCAATACCGATGTCTTTGAGCAACGCCTCACAGTCAGATTTGGATATTTTGAAGCTGTGCGTGAGATTGTTCAGCAGCGTCTTTCTCCGCATCCCGAATGCGGCTCTGACCACGCGAAAGTACAGTGCAGGATTGCTGACTTGAACAGGCGGCTGGTCGTGAATTCGCAATCGAACCACCTGAGATTCGACGCTTGGGGGCGGTACAAATGCTCCCGGGGGCACACGTTGAATCAGCTCCACCTGCGCGTAATACTGGACAGCGACAGTCAGCGCCCCGTAGTCCTTCGTACCCGGGCGAGCCACCAGCCGCTGTGCAACCTCCCGTTGTACCATAATGACAACATAGTGTAATTTCACGCCCGATTCGAGCAAGTGAAACAAGATTGGAGTCGTCACGTAATAAGGGAGGTTTGCAACAACGGAAACGCGATGACAATCTTGAAACTCGCGCCACATTTCCTGCAAGTCTACTTCCAGCACATCGCCATAGTGGATGTCTACGTTGTCCACCCCACTGAGCGAAGATTCCAGGACCGGAGCCAAACTGCGGTCTTTTTCGACAGCCAGCACCTTCTGAGCCCGCAGCGCCAGTGCTTGTGTTACCACTCCAGCGCCCGGACCAATCTCAAACACGCCGTCACTTGAGTGGATGTCGGCGGCTTCGACGATTCGGTGAAGGACATGGGCATCGACAAGGAAGTTCTGCCCGAGTTGTTTCTTAAATTGAAATCCGTGTGCCTCGAGAAGTTCACGGAGCTTCGAGCTGCGCACTACGTCGGTCTGGTCACTCATTGCAGTCCCTCCTTTACTTCTGGCGTCGTGAATCCTCCTGCCGCAAGAGCGTGTTCCCATTCGCTGCGCTCGACTCCAAGGGCGTTCAACTTGTGTAAAAACGCCTTTGCGTTCCCGTAACCAATGCCAAGAATATCTCCAACCAATGCGCGGCGCTTTGCTGCCTCCTTGTCTCCCGCGAGTCCAGCGTGAATAAGGTCTGCCGTTGTGAACCCTGCAGCAATGGCCGGATGCGGTGCTGCATGGGCCCGAGCGTCCGTACCTCCAGCAGCCACGCCTCTATTGGAAATCGGGGCCGCAGAAGTCTGAGTCTGAACATCGAGAGTAGAAGCAGGTGAAGTGAAAGCACCGGCTTCAGTCTCTGTGGACGTGGACCTCTTCACTTGCTGCAACGCTTTGCGGATAGCCTCGTCAGATGCATGTTCCACACCAATCGCGCCGTCCCCGAAGGCCTCGTCTTTTGCCAGAAATGCATGCTTCGACCCGGGAAACGCATCGTCGAGGCGACGACGGATGCGTTCGCCGGGACCATCGGGATCGGTCAAAATGAGCAGTCCACGCCGATTCGCCGCACGCTTCAACTCAGCCATCAACCTGTGCGCGATGCGGTCACCGCCAAGGACCCAGATGTCTGCGTCGACAACACGCAAAACGGCCTGCTTATCGTGTATTCCCTCGACCACAATAACTTCCTCAATTTTGAGCCGTTCCATTACTTCGCTCCGATCTTCGGAAACAACCGCAGCGCATTCGCCATACTTAGAGCGGCTATCTCCAAATATTCCTTCTCGCGCAATTCGGCCAGTTTTTCAGCTACAAGCCGTACCCGTCCGGGTTCGTTTCTCTTACCCCGCAATGGATGAGGAGAGAGATACGGAGAATCTGTCTCGACAACCAGCCATTCATCAGGGACCTGCGCTGCTGTTTTCTGTACGCCCACTGCGTTTTTAAACGTCACAGGACCGCCAAAGGAGATATAGAAGCCCTTGCGAATGCATTCGAGCGCTGTCTCGATGCTCCCTGTAAAACAGTGCATGACCCCGTGTACACCTTGTGGGGCCCCCTTGACCATCCGCACTGTGTCCTCTGTAGCGTCGCGGTTATGAATCAGAATTGGCAAGCCACAGTCCGCTGCGAGCGCAATCTGCGCTGCAAAGATTTCCTGTTGAAACGATCTCGGTGCTACATCCCAGTAGTAATCGAGACCGATTTCACCGATGGCGACTACCTTCGGGTGACGCGTCAGTGCTCGAATTTGGTCAAGTTCCGTCTCTGGCAAGTCTTTGAGAGACTCTGGGTGAATGCCAACTGCTGCATACACGCCCTCGTACTTTTCAGCGAGCAAAATAGCACGCTCGGAAGATGTTACATCCACACCAGGCACGACAATGTTTGTGACCCCTTCAGCATGTGCGCGCTCAAGAACACTCTCGACATCATCCTTGAACTGTTCATCATTCAGGTGACAGTGCGTATCGAACAACACCAGCTCTCACCTCCCCAAGTTTTTCACCATCTGTTCATGAAAGTGCCAGCCAGCACCGCAGCTTGTCATACGGCACTAGCTGGCACGAAAGACACAAACCGCTCTTACTTCACAATCGCGCCGTTTGGCATCCCATCAGGAACCGTTGCAAGTTTGAGGACCCCATCCTCTGAGGCGGCCAGAATCATTCCGTTTGACTGGACACCGCGCAGTTTCACCGGCTTCAGATTCGTCACAACGATGACTTTCTGGCCCACAAGTTCCTCTGGCTGAAAGTATTTCGCAATTCCGGACACAACTTGTCTGGTTTCGGTCCCGAGGTTTACCTCGAGGCGGAGCAACTTGTCGGCTTTTGGAACAGGCTCTGCAACTTCAATCTGCCCGACCCGGAGCTCGATTTGTTCAAACACGTCGATACCGATGAGCTCTTTACCGCCGTCACCTGCGTCACTTGCACCATCAGCGTGCGGCGCCGCTGTGTTTGATTGCGCTGCACCTGTTCCTTTCAAACCGGAATCGGGCCCGCTTGCTGAAGCCGAGTTCGCCAAGGCCGCAGATTCGGCAGCCTGTCCCGTGGCTTCAGCCTGCATCGCTGCCGCCCTGGCGAGGGCGCCCGAAGCCAGGGCATCAAGTTGCTCGAGCTCAGACTCAACTTCAAGCCGGGGGAACAGAGGGGACGCGCTGTACACCGTACCGCCTGGCTGCAGGGACCCAAACTTCGCGATGCTGTCCCACGTCGCGTCAGCAGCCGCAATGCTGTATTGTTCCCGAATGCTGACAGCAGCCCTCGGTAAAAACGGAGAGATGAGAACGGCCACACCGCGGATGGTTTCTGCAAGATTGTACATCACAGTGCCAAGGCGGGGCGTGTCACCTTGTTTCGCAAGACTCCACGGTGCTGCTTCATCAATGTATTTATTGGCGCGCCGTACAACTTTCCAAATTTCTGCCAAGGCGAGAGAAAACTGCATGCTCTCCATGTGTTCTGCTACAGCCTGCACCGTTGCCTCGAAGAGCGTCGCAAGCTCAATATCAAGCTCGGTCCTGTCACCCGGCTCTGGAACTTGGCCGTCCACAAACTTGCTCATCATCGCCGCTGTGCGGTGGATGAGGTTGCCGAGGTCATTCGCCAAGTCATAATTGAGCCGTTGCACAAGCGACTCCGGGGTAAAGACGCCGTCTTGCCCAAATGGAATCTCACGCAGCAAGAAATAACGAATGGCGTCGCTGCCGTATCGTTCGATAAGCAATTTGGGGTCGATGACATTGCCTTTCGACTTACTCATCTTCCCGTCTTTCATCATCAGGAAGCCATGCCCGTATACCTTTTTCGGTAGTGGCAGGCCAAGCGCCATGAGAATAATGGGCCAGTAAATGACGTGGAACCGCACAATTTCCTTACCGACGAAATGTACATCCGCAGGCCAGTACTTTTCAAACTTGGCCCGAAGGTCGGGATTGTCCGAACCGTACCCAATGGCCGTAATATAATTCGTCAGTGCATCCAACCAGACGTACACGACGTGTTTTGGGTCGCGTGTCACGTGAATGCCCCAATCAAACGACGTACGGGATACGCACAGGTCTTTCAGTCCTGGTTTAATGAAGTTGTTGATCATTTCGTTCTTACGGGACTCTGGCTGGATGAAATCCGGGTGTTCGTCGTAGTACTGAAGCAACCGGTCAACATATTTGCTCATCCGGAAGAAGTAGCTTTCTTCACGAACGAACTGCACTTCACGACCGCAATCCGGACACTTTCCATCCTGAAGTTCCCGTTCAGACCAAAACGACTCACACGGTGTACAGTACCAGCCTTCGTAATCAGACAGGTAGATGTCTCCCTGGTCGATGAGGCGTTCAAACATTTCTGCGACAACTCGGGTATGACGTTCTTCCGTTGTACGGATAAAGTCGTCATAGGAAATATCCAATCGCTGCCACAGGTCTCTTATCCAGGAGATGATTTCGTCGAGAAACTCGTGGACGTCCTTGCCAGCCTGTTGCGCTCGTTGTTGAATCTTCAGACCATGTTCGTCCGTTCCCGTTAAATACATCACATCGTAGCCGCGAAGGCGTTTGTACCTTGCCATGGCATCCGCAGCGACGGTGGTGTACGAATGTCCAATGTGCAAAAAGTCGTTCGGATAGTAAATCGGCGTAGTGATATAAAACGATTGCTGACTCACAGCGGTTCCCTCCTCGTGTCTGCCAAACATATGCTGACCAAACATAAAGGCCCGCCCCAATATTGGGGCGAGCCACGGTCGCGATACCACCCAATTTAGCGTCATGAACCTGAATACGACGCAACTCTGGTGTCCGATAACGGGAACTCCCGCGCGCACCTAACCAACAGCGTGTCCACCGAAGGCTCAGCACACGTGTCTCTGGAACCATACTCCTCGGTCACCCTTCATCGGCTTGCACCATACCCGATTCGCTGGAGAAGGAGTCTCCGAGTACCTTTCCTTCACAGACATCTATATACATCTGGCATTTCGCTCAACATGTTTTCACGGTGAACGTCCATACAATGCCTTTGTAGCAAACTTTGTTAAGAATATAGCAACACCGTGTGCCCGTGTCAACATAACGCACGCCTGTCTGAAACACCCGAACACCGTCATGCTTTCTCAAAGCCAAATCAGTTCGCGCAAAGTTTCATGATTTGTTGCATTGTTGTTGCACTGTTGCGCAAACCTTGCAGCCCCCATACAATTACGGTGCTCACGCCAATCTAGTTGCCCTTGAAGTCAATGTCAAAAGTGCTTGAATGATGAAATCCACTCAGTAATCTATTTGCTTTTTCGAGTCAATCAGGTATATTAAAGGAAATTCAAGTTTTTGCTTGTCTTGATAGTCGCTCCCTGTTCAACCAACCGGGGAGAGGAAATCCGAGAATTGCGGAATCAAGACTTACAAAAAAGTAAAAATTTTCAAGGGGTGCTGTACAGTGAAATCAACGGGTATTGTGCGAAAAGTAGACGAATTGGGTCGGGTAGTTATCCCTATCGAGCTGCGCCGTACACTAGGCATCGGTGAGAAAGACGCGTTGGAGATTTACGTCGATGGCGACCGCATCATCCTCAAGAAGTACGAGCCAGCTTGTATCTTTTGCGGCCAGGCGGATGAAATCATCCATTTCAAAGGCAAGAATATTTGCCCTGCCTGTATCGCAGAAATGAGCTCGTGATTTCTCGCATTGCCATCTAAGTGTAGTTCCAGTTTGAAGTCGTCGCTCACTGCAAGTTGACACAGCTCCACACATGACGTAGACACATTGGCTGAGGACTCCGAACACCGTGCAGGGTTGCACGGTGTTCTTTCACATGGTGGCCCATATAGACTTCGGACAGTGATTCAACTTTGCGTCCCTGAGTCGTGCAGTCGACCTACAACGTGCTGTCGTATAAATCTTTTCGCCGCAGTCCGTTGTCCTCCGCTATTTTTCGAACAGCCTCCTTGTGGGAGGTGCCTCGCCCCATCAATTCTCGCACCGCCTGTACGGCTTCCTCTAAAGATAGCGCGTCCACTTTTTCCGTACACAAGAAATCAGAGTCAGAACTTGTGTCTGCCTCGTCAATCGGTCCGATGACGACGACGTATTCGCCTCTTGGCGGCTCCTTCGCCATGAACTCGCAGACCTCTGCTGCCGTCCCGTAAACAAACGTCTCATGCCGCTTCGTCAGTTCTTTCGCGAGGGCAATCTGCCGCTTTGGCCAGAGTGCAGCTACCTGGGTCAAGGTCTTTTGTAACCGGTGCGGTGCCTCGTAAAAGATGAATGTCCAGGGAAGTTTCCCATATCGTATAAGTGCCTCACGACTTTCCTTCTCGCTTCTTGGCAGAAAGCCAACGAAGGTAAATGGTGCCGGCGGTAAGCCGCTCCCTACCAAAGCAGCAAGCACGGCACTCGGTCCAGGAATTGGAATCACCGGAACCCCAGCTTCAATCGCCAGTTGCACTGCGTCGTCACCAGGATCTGAAACAATCGGCGTCCCTGCGTCGGACACCAGAGCTACCGTTTTTCCGAGACTCCACTGCCGCTGCAACCAGTCGCGACGATACATAGCGTTGTGTTCATGATAGCTGACGAGTTCTCGCACATGGATGTCATAGCGTGTAAGCAACTTGCGCGTTTGTCTTGTATCCTCAGCAGCAAGCACATCAACAGTCCGCAGGGTATCAATGAGACGTGGAGTGATGTCGTCAAGGTTGCCAATCGGTGTGCTGCATATGTATAGTTTCGGACCCTCAGCTGCAAAACTCTGTTGTAGCTTCAGTCATTGCACCTCCAGACCATGTGTGAAAGCCCGTCCACCGGACGGGCCGCAATACGTCTTTACACTTCAACTTCACAGCGCATGAGTGAAGGCAATGAACCTGACCGGATGCAGCCTGTATCGCTCGCGGCTGCAGGCTTACTTGTTGAGGACGGGCCACTTGGTCAGACAGGCTTACTTGTTCAAGAACGACAGGCAAAACAGGCATTCTCCTTCAGTCCGAAGACTACCGTACTTCACATTACAAATATGAAAGCCTTCCTGGTAAATCCGAGTCAGGTTATCTATCCCTTCACTGCCCTTTTCGAGCGACATGCCTTTTGCAGCAAGACGGAGTCGCTCTGTTTCCTGTTCAAGGCGCTGATTCTCTTCAATCAGTTCTTGAATCTTCTGCTTGAGGGTGCCTAACTCTACGTACAATTCTCCGATCCGCTCTTCCATATTCGCGACCTGTACGAACAACGACTGTTTTTCCATGCGCTCACCCAATCCCCGAACAGGTTTCTACAACGATACACCCTCATCCTGATAGACGTCATTCTCAAACTTCAAGCAACACATCAGACGACCGCAAAGACCAGATATTTTTGTCGGATTCAGCGACAGGCTTTGATCCTTCGCCATCCGAATGGAGACCGGATCGAACTCACCCATCCAAGTACTGCAGCACAGGAGTCGACCGCAAGGACCAATGCCGCCGAGCATCTTTGCTTCATCCCTGACGCCAATCTGGCGCAGTTCAATGCGCACCCGGAAAACGGCAGCCAAATCCTTGACCAATTCTCGGAAGTCCACTCGACCATCCGCCGTAAAATAGAAGATGAGCTTGTTCCTGTCGAAGGTATATTCCGCATCAACCAATTTCATTTCCAGGTCATGCGACCTTACCTTTTCCTTGAACACGGCGGTAGCTTCCTTGGCCTTTTCGGCGTTATCCCCGACGACCAACGCATCGTCATCATCAGCAACCCGCATCACCTGCTTCAAAGGCAATACGACTTCTGCTTCCGTGACTTCGCGTCTGCCGAGTACAACGGTCCCATACTCAATGCCTCGCGCAGTTTCCACAATTACATGGTCATTGCGTTCGATAGGCAGCTTTCCGGGGTCGAAGTAGTAAATCTTACCGGCCGGTTTAAACCGGACGCCTACGACGCTATACAATTTATATAACCTCCCGTATACGAATGCACATTTGTTCGACGTTGAGCCTAGCTCCAACGTGCGACAACGTGCGGCGCTTTGCATCAATGACAATCTCAATCACCCGAAGGATTTGTGATATTTCGACAGTCGCTGCCTGCGCCTTTACTTCCTGTATAAATTCCTGGCAAACCAAGGATTCGTATTCTTCAAGACGATAGTGCATCAAGTCACGGAGCCAGACAATCAATACGTGCAACACGTCTGACAGCTCATAGGACTCCGTTTCCTTCACCAATTCAGCGGCCAATGAGAGTGCGCCTTGGCGCTTCTGAAAAGTGTGATGAGTCCATTGTATCACTGGCTTTAACAGCCCGGCAAACGACAGATTTTGCTCATTCGGAGAACGCGTGAGCGAGTCAGGCAGCGGATCATCGAAAGCTGCTTCTCCGCTCCCAACTCGGTATAGGAAAGCCCGCGACCGAATCGTTGAGAGCACTCTCCCGTCGTTTTCAGCAGTCAGCAAGGCAATTGTAGACGAAAGCGGTTCTTCAAGGGTCTTAAGAAGGCGATTTGCAGCGACTGGCGTAAGCTTGTCCATGCCTTCAATCATGTAGACAATGCGTCCCTTGCCATGCCCCCGCAGCTTTAACCGCGATTGTATCTCTTCAATCTGGGCCGCCTTAACGGAACCTCCATCTTCAGTCGTCACCGAAATAAAGTCCGGATGATTCCCAGCATCCATTTGGTGACAAGAGGGGCACGCGTCACAAGGCGCGCCCTGTCCCGTACAAAGTAGTGTTTTCGCGAAAAATTCTGCGAACATTCTCGTCACAGCCGTCGTTCCTACAAACATCATCGCGTGCGGCACACGCTCTGTCTCTAGTTCCTGAAACAGGGCTCGAAGCACGGGAGTCTGCAAAGGCCAATCGGAGAAGGGTCGAAATGAACGTCCTGTCATGGCCTAAAACTGCTCGAACTGCTCGACGTCGAGCACGAATACTGTAGCTCCGCCAACCTGTACGCTCACTGGATAGGGCACGTAGGACTCCACTTGACTTCCCATTGGTGACATCGGTGTCACAACTTGCTCGCGCGACCTGCAGCTAGATTTAATCAGGTCAAGCACTTCCGGCACACGCTCTTCACCGGTACCAATCAAGAATGTGGTATTCCCTGCATGCAGAAACCCGCCAGTACTGGCCAATTTGGTCGCCCGCACTCCGGCGTTGACGAGATTCTGGGCTAATTTTGGACTGTCTTTGTCTTGGACTATCGCAATCACCATTTTCATATCTGCTCACCACCTGCTCCGAATCTCTACTTTTCCCCAGTTATTATATTCAAACGTTTCGAGACGTGGTGCCAAATCTCCTGCTCCAGCACCTCAGGGGTCTCGCTGGCGTCAAGAACCACGACTCTGTCCGCTTCCTTCTCAGCAATCCTTATAAAGGCTGCCCGCACCCGCTCGAAATACGCTCCATCACGTTGTTCAATCCTGTCTGGCCCCTCATTTCGCAAGCTCTGTGCAACGCGTGATTGACTTGTCTGCACAGGGAGGTCCATGAGAAGCGTCAAATCTGGTGTCAACCCGCCGGTCGCAAATGCGTTAACACGTGCGACACTTTCTTCGCCAAGCCCCAGCCCCGCTCCTTGATAGGCGATGCTCGCATCGACATAGCGGTCACAAATCACCAAAGCTCCTTTGTCAAGCGCCGGCCTTATCACTTCGTAGAGCAACTGCGCCCGGGACGCAGCGTAAAGGAGTGCCTCGGTTGCTTGTGCGAGACGTGTCTGGCCTGGGTCAAGCAACATTTTGCGCAAGTCATCTCCAATCGCGGTACCTCCTGGTTCCCTCGTCATGACCACAGCAATCCCGAGTTGGCTAAGACGTTCCTTCAATCGGGCTATCTGCGTACTTTTGCCCGCTCCGTCAAGTCCTTCAAATGTGATAAACAACTGGTTGCCCTCCCGTCACCGTCGTTCGCAGACAACCTCAATCGTGCTGTCAGCCGCGAGCCCCACTGTCCCATACCCTGAATTTTGCAGCCACAAAAGCCCGGTGATGAGTTCCTCACTCAGGATTTGACCCGGATGGACAACGGGTACGCCAGGGGGATACGGTGCAATACTTCGTCCTGCAATTCTACCTCTTGCCTCGCAAAGATGCACCCGCTCATGTTTGGCGAATTCTACTGCACGGGGTGCAAGTACGGTGTCTGGCTGCGTTTCGTAGAGGGTTTTCAACTCCTGTTGCAAAACACTTGGCTGCGCAACTGGATGACCTGACAGTCGCTTTCGCAGCAGTGGGACAAAGCGTTCGATGTCGCGTACCTCAACTTCGAGACTCAGTATCAACAGCACCCCAAGCGCGTCCGCATATTCCACCATGACGCCCTTTTGTTCAAGTGTCCCTGCAATGTCGCGGCTGAGGTCCAAAGAACCAGTCGGGATCCATTTCCGAAACGGATCGCGAGAGGGGTCGACCCGCAATTCCGGATATCTGCTCATTGTTTCCAGTGATGCCTCAATGGTCTGTTTTGCTTCAAGGCGAAGCCACGCCTGGGCGGCATCGAGTGATGCCAGCAGCAAATACGAAGGGCTTGTTGTCTGCAGCATCAGGAGTGCGCTTTGCAGGTTATCGTAATCTGCGTATGGGCCCTGTAGGTGAACCCACGCAGTTTGAGTCAAGCCGGGAAGCATTTTGTGCACACTTTGGATGACGACATCTGCCCCCTCTGAAACGCTGTGTTCAGGCATTTCCGAGACAATTCCGAGATGAGCACCGTGAGCTTCATCGACAATCAACGGAATCGAATGCGCATGCGCCACTTCTGCAATGCCACGCACATCTGCAATCCGTCCGGTATACGTCGGGGAGGTCACGAACACGGCAGCGACATCCTTGTTCGCTGCAAGTGCAGCGGCGACGTCTGCTGGTGTCGGAACCGTTACCTCCATGTTTGCCCAGTCAAAAGACGTCGGCAACATCACAGGTGTAGCTCCTGCGAGGACGAGTCCTTTCCACAGGCTCTGGTGAAACCCGCCAGCAACCAAAATCCGCCTGCCACTTGCGCAGCCCAGAACGGCAGCCATGACCCCTGCAGATGACCCGTTCACAGAGTACAGCGTCTTTGCCGCCCCATAGTAATTGGCCGCAAGCCTGGCTGACTCGCGGATGCACCCTTCCGGCTGATGCAGGTTGTCAAGGCCGGGGAGCTCGGTCAAATCTATCTTCAGTGACTGGCCCAACCAAGCTGAGAGCGGTGCAGGAAACAACCTGCCCTGCTTGTGACCAGGGACATGCAAAGACACGCGGTGCCGTGCAGACATTTCGATGAGCGCAGTGACAATGGGTGTCTCTTCCCTTGGCCACTGCGCCCTCCTTGCTTGAACATCGATATGCATAAATTGAACTCCTTCGATTCTAGCGACCGGGCAAGGAAATTCGATTCTAGCGACCGGGCAACGAAAATGGAAACCCTATCCTGAGCTCTGATAGGAGACTATTTTTAACATTCTCTATGATACAATGAAGCCTGAACCAGTCGCTAGGAGGAGGTACCAGCGTGGCGATTCAGACCAATGGATTAAGCTTGATTCTCCGTCTTAAGATTGGAGCGCAAGCGGCTTTCAGTGAAGTCACACGTGCAATTGGAGAAGCCGGCGGAGACATTATCGCTGTCGATATCATTCATGTTGGAAAAAACAGCGTCATTCGCGACGTAACTGTCAATGTCCACAACGAAGACCACCGCGAGGAAGTCGTCAGAGCACTCGGTAAGCGTTCTGGCATTGAGGTCATTAACGTATCTGACCGTACATTCCTGGTCCACCTCGGAGGCAAGATTGAGGTCCAGGGCAAGATGCCTGTGAAAAATCGCGATGACCTTTCGCGTGTCTACACCCCAGGGGTTGCACGCGTCTGTGAGGCCATACATGAAGACCCGAGCAAGGCTTTTCAACTGACCATCAAACGAAATACCGTGGCTGTCGTAACAGACGGTACGGCAGTACTCGGACTTGGTGATATCGGCCCGGCGGCCGCCATGCCCGTCATGGAAGGCAAAGCGATGCTGTTTAAGCAATTTGCCGGAGTGGACGCATTTCCGATTTGTTTGGACACGAAAGACCCAGACGAAATCGTGCAAATCGTCAAAGCAATTGCTCCGGGGTTTGGCGGCATCAACCTCGAAGATATCTCCTCGCCCCGATGCTTTGAAATCGAGGAACGGCTGCGCAAGGAGCTTGATATCCCTGTTTTTCACGATGACCAACACGGTACAGCCGTGGTCCTGCTCGCAGGTCTGCTCAACGCCATTCAGATTGTCGGGAAAAAGATGTCGGACCTCCGCGTCGTGGTGACTGGCATTGGCGCCGCTGGTATCGCCAGCACGAAAATCTTGCAAGCTGCTGGCGTGACCAACATTGTCGGTGTCGACAGGCACGGCATTATCGAGGCCGGAAAATCGTACGAGAACCCGATGTGGGACTGGTACGCAAAGCATTCCAATCCAGAAGGTCGGACAGGCACTCTTGCTGACGCCATCGAAGGCGCAGACGTGTTCATTGGCGTATCAGGCCCCGGTGTTCTGAAAGTGGAGCATTTGAAAGCGATGAATCGAGATCCCATCGTGTTTGCGATGGCAAACCCGGTTCCAGAAATTGCGCCGGAAGATGCCGAACCATACGTTCGCATCATTGCCACTGGCAGGTCAGATTACCCTAACCAAATCAACAACGTACTTTGCTTCCCTGGTATCTTTGCCGGAGCACTGCGTTCGCGAGCAAGCGATATCAACGAAGAAATGAAACTCGCAGCAGCAAAAGCCATCGCCGGGTGTATTCCGCGAGACCAGTTGAATGAGCAGTACATTATCCCAAGTGTGTTTAACGCTGACGTCGTCAAGGCCGTCAGTCAGGCAGTGGCGGAAGCCGCTTATGCCTCTGGCGTCGCGCGACGTGAGTCGCCGCACGCTTTTCACGCTTTTTAGAAACGAAAGACACCATAAAAACCCGGGGAACGCTGCCCCCGGGTTTTTTTTCGTCTCTGTTCAGTGGTTATACAGGCTCAGCTCGAAAATAAACTCCGCTCTGGCCAAGCTCTTCTGTGAGACCGACTTATCTGCGAGACAAGCCAGCACGCATTTAGGAAATGGCCGCCAACCAGATCTCTTTCATGCATTCGATATAGTGCGCATAGCGTGGGTCAGACACATCAGTTCCGACAATCTCTCGCTCGCACTCTTCACAGACGAACTTCCCGCAGATGTGCAAGCCACGAGATTTTGAGACTCCACACACGATGCACGCTTCCTCTGCTGCCACGTTCTATCACCAACCTATTAAACGATGGACGTTCGTCATTACTGTAAAACGATGCACGTTCGCCATTCCGTTTGCGACTTATGTCAGGACTTGTGCGCCTTGTGGTCCTTCGACGTGCAGCCTAAAGGCCCGCTTCTACTAAGAGTATGGCACGATTCAGTAGGAACTATACTCACAAAATCTGATGAATTCCAATGAGAAGTAACAGAATACCGGCGATGACTGTCGCTTTGCTGCCAAGCCTCTCGGCGGCAAACCGTCGCCCCAAATCAGCGCTGATGCCCAGTAGAATATAGCTAAAAGCCGCAACGAGAAGTGCCGTCAGCCAAACTGGGATATGCACCACTCCGGCATCAAATCCCCCAGCAAGTGCGTTCAGCGCAAGGGCGACACCGAGAATGGCCGCTTCTCCGAGACTGATGTGCTTGGATTGGTCGAAATCTGCCACCAACGGATCGCGCAAAATTCTTGTCAGAATTGTATTGGACCGGGCTCGTTTACGCCTGGTGCAAAGTGGTTCCGTCAAAATCCAGAGTCCGACCAGAATGACGACACCGCCGCCCAGATATGCGGCTGACTGCGACGGCATGTAACGCACCAAAAGACTGCCTGCAACTCCCGCCACATATGTAGCGACGCCAGAGATGAGTGCAATCAGCCCATTCGCCAGTCTGGATATCATGACACGCCGTACACCATAGGCAATGCCAACTCCTGCGTTGTCTAAATTGGAAGCCACGGCGATTGCAACAACAATGGCAATGCTGGACCACATCACACCCACCTCCGTAAACTCCATACACCTTATGAAGGCAGTCTTGTCCCTGTTTACATTCCAGATGGATTGGACCTTGGTTCCGGCTTCTGCCAGCCCCGGGAACCTCCCGGCTATGCTATAATTCAGTTGGTTTTGTATAGGGGTGAATTCACTGTGGGCAAGGGCAACTTAACCCGTGGAGCATCTGTGATGGTGGCAATGGTCACGCTCGCCAAGGTGCTTGGGTTAATCTACATCATTCCGCTGACTCGAATTATTCATGAAGAAGGTCTTGGCATCTACGGTCAAGCCTATAACTTCTACATCATTCTCAATACGTTGTCCACATCTGGATTCCCAACGGCAATGGCAAAGCTCATCTCCGAACGACTGGCGCTCAAGCGCTACGGGGACGTTGAACAGATGTATCGTTTGACCATTCGCATTGTCTTTGTACTCGGTGTGATACTGTTTGTGGTCATGTGGGTTGGTGCCCCTTTGTACAGCCACCTGGTCGCGCTCAAGGAGCCGGCAGAAGGCGCTGAAGCCATGACCATGTCGATTCGTGCACTGTCTTTCGCACTCCTCGTGGTCCCAGTCATGAGCGCACTGCGCGGATACCTGCAGGGATTTCAAGAAATGGAGCCGTCGGCTTACTCACAGGCACTCGAGCAATTTGTGCGGGTGATTGCAATTGTCGTCGGAGCCTACGTGGTTGTGAAGCAAGGCGGGAGCATTGCAGCAGGCGCTGCAGCCGCAACTTTTGGAGCCGTTGTCGGAGCACTGGCGGGTGTACTGTTGCTCATGGCCGCTGTTGTTCCGCTGCGGAGAAGTTTTTTGCGTCAAACTCGGAGTTCAAGGACTTCCGAATCTGCAAAACGAACCGTGCACGCCATGTTTCAGATTGGCATGCCCGTCAGCCTAGGCAACCTGGTCATTCCTTTCTCCGGGTTGGTCGATTCACTGACTGTGCAAAACATGCTGATGTTTTCAGGATACTCGTTTGCCACTGCGACTGCCGCCTACGGGATTTTGTCGAGACAGGCGATGCAACTGATTCAATTGCCACTCGCCTTTGCTGGTGCACTGGGCGTCGCGATTTTGCCCGCACTTGCCGAATCAAAAGCACTCGGTGACAAACGCGCCATCCACACCAGAATCACCGGGACGATACGCTCCATGATGTTCATGACACTACCTGTTGCAGCTTCCCTGCTTGTGCTTGCGGCACCGATTGATGAAATCTGGGCTGGCAATCACAAAGGGGCTGTTATCATTTCCAGTGTTTGTTTTATGAGTATTTTCAGCAGTCTGGAACTCATCTCCACATTCATGTTGCAAGGACTTGGCAAAATGTATCGGCCGGTCCGCAATATGATGATTGGTGTGGGTGTGAAGCTGGTCTTTAACCTCATCCTGATACCGCCGTTTCATATCCTTGGTGCCGCGATTGCAACCACCATTGGTTACATCGTGTCCTCCACACTCAACGTCCTGGCCGTGAAAAAATACGGACAAGTCCGGTTCTCCGTATGGCGTCTCACCGCGCCTTCCACATTTGCAACCATTTTTCTCTGCGTGACGCTTGCAGTCGGCAGTTGGGCTGGCTTCCACCTAGGCAATGTACTCACACACGCTGCATTCGCTGTTGCCAGCATCCAGATCGTCGTCTCCATCGGCCTTGGCGGTATCGTCTATGTATGGTTGTCCATCGTGTTTGGTGCCGTCAGTGGACCCGAATTAGCAAGGGTACCGCTTGTTGGTCGTCCACTGTCCCGATTTGCACCGTCTAAAGCCCGATGAATCAACCGCATCTACCCAACCGTAGATGGTCCATCTTAGGTGTGATATAGCCACAGATTGAGGGCAACGAGCATTCCGACACCGGGCAACCCCAGGAAACCTGCCGTTAGCGCGGTGAAAGCATTAAACGGTAAGTGATAGTGAAAGTACTGACCAATCCAGTTCACTGCAAAAACAAACAAACATCCAATCGCTGCGCTCTTTGCAAGTTTCCAAAAGACAAGTCCCGGGTGCCGGAAGACTTGTACCAGTGCAATCCCTGCAATTGCAAAGAGACCCACATAAAGCAAAAGGTGACTCTGCGTCATCTGTTCATCCCCCTGTTAAACGCCAAAATCCACGCATCAACGGTGTGCGTCTTCCGCCCAATCCCAACGTATGCCTGCCACAGAAATGTGGAGTTGCCGTGCAAGTTGCAACAGGTAACTGAAGTGCCGCTCCGCAGCGCCAAGCCGAAAGACAACATGGTCAATCAGCCTCGGGTCAATCACATTTTCGAACTGCTGTCTCGCAATTTCGAGCTCTCGCTTGGATTTTCGGAGAGCTGCGATGAAGTCATGAATTTCATCCTCGTGAAGAAGACTGCTCGACACGGGCTCTGTCTTCTCCCTTGACATCTGATATTCACCGTTCACCTGTTCTCTCGGTGCCGACTCTGCTTCCGTCAATAGAAATCGCCTCTCCCCTGTCCAAGTTAGTAGATCATAGACAGAAAGAGAGGCGATTATGACTGTAAATCGAAACAAGTTGATGTAGGTGATATTTGCCGGTCTAAATCTCGCGGCGTCCCTCGAGAGCTTTGGCGAGTGTAACTTCATCGGCATATTCGAGGTCTCCACCGACAGGGAGCCCGTGAGCAATGCGCGTCACTTGAATAGGGAACGGCTTCAGGAGCCGCGAAATATACATCGCGGTGGCTTCGCCTTCTACGTTTGGATTTGTCGCAATGATAAGTTCGTGAATCTCGTCACTTGTGCCAATGCGCTGTACCAACTCGCGAATACGCACGTCGTTTGGGCCAATCCCTTCCATCGGGGAAATTGCCCCGTGGAGGACGTGATATTTACCGTTGAACTCATGTGTACGCTCCATGGCCATCACATCTTTCGGGTCCTGGACAACACACAGCACCTTGGTGTCTCTCGAAGTGTCGGCACAAATCGAACAGGGACTTTGTTCCGTAATGTTGCAGCAAACCGTGCATTCGGTGAGTTTGTGCTTGACGTCATGCAAGGCTTTGGCAAATCCAGCGACGTCCTCATCTGACATGGACAGAACATGGAAGGCGAGACGCGTCGCAGTCTTTGGCCCGATGCTTGGAAGCTTCATAAACTGCTCTACAAGACGGCCAATCGGCTCTGGATAACCCCACATGGACTAGAACAAACCAGGCATGTTGCGGGTGTACTTGCCTAGTTGGGACTCTGTCAATTCGTCGACTTTTTGCACAGCATCCTGCAGCGCTGCGAGAATCAAGTCCTGCAACATTTCTACATCATCGGGTGACACAACATCCTTATCGAGTTGGACTTCTTTCACTGCCTTATGTCCGTCCATCACTACTTTGACCGCACCACCGCCTGCTGTCCCTTCCACCGTCTGCTCTCCGAGGGCCTCCTGCGCCTTCATGATTTCGTCCTGCATTTTCTTTGCTTGTTTCATCAATTGATTCATATTTTTCATCGTCAATCACTCCTTATCGTCTACCTCGACCAAATCCCGCCCAAACAGGGATATCGCTCTGGCTGCCAACTCGTTCCCGGTTGTTTCTGGTGAATTGGACGAAGCCCTTTCACCGCTGTCGCCGGCTGCTTCGTCTTGGTACGACTGCCAGTCCGCTTGCAGCAATGCTAAAATCCGCACCTCGCGGTGGAACTGTTTCGCCAACACCTGTTCAATCAGACTACGCTCATCTTGTTTCATCACCGCATCACGGTGGATTCTGCTTGTGAAAGCGACCACAATCGTGTCGTCAGTGGCCAGAACGGGCTCTCCGTTGATAAGCCAGGCGTGCGTCGTGATGCGCTCGTTCCGTACAGTATTTAACACGTCCTGCCATGTATTTGCAATTTCACTCAGAAAAACTGGGCTGCTGGCTTCAGTGAGCTCGCGCAACACTTCAAGCTTGCGATTACCCGTCTGACGAGCGGGTGCTCGCTTCTTGGCTGGTGTTTGGGCCGGCGATATGGGTGCCTGAACCGCTGCAGAAACGGCCTCCACAGTAGCCGTTGTAGCCGTTGCGGCCGCGGTGTCCGTCGCTCGCTGTGTTGATGGGGCTTGCATACCCGTTTTCGTCTCCATCGCTGCAGTCGCCAACGAAGAATCTTGCTCTATACGATTCGATGGAAGACTCCCCGACTTTGGTACAAGTCCAAGTAACGTGGTCTCGAGTGCAATTCTCGGCTGGTCCACGTAACGCAACTGAACATACAGCTCACCGAGTTTTTGCATCGCCAACAGCAGCCACTGCTCATCCACCAGCTTGGCCGTCTCCGGGTAGCTCTGGCCAAAGCGATGCACAGCGTCGCCAGACAGCTTGACGATAAACAAATCCCGCAGTAGTTGCAACATCTCATAGAGGATTCTGGTCGCATCCTTACCGCTTTTGTACCATTCAATCAGCCTGTGCAAAACCTCCTTCAGCTTTGCATCGGCGAGGTCCCGCACTAAGGCGAGCAGGTCCCCTGTCTGGACGCCGCCCATCACATGTGCTGCTGTTTCAGCCGTGATGTTGCCTCCTGCATAAGCTGCGGTCTGTTCGAGTAACCCGAGTGCATCCCGAAGACCGCCATCTGCAGCTTCAGCAATCCTCCACAGCGCCTCCTCATCGATTTGCCAGCCCTTTTGACTACAAATTTCGCGCAAGTGCTCAGTAATTAATTCCAGTTCAATTCGGCGAAAATCAAATCGTTGGCAACGGGAGATGATGGTTGCTGGAATCTTGTGAGGTTCAGTTGTGGCTAATACAAACAACGTATGCGAAGGGGGCTCTTCGAGCGTCTTCAAGAGGGCATTAAACGCTTCTGTCGTCAACATGTGGACTTCATCGACGATGTATACCTTTTTCAGAACGCTGGCCGGCGCGTACCCGACCTTGTCGCGAAGCTGGCGAATCTCATCGACACCGCGGTTTGACGCCGCGTCTATCTCTTCAACATCCACGTTCGATCCGTTTGTGATACTCCGGCATGCTTCACACTCATTGCACGGCTCCGTGCCTTGAGGGTTCTGGCAGTTCACAGCCTTCGCAAGGACTTTCGCTGCACTCGTCTTCCCTGTTCCACGGGGGCCGCAGAACAAATAAGCGTGAGCTACCTGACCGTTTGCAATTGCGTTCATCAGCGTCTGCCTGACATGAGGTTGTCCAATCAAATCGGAAAAAGTCTGCGGGCGCCATGCCCGGTACAACGCTTGGTAAGACACTGCTGGAGCCCCCCTGCCGAGATAAAAGACGCACTCTAAACTTATCACAGGCAGGGGGTTCTCTCAAACCGATTCGCCATTTCGGGACTTGACGGCTCATGGACTGTCGTTCACGTGAGAGCACACTCTGCGGCGGGCAGCAAGACGGAGAACGTAGTTCCGAAACCTTTCGAGGAGACGTGAATCTCGCCACCGTGATCGGACACAATTTTTTGGCAGATTGGCAGCCCAAGCCCGGTACCCTTCTCCTTTGTGGTAAAGAAAGCATCAAACACTTGATCCATCTGATAGTACGGGATTCCAGGCCCCGTATCTCCCACGTCCAGCCGAACAAGTCGATTTTCACGGCGCACACTGACCGTCAACCGGCCACCCACATCCATTGCCTCAACTGCGTTTTCAACCAACTGCACAATGACGTGAGACAACAGTTCTTCGTCGCCGACGACAGCAGGAGTGTCCTCATCGAGCGTCACTTGTGCCCGCAGCTTCTTCTCTGCTGCCTGCTCGAGAATGAAAGGCTCCAACGCACTGACCACCTGACTGAGTTGACAGTGTCGTCTTGCCGTGCGCTGCGGCTTCGACAAGAGTAGCAGTTCCTTCACGAGGCTCTCTACTTTGTCCACTTCCGCTACCATCATACGCAGGTACTCTTCTTCCTCGTCCATCTCTTTTTCGGAAAGGCGATTCATCATCACCTGAAGGAACCCGCGCACAGTCGTCAGTGGATTTCTAATCTCGTGTGCCACCCCAGCTGCTACCTTGCCGACCACTGCAAGTTTATCTGTTCGTTGCAAGTGTTGGTCGAGCAAAACAAAATCACCAAGGTCTTTCATGACCACGTACACACCGGTCTCCACAGAGTATGAATCGATGAGCACGTGTCGAATGCGTCGATTCTCTGCCCATGTTATCAACTGGTTTCTGACCTCGGCTTTGGACGTCAGAATATGATGAAGAAGTTTGTACTCCTCCCGCGTTGCAGCGATGCATTCCTCAATCCGGACTGGAACATCCGGTTCTGCAGCAATATCTAAAAGCTGTGCAGCCAAATCATTGTAGATGGTCAGCCAACCTTGGTTGTCCAGATGAATAACGCCTGCGTTGAGCCAATTTAGGGAAGGAAACGGATGGGTTGGTCCTCTGCCGACTTTGTGCGGTACCATCACACTAACCTCCAGTCGTCCCTGTGTGTCATCTACGGTGCAATCGTGGCTGTATCAGGAATGTGTCCGGGTAACTTCGGAAAAGAAAGGTGCAAATCCTGCACCCTGACAAAACCTCCTATCTTCTGACAACGATAGACACCAAAATGACAACAATAGACAAAAAGACAGCCTGGCTCCAGGCTGTCTTTTCAACGTACGCGTACTGTGACCAAGAACCAAGCAAGGCTTGCCCACGTCGCCCGAAAGGTCTCCCTTAGTGCTGCTTCCGTCAGGACCTGACACGATTCGGAAGTTTTCGCCGCATGGGACCCCACTTGGTTCCTGGTCACAATACGCGAAGTAGATGGCGGAGAGAGTGGGATTCGAACCCACGAGCCCCTTGCAGGGCTACTCGCTTTCGAGGCGAGCTCTTTCGGCCACTCAGACATCTCTCCATGTTTGTTCGCTGACTTCCCAGACGTCTTTTTCACCCTCAAATGGGCACAGTAAACGCACATTTCAGGTGTTTCTCAGACCTCGGAAGAAATCCTTGAGTATCATACCACACTCGTCCGCTAAAATGCCACCGTGAAAGTTTGGATGGTGATTCCAAAGTCCCTGTTCAAAGGTGTGCAGTTTGGATACCACTGCTCCGCCTTTCTTATCTTCTGCGCCAAAATAGACATTGCCAATCCTGGACAGGACGATAGCACCCGCGCACATCGGACAAGGCTCGAGGGTCACGTAGAGCGCACACGACTCCAGTCTCCAGCCGCCAAGGACCTTGCTTGCCTCGCGAATTGCGATGAGTTCTGCATGAGCAGTCGGGTCATTCCACGTTTCCCGCCAGTTGTGTGCACTGCTTATCAACTGGCCGTCTCGAACAACGACCGCACCAATCGGCACCTCCCCCTGCAGAGCTGCTTGACGCGCCATGTCGAGGGCCAGACGCATCCAATACTCATGCTCGTTTGCGTTCGCAAGTTCCTGATTGGGTTCGGATGGGACCAGTGACTGTCCTGGTTTGCCTCGCTGCGTCATGACTCGTGCGCGTGCCTGGGTGAGACGGATACCCGCTGTGCGGCAAATGCAAGTTCACGCAAGACGTCAGACTGTAGCTGCGGATCAATATACTGCGCCTTTACATAGGCAACTCCCTGGTCGGTCGACACGTAATGCGAAGGGAGATGGTTCAGGGCGATGGCCTTGATGTCCTCAACACACCGCAGGCAGTCGCAGACGAGTCTTCCCTTCCCAATGTAGGCATCCCTCAGCGCCGACTCGACAAACAGTTCCGTTACGTTGACAACGGCCATCTAGACGCGCCCCCATTCTTTACTCACATTATACAAGCTGTGCAGTTGTAAATCATTGTCGCTGTTTCAGCTTGCACCTGCAAAACATTGGTCTAATTCAAGCATTCACCTGCAAACCGTCGTTGTTGTTGCACCTTGCCCTTGCCGGCAACATACATTGAACAGAGCGCCTGGGCGTAGGCCCATAACACTTTTTAGGGGGCCAGATTATGTGTGGAATCGCAGGGTGGATAGACTGGCATCGAGATCTGAGCGCAGAACACGAAACCCTCAGTCACATGGGGAAGTCGCTTCTTTGCCGTGGTCCCGATGCAGAAGGTGTCTGGCTGTCGACGTCAGCCGCCTTTGCCCATCGCCGCCTGATTGTTGTCGATCCCGCTGGCGGTGCACAACCGATGACACGACGTCTCGGCGAGAACACGTACACAATGGTTTACAACGGCGAGTTGTATAACACGGAGGACGTGCGCCGCGAACTGCTTGAGCAAGGATACCATTTCGAATCTTACAGCGACACAGAGGTGGTTTTGACCGCCTATATGGCCTATGGACCGGGGTGTCTTGAGAAATTTAACGGAATCTACGCCTTTGCCATCTGGGACTCTGCAAATAAATCCCTGTTTCTTGCGCGCGACCGTCTCGGAGTAAAACCACTGTTCTTCACCCGGAAAGGGTCTCGAATCCTGTTTTCATCCGAACTTAAAGGAATTTTGTCGCACCCGGAGTTTGTTCCCGAAGTCGATGCACAAGGACTGGCGGAAGTGTTTGCCATCGGGCCTGCAAAGACACCAGGACACGGAATCTTCAAAGGGGTGCAGGAAGTACGTGCAGGGCATTTTGTGATTGCTACGCGTGACAAAATGCACGATGAAGCCTACTGGACCTTACGGTCACATCCGCACGAAGACAGCCTCGAGGAAACGGTGGAACATGTCAGAGAACTGCTGACGGACACGGTGCGGCGCCAGTTGGTGTCTGATGTTCCCGTCTGTACATTCTTGTCTGGCGGTCTTGATTCAAGCGGCGTGTCCGCCTTGGCCGCGCAGTACTATGCAGAGACCGGGCAAGGGCCGCTGCATACGTATTCCATCGAAATAGAAGACATGGAAAAGCACTTTACATCCAACAATTTTCAAAAGAGTCTCGACGCGCCTTGGGCGATGAAAATCTCCGAGCACCTTAACACTGTTCATCACCGGATTGTCGCTCCGATGCGTCAGATGGTGGATGAACTGCTGACACCGCTTAGTGCAAGAGACGTCCCGGGTATGGCAGACATCGACGTGTCGATGTATCTGTTTTGCAAGGCTGTCAAGGAAAATCACACGGTGGCATTAACCGGTGAGGCTGCGGATGAAGTGTTCGGCGGGTATCCCTGGTTCCACCGGAAGGAGTCACTCGAGGCAGATACGTTTCCATGGTCTCTTCGTCTCGGGGAACGGATGCGCATCATGTCCGATGACCTGAAAGCCATGATTCACCCTGAGGAGTACGTTGCGAAGCGTTACCGCGAGGCGTTGGCAGAAGTAGAGCGTCTCCCCGGTGAAGATGCTGTCGAAGCGCGAATTCGGGAGATTGGCTATCTCAGCATCACCAGGTTTTTACCTACACTGCTTGACCGCAAAGACCGCATGAGCATGGGGGCTTCTCTCGAGGCCCGCGTACCTTTTACTGACCACCGCTTGGTGGAGTACGTATACAACGTGCCATGGGCGATGAAAGCTTGCGATGGGGAGATCAAGGGTCTGCTGCGACGCGCCCTGCGCGGAATGCTGCCGGAAGACGCACTGTACCGGAAAAAGAGCCCTTATCCGGGTACGCCGAACCCGGAGTACCTCGAGGCAACGCGCCGCTTGGCTCTGGAAGTGGTGCAAGACCCGAATGCACCCATCCGTCCCCTGGTAGATGTAGCGGCCATACAAAAATTAGCCGAAGAAAGTCACCATAAGATGGAGCATCGTCCGTGGTTCGGTCAGATTTTAGGCACAGCGCAGTTGTTTCACTACTTGATTGAGGTGAACGCGTGGCTGGAAAAATGGAACATTAAACTGGTGTAACGCCGACTCGATAATGCCCATGCGATATGGTCGAAGCGGTGTGGCCGGATTCGATACGGCCGGTCCTATATTGTCCATTCGATATGTTCGGTTCGATATGGCCCATTCGATACGGCCGGTCCCATATTGTCGATTCGATGTCGAGCACGGATGGATTCGTCTCCGGGACATTTGAATGGCGTGTGCAAATTGTGGTGTGAAAAATCCGAGGCTGCCAGTACGGCGTGATGCCGGCCTGGCAGCCCTGTGATGATAGTGGTGATGCGATGCGCTGCACTGCCTGGGGCATTACCCGTGCGTATTGCCTGTGCCATTACCCGTGGTATTCGCTGTCGCATTGCCAGGTGCTCCGCCGATTGCATTACCTGACACGCCACCCTTGGCCTGCAAAGCTGACAGTGCGCTTCGCAGGTTGCTGAGGTCCTGCCCAGCCTTGTCGAGTCTGCCTGCTGCCGTGTCTTGCTGGTACTGCACAAACAAGTTGTTGGCCAACGTGATGAGCTGTTGAACTGTCATTTTACTCAGCCCTTGCGTGCCAACAGGTGGTGTGGTGCCGCCAGTTGAACCGGTTGTTCCTTGACCCGTCTGGCCGGTCTGGCCGGTCTGACCCGTTTGATTGCCCTGTCCTCCCGTCCCCCCCGCACCTGGCGCATTCGATCCGCCAGTTGAACCGGACGCCGTGTTGCCGTTCAACACATCTTGCAGCGTCGCTCCAAGGGAGTCATTGATGTAGACCTTCTCGTTGTAATCGATGATGACCCGCTCTAACTGCGGCAAGGAGTTGCTTCGGTTTGCGACAAGGTACACCGGCTCGACGTAAAGGAGAGCCCGACCAACCGGAATCAGCAATAGGTTGCCTCGAACCACGTGTGAACCTTGTTGGTTCCAGAGCGATAGTTCCTGTGAAATCGTCGGATTTGCATCAATCTGGTTTTCCGCCTGCATGGGCCCGAACACGAGCGACGACTGCGGAAACTGATACAAGGTCAGCTTACCGTAATCACCTGGCTGGTTATCTGCAATCAGCCAACCATTGAGGTTGTCTTTGGTTTGCGGTGTAAACAACTCACTGAGGATAAACTGCGGTTTGGTCTGACCCGGCATCTGAATCATTTGATAGACTGGCGGACGCGCTTGCTTCTGATTCTGGTTGTAAATCTGCTGCGCAACCTGCCACAAGTCGTCCTGGTTATAGAACGAAGATGGATTCGTCATATGGTAGCGCGTCAGGGCATCAGCCTGGGCTTGAAACAGGTCGACGGGGTAGCGGAAATGAGCCGCGACATCTGCCGGAATTTGATATGTGAACAGCGAAGGATACGCGGCTGCGAGGTTTTGCAGCATCGGATCGGTCCGGTTCACCACGTAGAATGTGGTCTTTCCCGTGTAGGCATCCATGACTACTTTCACAGAGTTTCGGATATACGCTGTATTCATGAACTGCTGTGCATATGGGATATTCGGTGTTTCAGTGTAGGCATCGAGAATCCATTTGATGTGTCCGTTTTGATCGATAAACGGATAAGCGTCCTTATCATACGTAAGAAATGGTGCGATGTCTTCGACGCGCTGATAGATGTTGCGGTCAAACAGCCACTCTGACTTGTTTGTAATCTGATCACTGGTGTAAAACTTCAGACTCCCCTGTTCAATCGCCAAGAGCAAGCGATTTCCTGTAATCGGGAGCCCATATCCGCCCTGATAATGCGAAGTGTGTTGTGTGTTTCCCACTGGGTAATCAAACTCGGGCTGATTGGATGGCGCAATCACATTGTTATCCATGAGGCCAAAGTAGATTTGCGGACGTGTGACTTGCGGGATGGGTGGCGTCACTTGTTGCGGCGTGTTCTGCGCCCACAAAATAGGCAGCCCATTGGCGTCAAACCGGTTGACCGGGCTTGCAGCAATGCCGTACCCATGTGTATAGATCAACGTCTGGTTGACCCAAGTTTGCACAGGTAATTTCGTCACATCCATCTGCCTGGCTGCAATATACACCTCCTTGTTGTTGTATCTGTCCACCGCTGCATTTGAAAATGCGAAGTAGTTCTTGAAACTCTGCAACTGGTTGTAGATGCTGGTGGTTTGACCTTGGTCATTCACGCGCACGTTGTCGAGTGCATCCTGGTGACTCGTCACGTCCGCCGGCGATAGGTTATAGACAGGATTCATCGGCATTGTATGGACGTTTTCAACACCGAGAGCGTACCTCGTCGCGTCGATGCTGTCCTTAATATAGGGCAACTCGACCGTGTTTTGATTCGGATGCACGTAGAGCGTATTCACTAACCCCGAAATGACGCCTGTGACAATAAGCGATGCGATGTAGATTCCAAAGGCGAATATTGGACGACGAAAGCTCTTCCATGATGGGATGGCGAAGCCGTCTCTCTCCGGCAACACGTTGTCCATGTGAAATGCCTGCCAGAGCACGGCCAGCGCAGTCAACAGCAAAGTCAAAATATGAAGCCAGGAAAAAACGGGAAGTACCAGCCTTGCTGTCACAAAGTCTGGTCCGAAAACAAATGAACCATTTCCACTCGTGAGGATAACTTCATAACGGTTCAGATAAGTTAGGCCAGCGAGCAAAATCAGGATGATGCCAAGCACGAGTAACAGTCCCCTGGCCTGTGTCCGGATGAGCCGGGCAAATCCAGGTTTCGTAATCTGCATCTGTTGCTGCACAAAAGCGGCGAGCGTAGCAATAAGCCGCACCGCTATCCAGAGTATCAAGGTCCCGATGACACGCCCGATGACTCCAATTAACAAGGGAAGGTCATAAACGTAGAAGGCGGCGTTGACGTGAAACAGCGGATCGGAATATGTAAATGGTTTGTGGTTAAACAACAGGAACCATGCCGCGGGATTGAGACTCCACATGGCGAAGCCGATAAACCAACCGATGACGCCGAGCAGGAGTTGCACACCGCGGTATGCAGGTCGAGGCAAGAGGGACTGAACGGGCCGAATCGCAAAGAGCGCGATGGCTGCATAGAGAACCGCCCCGAGATAGCGCGTAGCTAATTCAAACCACATGTTTTTCTCATAAACCGCCCCGTAACCCAGCGCCGAGTGAAGTTTGACAGCATAGAGGCGATCGATAAAGATATGCCCGATGAGCACAACCATCACAACAAGAAGCAGCACTATGAACGGAGTGGAGATAGTTCTCTTCCTTCGCAACCTCGTTACCACTTGTCCCACACCCTTATCCCCATACGTCGAATGAAATACCCTGCCGTGCTGGAAAATTGAACGATAAGCCCAATCGGTGCTCATACTCATCGAACATCGAACATTGAACATTGAACATTGAACATTGAACATTGAACGAGCCAATTGTATGGCATTTCCATCATAGTTGACAGTGGGATTGCTGGCAAATCTGAAGTGTGCATCGGAAATGGAGTGGGGGCGGGGAGAGTGTCGATGAACTCGCACTCCATTCCGCATCGTGTACGCATGAGTCTACGTGGACGTGGACATGGCCATGGCCTCGACCTTGGTCTTGCTCAGTAATTTGTAATAACGCGCCGTGAGCGCGTTATTTCCGATTGAGTCTATAGTGCTGGCAAGAAATAGCGCGCTGTGGATGCGCTATGGTTGCACCTTGAATTGATAGCGACGTGTGAACGCGTTATTTTCTTCCGTTTCAGTCAATAACGCGCCATGAGCGCGTTATTTCCACTTGAACGTATTTCGGGCAGGGCGAATAACGCGTTCCCGACTCGCTATCGGCGGCCCATGTGTCTATATGCCATTGTAGTCGGGGTATGCCCCACGAACTAGGATACAGAAGTATCGCTACGGCATTTTGGACAGGGGTATGTGACGGAATATAAGGAACAAAATGATAGCTGTCTTGCATTACCGAGGGGTATCGCGCCAACTATCAGCCGGCGTATACCCCTGGGGGTTCACGGATAGAGATACTTGTGAGCCTTGGAGAATTCGACATACCCAGACGGGTATGTCGATAGATAACAAATGTATCGCTAAAATCCGCTGCATACCCCTAGGGGTTATGGGTCAAGACGGCAGATTGCCACGCAGCCTGTTCAACGCGGCCCGTCCACACGTTACAGCTCAACTCGAAACCGGCTGCCACGGAGGATACCCATCGGCAGATTGTCAGCCAGCAGCCGGCCATTGATGTCACGAAAATGACCGGCTACTGACCAACATATGGAGGTGAACTCTGCGAGTTCACTCTTGAGGTGGTTCACACTTTTGATGGTTCTTCGTTGCGTTCGATATCCAAGGATTCGACTGGATTATTTTCTTCGTCCACCATCAGGATGACAGGCTTGTGAAGCTCGGTCTCCTTCTGGTCAAACATTCCATATGAAATGATAATGACGATATCCCCTGGTTCGGCGAGCCTTGCTGCAGCACCGTTTAACTCGATACAACGACATCCCGCTTCACCTAGAATGACGTAGGTCTCAAATCGAGCCCCGTTATTCACATTCACAATTTGAACCAACTCATTTTCTACAAGGTCAGCGCGTTTGGCGAGTTCTTCGTCAATCGTAATACTGCCTTTATACTGGAGATTGGTTCTCGTAACCGTCGCCCGGTGAATCTTAGACTTCATTAATGTGCGAAACATGGCAGATCCCGTCCTTTCCCTCTGAGCCAAGTCCCCTCTGCAGAACTGCGAGACTTGTGCGGTACGTGTCTGCAAGTAAGACGGCAAGACACCTTGTGTCTCACCGCCGTACAAAATCCTACTGCTACACACGCTTTTGTGCAAGCGGGAATAAGGACCACGGAAAATAGAAACAAAATTGCCTGTTCCCCTCCACGGTGTCGGCCACTTTGGTGTTCCCCACCGCGGGCTGCGACTCTACGAGGTTCTTGTTAAGGTGACAACCTCGCTCCTGGTCATGATCTGCGTCATACCGTCATGCGTCGTGATGCAGAACTCGTGACCTTCCATCGAAACGTATCGTCCAATAATGCGATCGCCAAATGCAATCGCCGCATCATTCTCGATTTCTTCCTTACTGCTGATTTCTCCCCAGTCGCCGTTTATGTACTGTGCAAACGCTGATACTAAGTCTTGAGCTGTGATACTGCTTTGCAGGACATTTTTGCTGATATGTACCTTGCCCACGTGAAATAGCATGGCTCTCCCCCATTGGTGATTTCCCTTGTCCAATGAGTTCTCTGTCCATATCTTCAGTCCTTCAGGTAAATGCAGGACTTACCGCCACCTCAGTCCGCACAAGGAAGAACATCCACTCCCTAACCAATCACAGACAGGCGTGCTATCGTCTAACACTTGATCCGATACTTGACTCGCCACTTCATCCGCTACTTAAGCTGGCTCTTGATCCGGTACTTGATCCACATTTCATCCCGTTGATGGGAAATCGTGTCGGGGCGCTGTCTAAATCGTACGCCAACTATCGTATCTAAGCCGTATCTATCCGGTGTGGCTAAGCCCCGTCGTTAAACCCGGCATTTCATCTGGGTAAAGCACGTAAACTTCTCGCCAGGGCCAACGGGATCAAAAAAGACCCCCGACTACTCGGGAGTCTTTAAGTGCTTGGTTGCGGGGGCAGGACTTGAACCTGCGACCTTCGGGTTATGAGCCCGACGAGCTGCCAACTGCTCCACCCCGCGTCATGGTGGGTCATGAAGGAATCGAACCTTCAACCTGCCGATTAAGAGTCGGATGCTCTGCCAATTGAGCTAATGACCCTCAAAAGAACAAAATTTATTATATCACACTTCATGTCACCAGGCAATGAGCAACCCATAAATGCCATAAATGGAATCATTGGGATGGCATCACCATCACCTGAAAATTCAAGCAACCATCGGATGCCAATTCCTGCAACCATCCGGTACAAATGAGCAAGGCAATCATGGCGGAGCTGACGGGATTCGAACCCGCGGTCTCCTGCGTGACAGGCAGGCATGTTAGGCCTCTACACCACAGCTCCACTTGGTTGCGGGGGCAGGACTTGAACCTGCGACCTTCGGGTTATGAGCCCGACGAGCTGCCAACTGCTCCACCCCGCGTCGTTTTCGCCTAACATGCACCGATTGAATCCGTCACACCGCTGTACCCTAAAGAAGTGACGCGATTGACCTTATCATGAAAGGTGGGGTCGCGTCAAGTACGACCCCGGTCTAGTTCCTTCGTCAACCGCTGTGGTTCAGTGACTGATGTGTTTTTTCCGATGATCCTGTAACCATTCGTGCAACTCTATTCCGTCGTCCTTCCCAATGACCCGCCGGCCGTAAGGAGCAACGTAGGCGACGTCCCAGCCCATTTCATAAGCCCTATCGATAAACTGTCGTGGCGATCCATGCCCGGTCATCGGGTGTCCGTTTCCATCAATGGTAACGACCCAATAATTTTCTGGGACTTCGCCTTCGCCTGTCAGACCCCATTGCCCTTGGTACGCGTTGATGCTTGGCAAATCCTTGTCATCTACCGCAAACGGCAAATCGGATATGGTGATGTGCCTTTCCGTGACATTATTCGCTCGTTCACTATTCACACCATCAGGATTCAAACTTTCACGATTCATACACATCGCCTCCCCCGTTAGGAGTGCAGGGTTCCTTCGCTTAAGTGCCGCTGAACTTCGTGTGCGCGATCCTTGCTGTGAGGGAGTTCAGGCGCTATGCCGCCTTCGTCGCGCATCCGATCGATACTGTTTTCAACGGATTCCACGTATTCATCGCCTTCGGCATCGTTGCCAAGAACCGATTCATTTTCATCCACATCGTTCGCCACAGTACCGACCCCCTTCGATTTGATTTTATGCTGCTTTGATTCACTGTCTGTTTCCAGTTCCACGTCTGTTTCCAGTTCCATATCTGATGCAGTTCCATGTCCCGATCCGCTTGATAAGACCCGTCCATCGCCCTGTCAGATATGTGCATCTCCTGCTCGATGCGACTTGTGCACCACCAGACCAATGCAGAGGGTAGTATGTAACCCACATCGGAATTTATGCCGAAAAGCCGCTTAATTTATGCCGAACGGTCGCTCAATTTGTGCGCAAAGGCGAACGGTCGCTCAATGCTGCTAGTCTAAAGATCTCACCCATTTATGCGCAAAGGCGGCTTGATTGGTGCCCATACGGCACTCACACATGGGTGAGATCTTTAGACAAGCAGCGCGGATAATACCATGTTTATATTGAGACGAGTTTATGCCATGCTTACACTGAAGTGTCGAATGTCACGGGGGGATGAAAAGTGCCGCATGATTTTGACCGGGAGGTCATTCGAAGAGGTACCGATTCAACCAAATGGGGCTCACTTGATACTCTGTTTGGGAACAGCGAAGCAATTCCGATGTGGGTAGCAGACATGGATTTCGAATCCCCAAAGCCAGTGGTTGATGCACTCATTAGACGTGCAGAGCATGGTGTCTACGGTTACGGGCGACAAGAGCCGGGGTACTTCGAATCTGTTTCGCATTGGCTCAAGAAACGTCACGGTTGGGAAGTACCAAACGAATATATGCTCCATAGTCCAGGTGTCCTGACAGGGCTGTCGTATCTCATCACTTTGCTTACCGAGGAAGGCGACGGCATCCTGATTCAACCGCCTGTGTACCATCCATTCGCGCATATCGTTGAAAACCTGAAACGCAGCCTGATTGCGAATCCGTTGCGGCAACGTGAAGACGGTACATACGCGATGGACCTTTCCAATTTGCGGCAGGAAGCCAAGCGAGCCAAAATCATGATTTTATGCAGCCCGCATAATCCTGTGTCGAGGGTTTGGAGTCAGGACGAGTTAGAAGAACTGTGGGCTATTTGTGCAGAACATGGTTTGTTTGTGATTGCGGATGAAATTCACTCCGACTTAATCATGCCAAGCTTCCACCATACGCCATTCGCATCACTGTCCCAAGCAGTGGCAAAACAGTCAGCGACGTTTATCGCCCCAAGCAAGACTTTTAACCTGGCGGGGCTCCAAAGCGCGATAGCCATCATCCCGGATGAAACGCTTCGCGAACGGTTCAAACATGTGCTGCAAACCTATCACTTATCAAGTCCAAATATCTTCGGCTCGCTCGCGTTACGAACTGCATACGAAGAAGGCGAAGAGTGGCTTGACGAACTCCTTCCGTATATCGCCGCAAACGCGCAATTTGCCAAGTCGTATTTGGCGGAGCACGCGCCCGAGATCAAGGCAACGCCGCTCGAAGGGACTTATTTATTGTGGCTTGATTGCCGTGAGTTAGGATTCTCTGACGAGGAATTGGCAGAGTTCATGAATCACAAAGCGGGGGTCGCGATGAATCAAGGGCATACATTTGGAAGTGGCGGCAGCGGCTTTCTGCGAATGAACATTGCTTGTTCACGCGCCCAGCTGGAGGAGGCGCTGGAACGCATCGCCAAAGCCGTAGCGGCTAGACGCTAGCAGCCAAGGCCATTAGCTGGACGGCAACAACTAGACGCTAGTGGCAGAAGCCGTCAGCTAGACGGCAACAACCAGACGGTAACTGGGAGCCAACGCCAGGTAAATCGAAACGGCGCTAGACAAGGCTGTGCGATGCGTGTCGCGCAGCCAGTGCGCCGTGGCCGACCGCTGTGACCACGCTGGATCCCCACGCTGGCGTAGATGTATCCCCAACTGCGTAAATCCCAGGATAACTCGTTTCGAGGAATCTGTCCGTAAGGACCGTTCCGTCTTCGCTCAGACGAACAAACTCCTGGATTAACGATAACTGCGAGTTCATGCCTATGCGCAAAATCACAGCGTCAACAGTTTCGTCGAATGCCTTTGTCGAAGACGTGTCCCGAAGCCTGACCACCACTGGCTGTCTCTCTAGACGGTCTGCATGGTACTCATCGCTGAGACGTGGCTGTTCTTCAACAACCGCGTGTTGCTCTACCACGCTGTGCTTCTTTGCAACACTCGGTTGCTCTGCCACGCTGTGCTGCTCTAACACACTATGTTGTTCTGCCAAACTCGGTTGCCCTGCCACACTCTGTTGTCCTCCCGCCACGTAGGTCCGGGAGCGAGGCAGCACCCGAATCTCCTCGACAACGGTGTTCGGATACAACTGAATCTGCGCATTGGCCAACACGCGCTGCTGAAACTCTGGACGTGCCCCGAACTGCGATCGGCGATGAACGACGAGTACTTCAGCTCCCGCCAGTGCCAGATGCAACGCTCCTTCAAGAGCCCTGTCGCCTCCACCAACGACAATCACTCTGCGGTTGGCGAACTGCTCTGCGGAGCGTGATGTCGAAAAGGTTGCTCCAAAGACAGAAGGCAAGTCCTCGCCGGGCACACCTAACTTCCGCTCACGTGCTCCCGTGGCCAGTATCAACTTTTTAAACCTGACTTGGTGGACGGTTTCATACGAGCGGACAGTAACCTCGCGCCGATTAACATCAATCCCCGTGACAGATACCCCGGTGCGCATGATGGCCCCTGACATGATGGCTGAAGAAACCAGCTTATGGCACACATCTGCTGGAGACACTGTCGACCATCCGATGAACCCACGGATATTACTCCGGGTCCATCGCAATTGGCCGCCGAGGTCGTTCCCCGCTTCAAGCAGCAGGTGTTGAACACCAAGGGTTTGGCAAGTGTAGGCTGCTGAAAGGCCTGCGGGCCCCCCGCCGATGATGAGTACGTCCGTTTCACTGGGTAGCTGTGACTCAGCCTGACTATCTCTCACTGAAGCCTGACGGCGCAGCGATTCACCATGAATTTCCACCGATTCAGCATGATTACTTGGCGACTCACCACGGCTATCTGGGGACGACAACTCAGCATCTGCGGGTGAACGGTACATCGCGTCTCTTTCACGACTCTGAGTCATACGCCCGCACTCCTCCTCGTCCACTGGCCTTTACTTGGTACATTGCCATATCAGCGCGCCGCATCAGGTCTCGCGCGTCTTGACCAAGCTCTGGGTACAATGTTACACCGAGACTCGCCTTCAATTCGAACACTTGTGTGTTGATGCGCATCGGCTGCGAAATGGCGGCGAGTAGCTGCTGTCCAAATTGTGTGGCAGACTGTTCGGTCTGGTCAGGTATCAGAATCGCAAACTCGTCTCCGCCAAGTCGCGCGAGAACAGCTGACTCGGGCGATGCATCTTGCAGGCGCCGAGCCACTTCCACTAAAACATCGTCACCGACTGCGTGCCCAAATGAATCATTAATTTCCTTAAATTTGTCCATGTCGAGCCAGAGAAGTGCCAGGTTTGTACCGTCCGCTTTGGCGGATGTGATACCTTCATCGAGACTCTCGACAAATTGGCGGCGGTTGCCGAGTCCCGTCAACGGATCGTGGTAGGCGAACTGCCTGTACTGCTTGTCGATCCGCTCCTTGTCCACAGCGAGCCCAATTGCCGCAGCGAAGCTGCCAAGCACCTGCATGTCATAGCTTGAGGGAATCTGTATATCACCGTGATACAAAGAAAGTGTACCGATGACGGTATTGTCCCAGTCGAATACGGGGTACACCCAGCATGACGCGTAGCCGTGTGCGGTGAGCAGACTGCCGTAGATAGACCACAACGGATCGGATGGCGAATTTACAATAACCACACAATCACGTCGCGTCACACACAAAATCTCCGGGGCTTGACCATTGGCCAGCGTGAGATGGTCCGTGAGATGGTCCGCAAAACTCCCATCTTCTGACGTTGCTCCAGTTTGGCGCACCACTTGCAGATAACGGTGGTCAGCATTGATATCTTCTGAACCGGTCAGCAGGGACACGAGGATGGCGGATTTGGTATAGCGTGCCGACGCAGCTTCAAGCAGAGGCGACAGGACAGATTGCAGGTCGTGCCCCCTGGTCAACCTTCGCAGGAACTCGGACTGGCTGTTCATCATGCTGAGCCGAATACGGCGACGGCGGAATTGATTCAATGCGTAAATCGACGAGACGGTTACCAAGGCGTCTGCCATCAAGTTTAAGCCCGCCCAGAGGTTGTGTTTAAACACCAGAGCCCCAATAGAGGTCGTCCATAGGGCGAGGAGACCCCCGATGATTGCAAACGTCTGGCCGCTTTCCTTTAGGCGCTCTAGCGGGGGCTTTGTCCACTGGCCCCGGCGGCGACGCTCCGTTTGCAGGCCTTTTTTCGTCTCGGTAACATTTGTCCTGTCCCACGCGCTGACCTTATCGCTTTCACCCTCGCCCCGCCTAAAACTATTTACTTCCCCCAAAGTCCTGTCACCTCCTCTGCATCGCTGATTTCGTTACCGACCCGCTTTCGTTTGCCGATCCGATTTCGTTACCGATCCGCTTTGGTTTACCGATCTGCTTTCGTTACCGATCTGCTTTCGTTACCGATCTGCTTTCGTTACCGATCTGCTTTCGCTCGCGCATTGCCCCTCCCACCCCGCTTGGTTGAGCACGTCCCTCACCCGGTTGGGTGATGCATGATAAATCGACAAATTCTGACTCCGATTGACCAGTTGAATCCAAGTCCTTCGTTCTGATGTCTATCAACTTACCAGTATTTCAGGGTTCCTACCAGCGAATTGTGAGTGCGTTTACTCCAATTTGTCACATGCCTGTTGCAGAAAGGGGGGCTGTCATCACACCGTCTAGCATGTATGATAGATGCCATACAGATTTTAGAATCTAGCGCCATAGAATGGCTGATGGAATGTCGTAAGGAGGACTGCCTTAGTGGGTGCACTGGTCGACCGAACGCTGTTGCTGATTCTGACGTTCGTACTCCTGTTTGCCTCCATGTACATGTCTATCGACAATTTCTTCGAAGCGAGTTATCAGTCGAAGAATAGCACAAACGGGCAAGAGGACCAACAGCGTCGGTGGTTTATGTGGCTCGCTTCCATTAGCCTGACCATCAGTATCCTGACGAATCTTTGGTTGAACCCACTGCATTCGGATGCAAATACGACGTCATTTGGGATGGTGGATGTCGCCTCTATTATTGTCGGTATGGTCCTAACCCATTTGACCGTACGAATGTCCGTGAAGTGGAATCACCGGCTAAGCCTGTTCTTAGCAAGCCTAGCTCTGACAGCAGCCATATTTGTCGTACACTTTGGAACGGACAGTTCATTGGACAAGTCGGTGCTGACACCTTCACATTTTGCGCAACTTTTCCTCGACACTGCACTCCTTTACACTTTCTGCCTTTTAGGTCTGTTGCTGTTGCGTGGGCGGCGATTCTCCGCGAATACCCGGTCTTTTCTATCAACGAGCGTCCTGACTCTATCCATCCTCGGTTATCACGATGCAACGTCGCTTCACACCAGGACTGTGGGGAATTCGGCAATAGCAGCCCACTCCTTCGTACTGTCGACAGGTAGCATTCGCCTGTCTGCAGTCAGCCAGGTGATGTTCACGGTGGCGATTTTGCTCATTCTCACGAACGGCTTTCTCAATCGCTACCTGCATCGGCGTCAACGTGTACTGGCCGAAAGTATTTCGGAAGCCATGACGCGCCAGCAGGGCCTCGTCTTTATGTTGATTCCGGACCACGATACGTACGTGTTCCGTATCTGTGACGGCGACCTTTTGTATAAGATGGGCTGGTCTCCACAGGGAATCCGTGGCCGATCCATTGAAGACATCGCCGCGGATTTAGGGAAATCGCCCATCGATTGGCTCTATTACTGTCACTCAGCGATGTCCGGTGAAGACATCGTGTTTGACACAGAAATTCGCGGAATCCGGCTCCTCGTTTCTATGCGGACCTTGCAGCGAGATGGAGTGAACATTGCTGTTGTCGGATCGGGAATTGAAACCACTTCACTTCAACACGCCAAACGAGCGTTGTCGGACATTGAACAGAAGTATCGGCTGATTGTCGAAAATACATCTGACCTGATTCTCATCCTGTCCGCGACCGGACAAATCCGGTTTGTGTCCAAGTCGTCCGAAAGTTTGCTCGGCTTCTCTTATCGAGAGCTTCGCGGCACCTCAGTCGTGCCGCTGTTGACGACTAAAGGGCGTCGTCCTGCTCTAAAGCAGTTCGCAACGATGCGGCGCACTGGCCAACCCATCATGATTGAGCACGGGTTGTTGCATAAAGACGGGACTATCCGGACCTTTGAATCGCGCTGCGTACCCATTTGCTCTGCTGCGCGAGGACTTGAAAACGTCGTTGTCGTAGGTCGGGACATTACGGAACGCAAACGCAATGACGAAATGCTCCGCCGTTCTGAAAACCTCTCTGTGCTCGGACAGTTGGCCGCGGGGATGGCGCATGAGATTCGCAACCCGCTGACGGCTATCCGCGGGTTTATACAATTGCTCGAAGACGAGCAGGCGAGTAATCCATATTGGCCCGTCATTTTGAACGAAACCAAACAGATTGAGGACATTGTCACTGAATTTCTATCGCTGTCGAAGCCGCAGGCAGAGGAGCGCGCACTGCTTGACTTGGGGCAGCTTCTTCATGAGGTGCAAATCCTCATGAGCTCGCAAGCCATTTTGAAAAATACCAAAGTCGAGCTGACAGTGCCGCAGACCGTCATCATTCGGGGCGTCCCGCACCAATTGAAGCAGGTGTTCACCAATGTCGTAAAAAATGCGATTGAAGCCATTGATGGCGGCGGCCGGGTGCACATCGAAGTTTTGCAGCGAGACACACATGCCGTTGTCATCATCCGCGACAACGGACCCGGTATTGAACCCAACATATTGAGGAAGTTGGGGGAACCATTCTACTCCACAAAAAGCAAAGGTACGGGGCTCGGGTTGCTCATCTCAAATAAAATCGTGCAGGAACACAGCGGAGTCCTTAACATCTCCAGTCGACTTGGAATGGGCACGTCTGTAGAACTCGAGTTCCCTGCAGTACTCGTACAGGAGGTCGCAACCAATCGATGAAACGTAGATGGCCAACGATGGTGAGCGTATTCGCTGGACTTTTATGCGGTTTTGGGTGGGCAACGCTCTGGTTCCCGGTCTTTGCGCATCGTGCTTATGCCATTCCCGCAGCAGTTCTCATCCCGTTTCTTCTTTGGTTTGGGGCGTTTGTTTTGTACAGGAAGAAGTTCCGCAAGATCGTCCTCGTATTCTTGTTAACATCCGCAATTTTTACAGTCCTGTCCCTCATTTTCCTCATTGTTATGGTGTTTGTTGCACTTCAATCGTTTACGTAGATTTTGAGCTTGTCACAACTTGACAGAGGTTCTTCTCTATCCATGCAGGGTGTACAAATCTATAATGATGTTGCATAAACGTCCATCTGGGGGAGAACCACCTGTGAAATTACGTCTACTCGGGGCGATGTCCCTGATTTCTATCCTTTATATGAATTGTTTTCAACTTCCCGTCGCTGAAGCAGCCGTACCACCGACTCAAAGCAATGGTGCAATTTCTGCGAACACGGGAGCCCTGCAAACGATGGAGTCGCCTTCTCCATACAGTGAAGCAAATCCACTGGTGCTCAACCAAACATGGGTGGCAGGCGTGCCGATGACCAGCCAGCCGGAGACATTTCCAAGCATTGTGTCGCAAGCTGCCGTTGTCATGGACATGACCACAGGCACAATTGTGTACGCAAAGGATCCGCTTGTCGAACATTATCCCGCGAGCATCACCAAAATCATGACCGCCATCATCGCGCTTCAAGACGGGAAGTTGACAGACATCGTGCCAGTGAGTAAAGATGCTGCGAACCAACCGCCCGACAAACTGTACTTTGTACCTGGGGAACAAAAGACGTTAGAGCAAATGCTGTACGGCCTGTTGCTCATTTCTGCCAATGATGCTGCTGTCGCAATTGCTGAGAAATACGGCGGAAGTGTATCCGGTTTTTCTGACATGATGAATCGTGAAGCGAAGGCTCTCGGCGCCACGCACACGCACTTTGACAACCCAAATGGACTTCCTGACAAAAATCACATTACGACCGCCTATGATATGGCCTTGATATCCCGAGCCGCCATGCAGATACCCGAGTTCCGCAAGATTGTGGCGACAAAATCGTACAACTGGAAGGGTCAGGCGTGGCAATCAAAGCTCTACAACATCAATCGCATGTTGTTCACTTACCCTGGGGCGATTGGCATTAAGACCGGTTTTACGAGCGTTGCCCATGAAACGCTTGCGGTGGCAGCGACACACGGAAACGATACGTTCCTGGCCGTGTTGCTCGACGCACCCACAAACTACGATATCCATCACGATGCCGCACAGTTATTGAACTTTGCCTTTGCTCACTATCAGACAGTGACAATCACCCACCAGGGGGATATCCTCGGCCACCTTCAGACGTCGAGCGGGAAAGTTGTCCCACTTTATGCGTCGCAGGACGTTGAGGCGACGGTTGACACAGGTCACCCGATTGTCCCAAAAGTGACACTTCACCTGCACACCTTGCCACCTGACTCGAGTGTCACGCAAGGAATTGCGCTCGACACCGCAACACTTTCCATGAACGCACCCTTTCTGGAAGCCGAAAATGGTGCACATCGAAACAAAAATGGCACGCTTGACGTCGGCGATGTTGCGTATGCTGTGCCGGATCAGCCAATCACAACGATGCCTGTGTACGTCAACCTCGATGCTTTCTCAAAGCAGACGGCCGCAAAATCGATTGCAACGTGGGACTCAAAACGATGGTTTATCTCATCCGCCGCCGGCCTGCTACTGCTCTTGGGAGTGTCTGGCGCGTTGCTCATCTGGCGGAAACGTCAACAAAAAAAGGCTGCCCGCCCCTTTTCCTAACGGGTTCGGTTTTGAGGGACAGGGTCGGCAAATAGCATGCCAAATGGAGCATGAATTCGCGAATGAAATCACGCTCCTATTTTTGTTGTCATATCAAGGTTTCCCGATGATTTCACTTCATTTCGGCGGGTGAATTCGCGCACTAATTCGCAACAACACAATAAATTTATTGATCATGGGCTTGTTGAATTAACGGGCTAGTGCAATATCAGCACTATGAAGAAATGGATGAATCGTACTTGCAGTTTCCTCGACATTATTGACCTCAATTATTGGATCTAGTAACATTGTCACTCTATGAATTTTTCGTTTTCAATATTATTAGTTTGTTTATGTCATTTCCATCAACTCTGTAAATCTGCGGACAGGTAAGCACTTGGGTAGCCGGAATATGGAGGACGTTCCTTGAATACGTCAAAAACCAATAGCAGTATAGGTGGCATGGAGAGCACAGATCTGTTCAGTCCTATCCGTGCATCACGCGACTTTACAGCTCTCTGGCTCGGACAGACAATGTCACTGTTTGGCGATACCGTCTTATGGGTCGCACTGCCTCTGACTGTGTTACAGTCTTCCAATGCCACCCTGCAACTTGGAATTACAATGAGTCTTTTCATGATTCCTCAAATCTTGTTATTGCCCTTCACTGGAGTTTTAGTTGATAGAACTTCCAGGACTAGAATCATGATTATTACAGACGTAATACGTTTTTGCTTGGTTTCGATACTTGCGTTGTTATATTTTGAACACTGGATGGATGAGACAATACTAAATGGGTTTGTCCTGATATATGGAGTCATGAAGGCATTGTTTAATCCTGCGTACTCGGGTGCACGCCAGCAAGTTTTCACACCAGCTATCCGTAATGCCGCTATATCCCTTTCTCAAACGAGCGCACAAATAGCGCGGCTACTTGGCCCCGCCTTAGGCGGCGTTGTTGTGGGCTTAGGCTCTCCATCTGCTGGATTCGCCCTTGATGCCCTCATGCTACTTGCATCTGTCATTAGTCTCATGTTTCTCCGTATACCCACACCAAAAAACATGAAATCTATTCAAGGCGCACGAGGATACTTTGATGAATTACTCGGAGGGTATTACGCAGTGCGAAGCCATCCGTGGCTATGGATAACCATTTTGGCCTTCGCGTTCTTGAGTATAGCTAGCATGGGACTCACCACCATTCTTGTACCATGGCTGGTCAAAGTACACTTACGCTTATCCGACATATCCTACGGTTTAGTAAACAGTGCGACAGGGATAGGCGCACTCATTTCGGCGTTTATCTACAGTCGCCGGCGTACATGGAATCACCGGGCTTATATCGCCTATGGAGGACTAGCGACGAATGCATTAGCTATCTGTGGACTTTCGTTTGTTCACACAACATTAATGCTCATGCTGATGATGGCTGTTGCAAGCGCTGGGACTATGATGTTCGGAGTAGTGTGGGAAGGAAGCATGCAGGAATTAATTTCATCTGAAGCCTACGGGAGAGCGGCAAGCCTAGACTACTTTGGATCATGGGTCTTGTTACCTGTCGGTAACATATTTACCGGATGGTTAGCGTCTCAAATTGGGGGCGTGCACACTATCTGGCTGGAATCTTCCTTCATGGTACTTGTGACCATCGTGACTATGGCTGTACCCGGTGTGCGAAGCTACAACTAGCCGGTACCAGTACAACTTAGCCAAGCTCCCTTTCAGGGAATGAGTTTATTGCTGGGGTCTCGTTCATTAAATATCTCGAACTCCTGTTGGTCCTGAAGAGTCTGGTAACTACGTTCGAGAGAACCTGATCTTGCGGGGCGTTAACGGGGGCGTTAGCGCGGCAACAATCCCGGATGAAAACAGCGTGCCAAATCATCTGATTGGCACGCTGCTTTTTTGCGATTTTGGGCTTCAAAAACACTTGTGAAATCATGCGCGAATTCGTTTGTTATTCGGTGTGTGAATTCAGATTTTGTCCCCCAAAACGGAACCCGTTACCCTTTGCCTAGGGGCTACGCGGGGCCGATTACCGTGAACTATGCAGTAAACTATGCGGTGAACTATGCGGTGAACCGGATAACTAAAGCTTTTCGACTCTCACTGCCGTGTACTTGTAGGGTGCAACACCAGACTTCTTGTCATATCTGTCGTTGGTCAGGACATTGGTATTCACTTGGTTGGGAAAGTGGAAATCTAGCCACACGTTACCCGCTTGCATCTTGTCGGTTACTTTAACAGGAGCGCGTACGGACCCGCGGCGAGAGGAGACGACAACGAGATGGCCATCAGAAATGCCGAGTCGCTCTGCATCCTCAAAGCTGATTTCAAGGACCTCTTCCTGGCCCTTAACCTTGTCGCCATAATCACTTGTCATGACGCCCGTGTTATAGAACGCGAGGCGACGTCCGGTGATGAGGACAAGCGGATAGTCCTCGTCGACAGGCTCAATCGGAGGTTCAAACTCCACACTGACAAAAGGTGCAGGAGCACCGAACTCACGCTCGTGTAACCGCGTGTGCAGATGTCGTGCGGGCGGTGCATCGAGAGATGGACACGGCCACTGCAATTCAAGCTCCTCGTCAAGGCGTTCGTAACTCATCCCGAAGTGGGACGGACTGAGCCTGCGCAGTTCATCCCAAACATCCCCCGCTCCGTTGTAGTGCCAGTTCTCTCCAAGACGATTTGCCAGCTCCTGCAGGATAACAATGTCACTTCTTGCTTCCCCCGGTGGATGCACGAGTTGGCGTACGCGCTGGACACCGCGTTCGCTGTTTGTAAATGTTCCCTCGACTTCAGCCCAACCAGCTGCCGGTAACACTACGTCTGCCAACGCTGCGGTTTTTGTAAGAAACAGGTCCTGCACAACGAGAAAGTCGAGATTCGTCAGTGCATCGACAACTGCAGTCGAATTGGCGTCCGACTGCGCTGGGTTCTCGCCAATGATATACACACTGCGCATCAAACCCATGTGCGCGGCATCAAACATCCCAGCCAGATGGAGTCCATTTTTGGGGGGAATGATACAATTCCACGCTTGTTCGAACATCTCGCGCGCAAGCTCATCCGTGACATCAAAGAAGCCAGGTAATTTGTTCGGCAAGGCGCCCATGTCAGCTCCGCCTTGTACATTGTTTTGACCCCGCAATGGCATCAACCCACAGCCCGGTCTTCCAACGTGTCCGGTTAAGAGCGCAAGATTAATGATAGCGTGCACGTTGTCCGCGCCGTTGTGATGCTCCGTGACACCGAGCGTCCATGCGATGATAGCGCGAGCAGAGGTGGCGTACAAACGCGCAACTTCGCGAATGGTCTGTGCGGGAATCCCTGTAATCTCCTCTGCATACTCAGGCGAGTATTTGTCAACTTGTTGGCGATATTCATCGAACCAAACCGTAACTCGCTGGACAAATTCAAGATTGTATAGTTGCTCACGAATAATGACATTCGCCATCGCGTTGGCGAGTGCAATATCCGTCGCGCTCTTGACCGCCAAATGGTAGGTGGCACTCTTTGCCATTGGGAGTTTGCGCGGGTCAATCACCACCAGTTTTGCACCGTTTTTAACGCCCCGGCGCATGTGATTCCAAATCACGGGGTGGGCCTCCTGAGCGTTTGAACCCCACGCGATGATACAATCCGTGTTTTCAAAATCATCGTAAGACGCAGTGTCTGCACCATTGCCAAATACAGTCGTCAAACTGACGACACTTGGAGCATGTCAAGTTCGGTTGCAACTATCAATATTATTGGTGCCGATGACTTGGCGCATCAACTTTTGCGCCAAATAGTTCGTTTCATTCGTTGCCCTCGATGAGCTGAGACAGGAAATCGCATCTGGCCCTGATTCATCACGGATTCTCGCAAACTCCCGTGTAATCCGGTCAAGTGCTTCATCCCAAGATGCAGGTTCGAGAACATCTCCCCGGCGAATCAGCGGGACCCGCAACCGCTTGTCAGAATGAACGTACGTCCATGCTTGTATTCCTTTAATACAAGACTCTCCGTGGTTTACTGGACCGCGCTTGTCTCCTTCAACGCCGACAATGGAACCGTCCTCTACAGTGACAGACAGTGTACATCCAGTCCCGCAGAAACTGCAGGTCGTCCGTCTCGTAAATGTCCTTGGTTCGACCGCAAGTTCTGGCATGAAAATTCCTCCCCTCGGGTCTTGCATTGACTCCTGTTGGTCACGGTTGGTCGCGGTTGGCCCGGTTGGCCTCGGCGGGCACCGGCCGGTCATGGCTGGAGTCGTTGGGCCCCGCCCGCACCGATCGGTCACGGCTGGTCACGGCGAGCCAGAGTCTATGAGGCAACCAAACAAATTACAAGTCCCTGCAAAAACAGTAGTTGACCTGTCCAAATTCCGGAAGCTTCACGTGTCATGGTACAAACGAAAGCCCACGTAGTCCGAATGCACTACGTGGGCATCTTTCCCGTACCGAGGAACAAGTACGAAACCATCGATTGTGTATAGGTCGCTCAAATTTTGCAGACGCCAAATTCAGAAGGTAAAACTCACGAAACCCCGAGTCCGTGACTGTACACCATCGTACCGCCAAGGTGTCCCGCCATGCTGACGAGAATCACTGCCACCAGCGAAAACAGGAGTGACAATACAGACACGCTCCAAGCGGGTTTCCTGTTCCACCAACGCCACGCCTGCAGGACAAACGCGATGACAAGGCTGACCCCGGTGAGTTCACCGTAGAATTTGTGTGTAGAAAGAATATGCCCGACGCCATGCGGTATCGTTTTGAGGTACGACTCACTAATAACCCCAGCGACTCCGGCTGCCATGGTTGCCAAAATTGCCAAGAACAGCATTAACATGTAAAGCTTCGGGAAAAACCCATCAGCGCGCCACATCAGCCCGACGATACCGGCCACGCCAGCCAAGAACACAATTGCAATGGTAAAGTGGACCACCATTGGGTGAATCGTAGCCGGGAATAAATGAAACAGCGATGACAAAGTGTTACCTAACATTCGATCTCCCTTTCTCACTGTTACAATCTTACGTGTGACGAGCTGTATTTTCCAGTCTCTCGGCTGGTTGGTTCGACACCGCCGTTAGCGGATAATTGCTTGTCGATTGTTGGAATCTCTCTCTGTCGGATATTATAGCTAAGGAATGTTAATAACTTATGGAGCAAATCTTGAATTCATTAGGAATGAAAGGTGACTTGATGACAGCCAAGTTGTTTTTAAATCGAAACCGTAAGCGACGCATTGAGGCAGGCCAGCCATGGGTATATCAGAGTGAAGTAAATCGCTTGGAGGGGCGTGTCGACGACAACGCCATTGTCCAAATCGTCAACCATCAAGGGGTATTCTTGGCCCTTGGAACTTACAATCCGGAGTCACAAATCATCGCACGTGTCCTCAGCTACCGTACGGACGAAGTTTTCGATGAAAACTTCTTTCGACAACGTTTTGAAGAGGCCTTTGCGTACCGGCACCGCATGCTAGGAAACATTGAATCCTGTCGCGCGGTTTACGGTGAGGCGGATTTCCTGCCTGGGTTGATTGTGGATAAATACGCTGACGTTTTGTCCGTCCAAATCCTCTCCCTCGGCATGGAGCGCTTCAAGGCACAAATTCGATCCGCTCTGATGGCCGTTTTTCAACCGCGGGGCATCTTCCTGCGAAACGACGTCCCTGTCCGACGGTTGGAGGGTCTGGCTCTTGAGACGAGCGTTTGGATGGGCGATGTACCCGAAAAAGTCGAGATTGAAGAAAACGGCATGCGTTTTGTCGTTGACATCCGGGAAGGGCAGAAAACGGGCTACTTCTTCGATCAGCGTGAAAATCGCGCCGCCATCAAGCCGCTCATGAGCGGGTGGAGTCAGTCGAGCCAGAACGGATCGGAAGATAATCGTCTTCATGAAAACCCCGATTCGTCCACTTTTAGGGAGCGAGGCGCCGATGTCTTGGAGTGTTTCTGCCACACAGGCGCATTCACAGTGCACGCTGCGAAATACGGCGCGCGACACGTTACCGCCGTTGACATATCCGCACCAGCCATCGAGGTCGCTAAAGAAAATGCGCGGTTGAATGGAGTGGATGACTTAATCGACTTCGTGGAAGCCAACGCGTTTGATTTTCTGCGAGACGAAGAGACAAGTGGTCGAAACTACGATGTGGTCATTCTCGATCCGCCCGCCTTTGCCAAATCCCGCCGCGCTCTCGAAGGGGCAATCCGTGGGTACAAGGAGATTAACCTTCGGGGGCTCAAACTCGTTCGCGACGGAGGCTTCCTCGTGACTGCAAGTTGTTCGTACCATTTGCGGCCCGAAATGTTCAAGGAGGTTATCTTGGATGCGGCGTTTGACGCTCACAAAGTCTTGCGGCTCGTGCATTGGGCCGGTGCTGGAAAGGACCATCCAGAAATCGCCGGTGTCGACGAAGGCCACTACTTGAAATTTGCGATTTACGAGGTGCGATCGCGCTAGGCGCTAGGCGCTAGGTGCTAGGGACCAGGTTGAATGCAACCGACAACCGGGCGGATGGACGTGGCGCGGTCAGCAGATGCTGCAGATGGGCAGCGGGCTGGGGCAGCCCGGCGGACACCGGGTGGCGCCGGGCAACGCTGGATGAGCAGTGGGCTGAGCCTGAGCCAACTCGGCGGACACCGGTAGGGACAGCATGAGCCGTGCGCTGGGCCGGCTGGGTAGACGCCGGGCGGCGCAGTACGAGCCGTGCGTTGGGGCGACTGGGCAGAGCGGGACGGCGCAGTATGTGCGCTGGGCCAGCCTATTTGGGCACCGGGAGGGGCTGCTGGGCACTCCAGCGATGGTTTGTTGCGCTAACCCATGTACCCCGTGGGGTATCCGTTCAAATCTAAGTATCACTTTGCTCCTTAGACGCAAACCCCTAGGGGTATGTTCAGAAAATAGCGCTACCTTCCGTATCCTTATTCGTCAACCCCAGGGGGTATCCTAAGCATCATCCTGTACCCTAGGGCCGATCCGATACCCCCCACCCTGACAGCCTAGATATACTTTTGTATCCTACATCCGGCTGCATACCCCGCTCTATCGCGTCATAGCGATACTTCTGTTCCTTGCGGCCGATGGGGTACCTCGGCGCTCCTGCACCTAGCGATAGTTTTGTGCCTTGGAGGGTGCGAGGTAGAAGGCGGGTCTCCGATTCGCGGATGGCGTCCGGCTCAGCCTGCCCTGTTTACGACCCCGTGCCCCTGCCAAACTTCGGAATCGTGTAAACAGCGATACTTTGTTATGCTGCATCCCCTGGTTGGACACTTTATCAGTGCAGAACATAAACCCCACGGGGTATCCGTTCAAATCTAAGTATCACTTTGCTCCTTAGACGCAAACCCCTAGGGGTATGTTCAGAAAATAGCGCTACCTTCCGTATCCTTATTCGTCAACCCCAGGGGGTATCCTAAGCATCATCCTGTACCCTAGGGCCGATCCGATACCCCCCACCCTGACAGCCTAGATATACTTTTGTATCCTACATCCGGCTGCATACCCCGCTCTATCGCGTCATAGCGATACTTCTGTTGCTTGCGGCCGATGGGGTACCTCGGCGCTTCCACAACTAGCGATAGTTTTGTGCCCTGGAGGGTGCGAGGTAGAAGGCGGGTCTCCGATTCGCGGATGGCGTCCGGCTCAGCCTGCCCTGTTTACGACCCCGTGCCCCTGCCAAACTTCGGAATCGTGTAAACAGCGATACTTTGTTATGCTGCATCCCCTGGTTGGACACTTTATCAGTGCAGAACATAAACCCCGTGGGGTATCCGTTCAAGTCTAAGTATCACTTTGCTCCTTAGACGCAAACCCCTAGGGGTATGTTCAGAAAATAGCGCTACCTTCCGTATCCTTATTCGTCAACCCCAGGGGGTATCCTAAGCATCATCCTGTACCCTAGGGCCGATCCGATACCCCCCACCCTGACAGCCTAGATATACTTTTGTATCCTACATCCGGCTGCATACCCCGCTCTATCGCGTCATAGCGATACTTCTGTTGCTTGCGGCCGATGGGGTACCCCGGCGCTTCCGCAACTAGCGATAGTTTTGTGCCCTAGACGGTGTGGCGTAGCCCGTCTCACCCTGGCCGGTAGCCAGCCGGGGTAGCCCATCTCACCTGGCCGGCAGCCAGAGCCGAGGTCGCCAGCCGGTGCTCGGCCCCCAAAGGGAACGGTTCGCCAGCCGGGGTCGCCGATCGAAGCCGGCCACCCCGTTCGCCACTTGCGGCTTACTTATGGCCTACTTATGGCTTACTTATGGCCTACTTATGGCTTACTTGCTTACTTGCTTACTTGCGGGGTAGTGTCAAGAAGTTTGTGTAATTCGCTTTAAGTAGGGTTATCCATCGGAGATGGATAACATCATTATTGATTTGTTTTAAGGTTGGTGGGGGGTACCCCCCACCGGAATTTCCCTTTTATTTCCTGTTTGTTTGAATTTTCAGAGCAAGTTGTCGTCGTTGTTGTAAACGTGATTGTTCAAGTTGTTGGATATTTATTCCTGCGCAGAGACTTCTGACATGCTTGGGTAGCGTTCCTCATACATTCGCTTCAGCTCTGTCTTCGTTTCCGCATCCCCGAAGCCACGGATGACTCTTGTGCTCCATTTCTCGTTATAAGTCGTGACTTCAAGATAGATGATTTTCTCAGCTGCATCCATGTTCGTTAAGCTGTTCATCGGTCGAAACCTCTTGCGTAGCTCTTTGTTCGTCCGCTCGATTGCGTTGGATGTGTAGATGGACCCGCGAATCAGCTTTGGAAATTTGTAAAACGTCAGTAGCGTTGAAAGTTGGTCTTCCCACGATTGAATTTCTTTCGGATAGGTTTTACTCCACTTGCTCTTGACCGTATCGAACGCTGCCAAGGCTAAGTCCCTATCCAATGCGGTATAAATCGTTTTGAGGTCGCCGATAAACTCAACCTTGTCCTTGACTCGAATTTTCGGGAACGTACTGCGCACCTTGTGTACGATGCAGTGTTGAACGTCTGCCCTTGGGTACGTTTCTCGAAACGCTTCTTCCAGGCCAGGTAACCCGTCAAATACCCCCAGCAAGACCTCCTTCGCTCCGCGACGATACAGGTCCTTGAGCACATCCCTCCAGCCATTGGCGCTTTCTTTTCCGCCAACGTAGAAGCCGAGGATCTGTCGATATCCATCTTCGTTGATGCCCATCGCCAGATAGATGACTTCACTGCTCACCGTGTTGCGCTTAAGTTTGATATAGATGCCGTCCAAATAAATCACGGAATAGCGTTTATCTAATGGACGTTGCTGCCATGCTTCGATATCTTCCAAGACGGTACTCGTGATGTTACTGATGGTCGTTGGGGAGTACTGCGTGCCAAACATGCCTTCGATGAATTTTGCGATGTCGCGGGTACTCATCCCACCCTTATACATGTGAATGACAGCCTCTTCTAACCAGCCCTCTCGACGCTGGTATGGCGCAAACACTCGAGTTTGAAAGGCGTCCTTACGGTCTCGGGGAACCCGCAAATTCTCTATTTTTCCAAACCGTGTTTCTAGGGAGCGACCATAGGTTCCGTTTCGGCTGGGACGCTTGCCCTCATATTCAACCTTTAGAAAATTGTCGATCTCCTCACGCATGATCAACTCAAGTTTTTCCTTGACGAAGTCCTTCACGAGAATTTCCATTAGATCCGACGTGCCAAGTTCGTGTACACTAGTCATTGGTAGGGCTCCTTTTTTGGTGATGTCGCAATCCCAAGGATACCCTACTTTTTTACTATCCGCGAATATCCAAATCCTGCTACACAAACTACTTTACTTCATCACTTGCGGCTTACTTACGGCTTACTTACGGCTTACTTACGGCTTACTTACGGCTTACTTACGGCTTACTTACGGCTCAGCCGCAGAAGGCGTAAGTACGCCCTGGCAAACCTGACCCACTGTCTGCTTGGTCCGTAGTAGGCTTTGAGTAAGTCGGCAAACAGCGGATATTTTCCTTCGTACGGAAACCAATTGACGTCACGGGTCCGACGACCAGGGTCTACCATCGTGGCGGTCTGGACGGTGAACATGCGCAGCCCCTCGGGACCGTGGTAACGGCCGACGCCACTTTCCTTCGCGCCTCCGAACGGCAGGTTCTGGTTGACGATGGTGATGACCACATCGTTCACGAGCACATTCCCGGTGACAAGCCACCCTGCAATGCGGCGACCGCGCTGCACATCGCTCGTCCACACACTGGCGCTCAATCCGTAAACCGTGCTGTTTGCTGCGCGTACGGCTTCGTCCTCTGAATCAAAGGGAACAATCGGCAGCACCGGGCCAAACGTCTCTTCGCGCATGATGAGCATATCCGGCGTGACATCCGTCAGCACGATGGGCGGAATCGACATCGTGCCTTCCGGCCATTCGGAAGGTGGTGTACCGACTAACATTTGCGCGCCTTTCATCAAGGCTTCCTCGACGTGGCGCCGGACAATCTCCACCTGGGTCGGGAATGTCATCTGACCAATATCATCGTTATCGTTCGTACCGAGGCGAAGTTTCCGAACCTCGGATACCAACCGTCGGAGAAAATCGTCATAAGCAGGGCGTTCGACAAATACCCGTTCGACTGACATGCAGACCTGACCGGAATTCATCAATCCACCCCAGAGGGCCGCTTGCACCGCTCTATCCATCGGGGCATCGCGGAACACAATCATCGGATCCTTCCCACCGAGTTCAAGTGTCGTCGGGATGAGGTGTTTGGCTGCAGCCTGTTGAATGATGCGTCCTGTCCGGCCTGATCCGGTGAAAAAGATGTAGTCCGGCCGACCCTCAATCAACCCCGCGCCCACGTCTCCTGCGCCGTGCGCGACCTGAACAACGTCAGGAGGAAAACCGGCCTGCAAAAACAAAGTTTCAATCAACAGTCCAACCGTCGGCGTGACTTCGGAAGGCTTTAGGATGACCGTGTTCCCGGCGGCGAGGGCTGCCAACATCGGGATCATGGGGAGCTGAAGTGGAAAATTCCAAGGTGAGATGACGAGGACCACTCCACGCGGCTGATAGGACACGTAAGACTTCTTCCCAATGAGCAAGATGGGTGTACCCACCTTCTGGGGAGCGAGGGATTCCACAGCGTGCTTCTCAATATGTCGAATTGCCTCTAGAACGGGTAACACATCCGTGTTGAGAGCTTCCACTGGAACCTTGCCAGTTCCCTTGGCAATTCCGTCTGCCACCTCATCGAGGTGCTCGACCATATACAGTCGAAGGCTTCGCAGGTAAGTAAGCCGCTCTGCCACGGACAGCCCTGCCCAGAGCGGAAATGCTTGACGGCTCTTCTCCAGAAACTCGGCAGGGGCAGATGCTCCGGATGCCGCACTACCAAACGTCGTCGTTTGTGGCTCGATACGCATTTTGTCACCACCAATTGTCAGGCAATTTGAAACGTTACCTGTATCATAAAGCCTAGACTTCGTGGTGACAATGTCTGCTACATTCTTGCCCGTACGGCCAACAATACGTCAGGGTGATCCGTAATGATGGCATCGACACCCCATGCCATAAGTTCGTTCATCTTGCGCACGTCATTGACGGTGTAGGGGCGAATCGCTCTCCCCATCGCATGACTGTCTTTGACGACGGACTCATCGAACGTCAGATAATGTGGGTGAAGTCCTTCGGCTTCAAGAAACATCGCATATCGCCAGGGGTCCACCATACCTTCCTGATACAGGATGGCAATATTCGCGTCTTTATGAGCTCTTTTCAAATCGCGGAGAGCGAAGTGGTTAAAGGAAGAAATGATGGTTTCATTCTTCAGACCGTACGATAGAACTTTCTCCCAGACCTTATCACCTAGGCCCGCGTACGGCGCTCTCCCAAGTTTCAGTTCAATATTCAGCTTCACAGGGCGTGCCTGGAGCGATGCCAGTTCAAGGACTTCGTCAAGAGTTGGAATCACTTGACCCGCAAAGTTTTCGTCAAACCAACTGCCTGCGTCTAATTGTCTCAGTTCTTCAAGCGTGTAGTCCTCAACGTAACCTTGTCCGTTTGTTGTACGGGAAAGATCTGCGTCGTGGATGATGACGATGTTGCCGTCCTTTGACAGATGCACGTCAAATTCCAGACCATCTACACCAATCTCGAGTGCCGCGATGAACGACGCCATTGTGTTTTCAGGATACTGTGCTGACCAACCCCGGTGCCCAAATACCTCTGTTTGCTGCAGTGCCTGTGGGTCCTTCACGGTGTCGTCCCTCCCCTGACTAGAGTTATCTTCTAGCGCCATTGTACGCGAGAATTTTGCGAATGGATGGGGCTTTATCAAAACTTTACACAAGCTTTAACTGGAGGACACATTTCCTTCGAATGAGTTTCTCGAACGAGTTTCCCTCGAACGGGTTTCCGTCAAACGAGTTTCCCTCGAACGAGATGGAGGGCTCCACCATCAGCAGCACAACTCTACAAAAATAGGATTTGCGACCATCCGCCACATTGGACCACCCGCCGCACTGGCAACCTCCTTGAGGAAGTTAAGCAATCACCTGCCAGATGAGTAAACGTAACCAGACGCCAAACACGCACCCGCCAACATGTAAGCAGCAGATAAAAATAACAGTCTTCAACGAGGGGGCATAGTCGTGGTAATCTATAGAGGTGAGTTTGGTATAGTTTCTTACTAAACTCTATTGCCGTAAATTTCATGCGCAGTCACGGTGTGTCGTTCGTAGTTTGCTACGAATTCACTGCGATGCGCTACGAATCGTCTCGATTGGGAGTGAGTTGCATGATACAAATCCAAACTGAAGAACAATTTCGCGAGGCTATCGCGTCCGACGAGCCAACTGTCGTAAAATTCTACACCTCATGGTGTCCAGATTGTAAACGCCTCAACACGTTCATCGACGATGTGATTGCGAATCATACGGAGTATCAATGGTTTGATTTAAACGGTGAAGACCTCCCCGACGTATCTGACGAATGCCAGGTCATGGGCGTGCCCAGCTTGCTCATTTTTAGGAACGGCAAGAAAATTGCTCATCTGCACAGCAGGTTTGCAAAAACCAGACCTGAAATCGAGGAATTTCTCGAAACACTCGAATCAAAAACCGTTTAAAGCCGATATGTAAAAGACGAATCGTTTGAAGATGAATCGGTGCAAGATGGACCGGTGCAGGATGAATCGGTGCAAGTTGAATTGGTGCAAGTTGAATCGGTGCAAAATGAACCGTTACATGATGAACCGTTGCAAGATGAAGGGGAGCAAGACCGAGACGGTCGCTCCCCTTTCTGCACATCGCTTCACTGGATGGGAGTTACTTTGATCGCAACCGGCATCAAACAGGAACGCTCATCTTAGGCTACGCATGAACCAGCATCGGGCGGGCACATGAATCGGATTCGTCCGGGAATGCTTATTGTCAAATCATTATTTCATGACACAAGCATGCGGAGACATAATGTGGCGATGAGATTTATGCAATTACCGATGAAGGCTAGGCAGTTATCGACCAGATTCAAGCAAATATCGATGAGAGTTAAGCCGTTATCGACGAGAGTCAGGCGGCCATCGATAATAAGGCCCCTCGTCATTGCGGGGACGTCAGGTATCCTTACTTTTTGCGCTCCAGGGATGTTTACTCCGGGCACTCCAGGTGCCCTTACTGCCAGCGCTCCAGGGACGTTTACTCCGGGCACTCTAGGTGCCGTTACCGCCGGCACTCCAGGTGCGCGTACACCGGGCAGTAGCGGTGTGCTTACTGCGTATGCGTATGCCTCCGCCTCCGTTGACACGCCGACCGCACGAGCCAACGCTGACACCGATGCAACACACACCGATGCAGGTGAATCAGGGGTAGAGGTCATCCGACACGTGCCTACGAAAGATAAAATGGTGGCACTCACATTTGACGACGGCCCGAGTGATACGTTTACGCCGCAAATCCTTGAACTCCTTAAGGATTACCACGCGAAAGCAACTTTTTTTGTCATCGGCTCACGAATTGAGCGTTATCCCCATCTAATCAGAGGGGAACTTGCACTTCACAACGAGATCGCCAACCATTCCTATTCCCACATCTTGCTCCAAGGCGTCTCTGCGCTGGCCGTGTACGATGAACTGTCAAAAGAGCAGCATGCCATGATGGTCGTGACCGGTCATGAGGCCTCTCACTTGTTCCGTCCTCCCCGCGGTCGATTCGGCAGAAGTGTTCTCGATGCAGCGCGTGAGAGCGGCTATAAAATTGTTCTTTGGAGTGTGGACTCACGGGATTGGGACAACCCTGGCACGGCTTATATCGTCCGACACGTTTTGAAGAACACCAAAAGCGGGGATATTCTTTTGTTCCACGATCAGGGCGGGAACCGCCAACAAACTGTGTCTGCGCTCCGAGCCATCATTCCTGAGCTTGAACATCGTGGTTTCCAATTTGTAACCGTCACTGAACTACTCCAACACGCGGATAAATCAGGTCACAAGCTGGACTAGCATCCTTGTTGACCTCTCCTCGCTGAACCTGGCAACCTGCGGTATGATAGCTCCATTGTACGACCCGCAGAGTTTGCTGCGAGACAGGAGAGCGAGATGGATACACCTCTTACCCTTGCTGTGCACCTGGCGACAGAGAGACTGAAATTGCGCCCATTTGCGCTCAGTGATGCAAAACGCGTGCAGGAACTTGCCGGAGACGTGGAAATTGCGCGTACGACACTGCATGTCCCGCACCCGTATCCCGACGGTGGAGCCGAGGCATGGATAACCCGCCTGAACCAAGCTGGATTGGAGGGAAAGCAATACACCTTTGCCATCACCACTGCAAGTGACGGTGTTTTGATTGGCTCCATCGGCATCGGTGTCCAACACGAACACGCTCGGGGAGAGCTTGGTTACTGGATTGGACGTGCCTATTGGGGCCAAGGGTATGGTACAGAGGCCGCCCGGACTGTCCTGGATTTTGCCTTCGACACGCTCCAGCTACATCGTGTCTACGCCTATGCAATGACATCCAATCCGGGTTCTACGAGGATTATGGAGAAAATAGGGATGAAGTTTGAAGGAGTTTTGCGGCAACACGTCCTGAAGTGGGGAGAATTTTTCGATCTCGCTGCCTATGGCGTTGTGAAATCAGACCTGCCCTCAAAAGGCGACCCGATGTGACTAGCGCGCCGCCTTTGTCGGTACTGAATTTTGCTCACCTGTTGAAACCGCGTCCTGCGTATCCGTGCGGTTTCGCGCTGCGGTGCCCCCGCCGACCCTTGCGGCGAGTGTCGATTTCAATTTTCCCATGCGGATGTACAGCAAGACAATAAACAGGAAAAACGGAACGGCGTATACCCAAATTGCCCAAGGCTGCGTCGAGTCCGTCCCTGACAGGATGCCGTGAAACGTAACCAGGAGGAACATCGGAATATAGGCAAAGTGAATGGCACGCCACGCCTTGACACCAATGCGTTCACGTAAAATGGAAGAGATGGTGATGGCGATGAGACCGTACAACGTTAACACGCCGAGTGCCGTTGGCAGCGGGCGGTAAGTCGAAGCAAGCGGAATGAAAAAGTTACGCCACGGAAACGGGATTTGCTGGTCAAAATGCAGTCCCCACAAGTGAAGGGCGACAAAACACGCCGTCAACAGCGCAGAAAACTGGTGCAGTTGCGTGACCACGCGGCGAAGCCGGAGGCGGTCCCAAAAAGAATTCGCGGTCGTCAGTCCGAGCAGCACACTGAAGGCAAGCAACTCGTAGGCGACAAGGCCAGCGGATCGGTCCATCATCCAGTAAAACAGGTTCACCGAAGCCTGAGTCGGCAAAAACAGATGACTAAACCCGTATGATCCGGTAATCACCAAGAAAAGAAAGAGCCCGCTGACCGTCATTGCCGGGATTTGGCGTTCATGGACGAGTTCCATGCATGAAACACCTCCTTCTCGCGCGTAATGATGACGTATCCGCGCTGCGGCTGCTTTTCGAGCCAGCGCATCCCCTGTTCCTTGCCCAAAAGCAGAGCTGTCTTAGCCAGCACTTCCGCCCCAGTCAAACGACTGGCGAGTACAGAGCACGAGACAACATCCGAATCTGACGGACGCCCAGTCCGCGGGTCAAGCAGATGGTGCACTTCACCGTGACTGCTTTGCCAGCGCCGGCGGTACGTACCGCTCGTGGCCATGGCCAAGTTCTCAACGTCGAGTTTGAACAAGGAATCCGATTCGTCCCACGGGTTTACTATCCCGACGGTCCACGGCCCTCCAGGTTGCTTGCCCCGGCACACAAGGTCACCGCCCGCATTCACAACAATATTGCGGAAACCTCGATGCGTAAACTCGTTCACCACCTGTTCCACAATCCATCCTTTTGCCAAACCGCCTAAATCCAGGTGATAGCCTGTATCGATGCGGACAAGGTTTTCCTCGGGTTCGACGTACAAAGGGAGCTGTCCCGCGGTAAAATCACGTGGAGGTATCGTCCTCAGTCTCCTCGATGCACCAACCCCGGCTCTCCCTCCGGAGGGTTCGTCGATGTTCTCAAACGACACGTCGTATCCTAACTGTTCGATGACCTCTCCCATCCACGGACAAAACAGCCCCTGACTCACGCGATAGGCCTCAAGGGCAAGTTCCACGACGGCTACTGTTTCCACTGACACTCGGACAAACCGGCCTGACTGGGTATTGATGTAAGTCACATCGCTTTTCGGGTCAAACCGCGACAACCGTTGTTCCAAGTACGCGATTCGCCGTTTTGCAGCGCTGAAGGCTTCCTCAATTTCAGCAAACGAATGGTAGGGTTCCGGTATGGCCGCCAACTCGACCTGGGTCCCCATTGCACGGAATTTCACTCGGTTAATGGCCTCAGTTGGTGCATCCATGCAGCCTCAGCTCCTCGTCATTACCTGACTTACCCACGTTCAATCAGGAAGCACTGCTCCCAAACAGCGACCCGCCGCCGCTTTGACTCGGTCCCGCTGACCCCTGGCTGCCAGAGCTGCCAAACAATCCACCGGAACTGCCGCCCCCTGTGCTGCCGCCATTGCTGTTGCTCCCTGAAATCCCGAAACTGCCAAGACCACCAGACGAGGAGCCTCCGGAAGAACCGGACCCGGACCCTGACGAGCCACCGCCACCGCTAAAGCCGCCATCATCCCCACCGCCTCCATCATCATGGTGACCGTGGTGCGCTCCGTCATCTCCGTAACTCCCGCTTCCGAATGACGGGTTGCTGCTTCCGCTCGCTGTTCCACTGGTAAAACCACTGCCCCCTGCAGCACTTATGCCACCCGGAGCCTGCCCGGAAGCAACGGCAGCTGTTGGTACTTTGCTATGACTGACCTGGCCCCAAGCAACAACAAACCCACCAATGGCAACAGCCATGGTACTCCAGGACAGTGCTGACACCCACCATAATCGCCGCTGATTGCGGCGCTGTTGCGCCTGCTGTTTTTGAGCTCGAGTTGCGTCCGCAGCTGCAGCGCTTGTTCGGTCGGCCTGTTGCCCTGTGCGGTTACCTGGTACACCTGGATGCACGGTTGCACCCTCCCTCGACGGAATTAGAGACAAATAAAAACCAAGCCTATATTCGCTCTATCTCTACTGTATTTAGTTTATCCACGAACTATTGAAATGTTTTCAATGGTGTATTGAGATTGTGTGGAATGAAGATGGTGAATTTATGGTGGACAATACGATGCAAAGCCCTAGGGGTTCTTATGGTTGCATTCGAACAAGATGGCTTTCATCTGAGCGCACAATGCCTGTTAATCCTGCAACATCCCCTGGCTAATGGACAATTGTGCAGCGGCGGCTCGATGTTGGTCAATGAGACCGCGTTTAAGGAGCTGATGGAGGCTCGCGTCCATGGTCTGCATTCCCTCGGCCGTACTGGTTTGCATGACCGTCTGAAGTTGGTGAACCTTCTGTGTGCGAATCAAGTTCCCCACGGCGGGTGTGTTGATAAGCACTTCACATGCCGCGACGCGGCCGTCACCGGAAGTACGGGGGAGTAACCGTTGATTCACGATGCCGATGAGGACAGACGCCAGTTGAATCCGAATTTGCGCTTGTTGATGGGCCGGAAATACATCAATGATGCGCTCCACCGTTTGTGAGGCACTGCGTGTGTGGAGTGTCGCCAATACCAAGTGTCCGGTTTCAGCAGCCGTTATGGCTGTATGAATCGTGTCCAAGTCCCGCATTTCGCCAATCACGATAACATCTGGGTCTTGCCGCAGTGCTGCTCGGAGTCCGTCTGCAAACGAAGAGGTGTCAACACCTATCTCACGTTGATGGACAACAGCGCGTTGATGACGGTGCAGGTATTCAATGGGGTCTTCGAGTGTGACGATATGCCTAGAGTGTGTGCGGTTTATGACATCCACAAGTGTCGCCAACGTGGTGGATTTGCCATGCCCAGTTGGTCCTGTCACGAGTACTAGACCTTGCGACTTCTCAACAAACTTCTGGAGTACGGGCGGGAGTCCCAGACTTTCAAATTTTGGAACAGACTCCGGTACCACGCGAATGGCTACTCCGTAGCAGCCCCGCTCTTTATAGGCATTCACCCGGTAGCGAGAGACTCCACTTAGGGTGTAAGAGCAATCCACGTCTCCTGTGTCCTGAAGCCTTAGAAATTGGTCTTTGGTTAAAAGGGACCGTATCAGTTGCTCTGTGTCAGACGGTTCAAGGACGTGCGCTTGTGCTGCGCAAAGTAGGCCGTGAATCCGAAACATGGGACGAGCCCCGGCGCTGATGTGAATATCGGAGACATCAGCGATAGAAGCTTGACGAAGAAGCTCTGCAATATCCAAGATACTCACCTCAATCACGCCCAGGCGTCTTCGCACGAATACGCTCACGAGTAAACGCGATTCCGATACCTTACATACTATCACGCTGTCCACAGGGCACCAGGGTAGAAAAGACCATGACAAGGTGACCTGAGACCCATGGCAAGGTGAGCAGTGCCCATGTGTCTTCGGTGGGGTTTTTATATCAGTTGACCCATGACAAAGGGCTCAGTCCCCACCACGCTCCAGCAGTCCTGCCACCTCTCTAAAAACGGCTTCCGTGGAGGGAAGGGGGTCGACGCCAATTTCCCGATGCAGCGTGCGCTGGCAAAGCTGGTACGTTGCAACGACCATCGGCCTGTTATACTGCGCAGCGTAGGTCTGCATCAAGCAGACGTACGCGTCTTCCCAGGTGGGTTCACTTTCGAGAGCCCGATTGCAAGCCGATACCGCAGCCTCATACTGTTGCTTCTTCTGGCACAGCTGTGCATAGGAAACGCATGTCTTCACAAACAGCATCCGCAGCCTGTCTCGCTCGGCCTCGCACCAAGGTTCATAACGGACCTCCGTCAAGTAATCACCTTGATACAGGTTGAGTGCGGACGCGTAGAGCCACAATCGATGCTCTTCATCGACTGTGGTTTCTGCTTCGAGGATACGCGTTTCAAAAAGTTCGGCGTCAACAGAGACAATCGGCCCCTCCGTGAAGCCGTACATTCCCCCTTGCCGCACGATAAACACGGAGGGTCCCCGTCCACGGTCTGGCTCAAGAACGGACGCCATTGCGTTTAAGGCGACCTTAAAATCCCTCTCCGCCGTATCAGGGTCAACGTCTCCCCACAGCTGTTCGCAAATCTCATCCCGGTGAAGCAACTGTCCGCGACGCGTCAGAAGGAACAAGAACAGCTGGCGAGCCTTTTCCCTCACCCAGTCTTTGCGCGACACCTCGCGAAAACCGCGCCAAACACAAAGCTTGCCAAGCACCTGAACGCGCAGGGTGTAACCGGGATGACGGTCGACGGCATCTCCGCCGAGTCGGTCGAGCACCTGGAGCGCATAGCGTGTTTCGCGCCCATGCTGAAGGTAGTCTCGCAGCAATGGAACCAGCATCTGCGTATCCCGGAGACCACAAAGTGTCGCCCTGGTAAGAAGAAAACCAAAGTCATGCTGTTCAGCTGTCGACAACACGGCATCGACATCCGAAACGAAGGCTGGGTCGCCAGTCGCGTACCGCGCGACAGCGCGCCACAGGAGTGTAGCTACGAGCAAAAACGGATCGCCGACACGGATAAAGTCCTGTTCACACTGGGAAAGTTCAGCAACGGCCAGCGCGTACGAATTTGCGACAACGGCACATTGACCAAGACCAAGCCGTACCAAACTTGCCATCCACAGGTCTTGCACCTGCTCTGCTAGGTCTATCCCTTGTTCCGCGTAGGCCTTTGCGAGTGCAAACTGCCCCCTGTAACCGTGCGCCAGACACAACCCAAGAAACGCTTCTGACTTGCCGCGCGGGATATCCATGTCATCCATACGGTTGACTGCCTCTTGATATGCTGCCAGGGCTGCATCACCCATCGGGTCTGTCAGGTGCTCTGCATGGCCAAGACGGATGTACCCAACGGCGCTGACAAACGGGGACTTGAGCGAATATCCAATATCATGGCCACGTAAGGCTTGTTGGCGAGCCTCTTCGCTGTCGCCGTGCATGGCGTACATCAAGGCGAGCAGCAATGTGGCTTCGCGGTGAGCCAAGGCGGACCTGTCTCCTGCGAAATCGTTGGACACCCGCGGCTTGAGTCTCGCAATGACCGCACCAATCTGCCCACTGCGTAAAAGTAGTCGCAGGTCGCTGTTGTTGCCTGGTAAGGCTGCACCGTCAAAGGTGGTCAGGACCTTGGCGAGGCGCTTTGCCCGCGAGATGCGCCCGAGGTTAATGCTGTTTTCAAATTCCAGTTGCAAAATCCCATACCGAGTCTCCACATCACGGCGATGGACAGTCTTTCTCGCGGCCCGGATGTGGGGAATCGCAGGTCCTGGTTGAATCGTGTCAAGATACAGACGAGCGCGCCCCATCTCCACTTGGACCAAGGCTCTCGGCTCGCGCGTTCGAACGGCTGCGTCATGCGCGCGTTCATAGAAATGCAAGGCATCTCCAAAACGATTCGCGTGCCGTGCCACTTCACCACGGGCAAAGAGCAGGCCCGCACTGTCCTCAATGACGCGCCGTGGCAGGCGGTCAAGCCATCCTTGGACAGTGGACACCTGGCCGCGTGCGAGATAACGCGGGATATAAGAAAAAAGGACACCGAGGAGCACATCCTCATCATCCATTCGAAACAGATAAGGGATGGCAAGCGCTTCTTCTCCCTTGCTGAGGTGCCACCGTACAGCGTGTTGAAGCTGGTGCTGGCGCTCTGCAGAAGACAATGTGTCTGCCAGATAGTCTCGTACGAGTGGGTGCAGCGTATAGCCACCGCCCTCGGAAAGGGCGATGTGTCCGTGGCGCTCCAGGTCATTCAACAAGTCACCGCTGTCAGATCGGCCAAGTGCCGCGTCGCAGAGTTCGGGGTAGAGTGTCGAGAAAATCGCGGTAGCCCGCAGAAATTCGCGTTCAGAAGCGGAAAGCTCCTCGACAAACAGCCTGCCAACCTGGCTCTGGATAGACGTTTTATCGTCAAGCAGCTCTTGCAGTTGGTCGAACGACCCGTGCTGCCGCCACTCTCGCAACAGAACGGAGAGCACCATCGCCATTCCGGCTGACCGCTGCAGCAACCACCTGACTTGACCCCGAGCAAGAAGTTCTGGTTGATGTGGTGCTCCTTCGCGAAACAACACACCGACTTCTATTTCCCGAAAGGCCAACTCCCGCTCCCGAATCCACAACACGTCCCCTCGATTCGAAAGCGCTTCCACTTGTGGTAAAAGTGGATTTGTACGCGTGGCAAAAACAACGTGGAAGTCAGCAGGCAGGCGCTTTAACCACGCATCAACCCATTTCAGAACCGTTGGTGCAGAATCAAGGATGTGAAAGTCATCAATGACCAGTACGGTCTCATCGTGGGTGTAAGCGGCCACAACATCTGCAGTAGCCTGTGCAGACCACGGCAAAGTCACCGGCGAATGCGCGGCTTCGACAATCCTCTGCCACTCGCTAAGAGGTATCGAGAGTGCATCGAGAGCTTGAGCGAGCCCTTCAATAAACTGCACCCCGTCTTGATGTTCGCCTCGGACCGTAAGCCAGCACGTACGAAGCGAACTTTGCCGAAAGTAATCTGCGAGCGCCGTTGTCTTGCCATAACCAGCTCCGGCTTTGACAACAATGACCGGGAAATCCGTCACTTCAGACAACAATGTCATGATGCGCGGACGCGGCAGGTACGTGCTCCGGACCTGAGGCACTGGCGCCTTATTCGGATGCCTCACGCTGACCGCCTCCTCGCTCTGTGAGCGTACACTCTGTACCCTATCATCTGTAATTCTAGACGTTATTGTGCGACGTAACCACCGTCGATGACGACAGCTTGACCTGTAATCGAACGTCCCTTGTCGGATGCCAGAAAGACCGCGTAGTCCGCAATCTCTGTCGGGTCTAGCAATCGCCGCTGAGGCACTAAGGGATATATCACCTCTTCAAGCACCTTCTCGACGGGGATGCCGCGATTGGCAGCGAGATCGGCCAACTGATTGCGCACGAGCGGCGTGTCGACGTAGCCAGGGCACAAGGCATTCACCGTGATTCCGTCTACAGCCCCTTCGAGGGCTGCCACTTTGGTCAGGCCAATCACCCCGTGTTTCGCAGAATTGTAGGCTGCCTTGCCGGCAAAACCGATGAGCCCGTTAATCGAAGCAATGTTAATGATGCGCCCGAACTGTTGGCGTTTCATCACAGGAAACACGTATTTTGTGCTGATAAACGGCCCAACCAGCATCAACTGAATAATCTGCTGAAACTTCGCGACGGGAAAATCCTCGATGCCAGAAACGTACTGCATGCCCGCATTATTGACGTAGATGTCGATGTGCTGCTGCTTGGAGAGCGTCATCTCGATAAGCCGTTTGATGTCCTCTTCGCTTCCTGCATCTGCAGCCGCTGCTTCGACAGACAACCCTGCCGCTGTCAGACTGAGCGCTGCCGCATCGGCAGCATCAGCCCGGAGATCGGACAGAACGACATGCGCTCCCGCTTCTGCCAGGCCCTTGGCAATTGCGAGACCAATACCGCTAGCAGCCCCAGTGACGATGGCAACTTTATCTCGGAGTTCTTCGGGACGTTTTGGGAGCCCGTCTCCTGTCGATTGGTCGAACTCACTCATGCTGATTCCTCCTCTGCCTTCGTTCGTTTCTCGTTAGAAATACCTGCAGTAACTTGATTTGTCAAATGCCTTCGCAGGCTTCACTTGCCAAACCGGAGGTTACCGGCCACCGGTCACACCTGACGCGGGCGAACGACCCTCTTCAGCCGCCTGATTTTAGGCCCAAGCTTGGTGTGAACTGCGTGATGTGCTCAAACAAACCGGACGCTGGCGGCAAAATCCCATCCTCAACCCAACGTTCGAGGTGTATAAGGGAAGCCTCATAGAAAGGCAACACGGGTTGCTGTGACCCTCTGTTGTCGCGCAAGAGCCCATCCACGTGGTTGCCGCCATGGACCTCGTACAGCCGATGCCACTCCCCTGAACCCGCGTCGTCTACAAGCCGAGCATAGGCAGCGGCGTTGTGCTCGAAGGGCACCAGACAATCCCAGTTCCCTGCAACAGACAGAAGCGGCTTCTCGAGGCGTCCGCTGTTCGCAATCGGATTTATCCGCTCGGCCAAGATGTCCATTCTCTCTTGCCAGGGGTAGTTGCACAGCGGCGACGGATCGCGCAGCCAATCATTTGACCACCCAGATGCAAAGGGAGCCCAGCTCGGGTCGAGGTTTCGTCCGTACAGCCAGAGAGAGAGGACCCAGTAGACCATAAAGTACGTTCCCCAATAAGGCTCCGAATCCGGATGGAGTCCCGCAGCAAGCAACCGCTCAAAGGCCTGATGACGCTCGTGACTGGTTCTATCGCCTCTCCAGTTGGAGTAGATGGGATAATCTTCAACGTAGACAGGCAGACAGGTCAGCAGATGTCGACTTTGCGAGTTCCACAACACGCCTTCCCACTCCACACCCCCGTCATACCACTCCGGGTGCAGTTCCAGCATCCGGCGCGTTATGTATCCACCGTTGCTGACGCCCGCGATGTACGTCCGTTTTGGAGCACTTTGGTACGTGGCGTGCAGGATTTCCAGTGTCTTCTCCTGTAACTGACTGTACGCATCTACCCACTCTTCCATGCTGCGGTGGGCCTCGCGCAATACCAGTCCAGGTGTTGCCTTGTCGCAGGTCGCAAAGGCGTATCCTTGCTGCAGGACAATGTCTGACAGCAACATGTCGAGAGCGTACTCAGAGCGAACAGCAGGCGATCCGCCAATCATCAACTTGCCGTTCCAGAGCCCTTGCTGCGGCATTCGAATGACAGCGTTCGCTCTCCCTCGCAGCGCCTGCAGTTGACCGGTCCAAACAGTCCCGGGTACTTTTCTTGTCACAGTTGGCGGGAGGTACACGAGTGCTTCCGCATCTGGATGAACACCACAGCCTGCTGTTGTCAGGTCTCCGACTTGACGTAGTCCTTGTTCTGCTTCCATGGTCTTCTGCCTCCAGAGTGCCGCAAGCTGCCGATGATGCCTTTCGGCAGGAATCGTACGACCAAAATGTAAAGAATACCAAACACGATATAATCGTTTCGAAGCCAGGGAATCGAGGTTCCAAGACTCGTTAACCAGTTTTGTATAAACACGAGCAGTGCCGCTCCGAGAACACCACCGTACAAAGTCCCTGTCCCGCCGATGACCACCATCAGCAAGACGTTGAGACTCACGGTCGCTACATCGTAAACCGATGTGCTCACAAAGGATTGAGCAACAGCAAATAACACACCAGACAGGGCCGCGACGACGCCGGAGATGATAAACGCTGCGGTTTTCCAGCGGACGACCTGATGCCCGAGACTATCTGCACGGCCCTCGTTCTCGCGGATTCCCTGCAGAATGTGCCCGACAGGGGACGTGGTCACTCGTTTCAGAAAGAAGCCAACCACAACCAGGAACACAAGACCAAGGTAGTAGATAGTTGAATCTCCTGAGAGCCAGTTTGGAAGCATAAGGCTCATTCCATCGTTGGCGTTGGTCAATTGACGCAGGCTTTGCGAGCCAGCCAAGACAACGAACACTTCACCGACCGCCAGCGTAATCATGGCAAAATACACGTCACGCACCCGCAGTGACAGAAAAGCCACAAGCAGACTTAGGATAATGCTCGCGACCACCGCCGTAACAATGCCGAGCACAAGACCTGTCGTACTACCCTCTGTGCGTGATAACCAAATGGCGACTGCGTATGCACCCGTACCGAAAAACATGGCGTGGCCAAACGAAACGATTCCAGTATAGCCGATGAGCAAATCATACGACATCGCAAATGCACCGAAAGCGAACACCTGTAAAAGTAAGGAGATGGTTCCCGTGCTTCCCGGTATCATCGGACAGATGACCGCAATCAGGATGAGACCGCCAAGCAGCCAAATGGAAGGAGATAGACGGCGCGGAGATACCCGCTCTGGCGAGACACGAGGCTTATCACTCATCGTTACGCCACCCCCCGTTCACCCAGCAGACCGTTCGGGCGGAACATCAAAACTCCCGCCATCAAGAGAACATTGACCAAGACTGCGAGGGACGGAGCAAAGTAACTGACAAGTGCTGTGGCTACGCCAATCAGCAGGCTGCCCGCGAGCGATCCGCTGAGACTCCCTAGGCCCCCAAGGACAACGATGATGAACGCGTTCAGTTGCATGTCCATCCCCATCTCCGGCGTCACGGAGCCAAAATACGGTCCAGCGAGCGCTCCTGCAAACCCCGCCAGTGCCGCTCCGAGTATAAACGTCCACATAAACACGCGGCGGATGGGGATACCTCTTGCCTCAACCAGTTCCCGATTATAGACGCCGGCTCGGATGACCATGCCTAACCGTGATCTGCGAAGGAGGATTTGAAGCGCCACATAAACTACGATGCCAATGACAATCACGAGCAGCTGATAGACGACAATAACCAGGCTGCCAAAAAGGAACGAGTGGCTAAGCAGAGATGGAGCGGAAGCGTTTATCGGATCGCGGCCAAAAGTCATCGTCACAGCTTCATCGAGCACAATCAATGCCCCCATAGTGAGCAGCAACTGATTTGACCCTTCACTTGCACTTCCATGTTGGCCCTTTTCCTCTGCAGAGCGTAGCAGTCGCTCCGTCAGCCACCCGAGGACAAGACCCGCCGCAATTCCGCCGACAAGCGCGACGGCAAACTGGTGCGTGACGCTGTACAGGAAGACCGCTACGTATGCGCCCCAAAGGTAAATCCCCCCGTGAGCGAAGTTAATGATTCGAAGCAGACCAAAGATGAGGGTTAGGCCAGCAGACATCAGAAAATAGAGAGCGCTGTTGGCGATACCGTTTAAAATCAGGGTGATTGCGACTGCCATACTGCCTACGCCTCCTTTCCTGACACCCGAAGACCTAAATACCGACCCTGCAGTTCGGGAGAATCAACCAGTTCCTGCATGGGGCCGTGTCGGACTACACGTCCGTCTTCCAGCAACACGTAATAGTCTCCAATCATGGCAGCTAAATAGAAGTTCTGTTCCACGAGCAGGATTGTGCTCTTGCGGCGAATCTCAAGCAAAGCCTCGGCCAAGCGATGGACAAACAGAGGTGACAAACCCTTGCTCGGTTCATCGATAAGCAGCAACCTCGGCGGCTCCATCAGTACGCTGGCTACCGCGAGCATCTGTCGTTGGCCGCCACTGAGTTGCCCGCCCAAACGACTCCTCGCTGCACGCAGGTCAGGGAAGAGTTCCATCATGCTTTCCATTGCCGCCAGAACGTCGTAGCCCTTCGTGAGCACCCCCATCTTGAGGTTCTCCTCCACGGAAAGGTTCGCAAAAATATTGCTGTCCTCAGGAACGTAGCCGATTCCGAGCTGCCGAACTTGCCATGCGGCGAGTTTGTCAATCGACTGTCCGCCAAACCGAATCCGTCCGGAACTCGGATGAATGAACCCCATCAACGTCCGCATTGTCGTCGTCTTGCCTGCGCCATTTCTGCCGAGAATGACGGTTACTGCCCCTTCTGGGACGGAAAAAGTAAGGTTGTCGAGGATGTGGAACTGACCGATGTCAGCGGAGATGTTCTCCGCGCGAAGAAGTGGTTCCCCGAACTCACGCTCTGTTTCCATGACTACCTCCCAGGTATGCACGTTCGACGTCAGGATTGTTCATGATTTCGTCCGGCGATCCGCTGGCGAGGACCTCCCCCGAAGCCAGCACCGTCACGACATCGGACAACTGCATGACGGCGTCGAGCTTGTGCTCAACGAGCAAAATCGCGTACTCCCCTGACACTCGCAACGAATCGATGAGCTGCAGCACTTCACCCGCCTCAGCGATACTCATTCCTGCCGTTGGCTCATCCAGCAACAGGACGCGAGGTCCTTGCGAAAGCAGCATCGCCAATTCCAGCTTGCGCTTGTCGCCGTGCGAGAGTGCTGCAGAACGAGTGTGCAGGTGCTTCTCCAAAGTCACTTGGCGTAGGGCATCCATCGCCCGGTTCGTCACCGATTCCGGGACTTTCCCGAGCAGGTTCCTAAAGCGAACCGTCGTCGTTCCAAGCACTGCCAGTTCAACGTTTTGCAGGACAGTTAGCGTGGGAAACAAGTTTGTCTTTTGAAACGACCTGCCAATCCCAGACCGGGTTCGGCGATGAGCACGCCATTTTGTAACGTTTTGCCCTTCGTAAAAAACAGCTCCCGAGGTCAAATGCAGGTGTCCGCTCAAAGCGCCAATCAAGGTCGTTTTCCCGGCACCGTTGGGACCAATCAAAGAGTGGAAAACACCCTGTTCGAGCGTGAGGCTGACGTTTTGTAAAACCTGAAAGTCAGCGTAGGATACGCTTGCGTCTTTTACGGCGAGCACCTGCCCCCACCTCCGATTGCTGTGATGACCATTGCGACTGCGACTGCGACTGCGACTGCGACTGCGACTGCGACTGCGACTGCGACTAAGATGGCATAGCGGTTACTTGGTTGTGGCTACTGCATTGCTGCTACTTGGTCGCGGTTACTTGGTCGCGGTTACTTGGTTGGCGATTACTTCGCACCGTTTAATACGGGTGGCGCTGTCTCTGAAGCAGGAATCACAGTTGTCAAGGTTGGCACAGGGTAATTCACACCCGACTCCGTCTTCAACACGACGCCATACTGGTCTTGCAGCGCCTGGTGATCTGACGCACGGAAAGTGTACGTTCCCTTAGGTCCCTGGAACGACATCCCGGACATCGCCTGCGACAGGGCGTCACCGCTCGGGTTTCCGTTGGTTTTCTTCAATCCGTCGACAATCGCGATGGCAGCGGCCATGCCATCGGGATCGAACAAATCAGGCACAGTGTTAAATTCAGACTGGTCATGCTGTACTAAGTAGTCGTTGACTGGATTTTTCGGCAAAGTGTAGTAATACGTCGTAAACCCGCGCATACCGTCAAACCCCTGGAACAGTGCTTGAATCGCGGCGATGTTCGGGATGCCCGTCACAACGGTAATACCCTGTTTTTGCAACTTCATGTTGGCAATACTCTTCCACGGCCCCGGAGCTCCTGCCCAGGTCACAAACAAATATTTCGGGTGCTTCTGGATAATCTTTTCAAGCTGCGGCGTGAAATCGGTCGCGGTTGGGTCTGCGTAGACGTCCGCCACATCGTGCAGACCGGCCTGCGTTGCAAGGTCTTTGAAGGCCTTCACCGAATCCCAGCCAAATGCGTAGTTCGGTGCTAGCTGTGCAACGGTGGCATGTTGATCCGGTATTGATAACACGGCCGCCTTCGCTTCCATGTATGAGTTCGGAGAGACCTTAAAAATGTACGGGTTGTAGTTTTTGCCTGTGATTGTATCGGCAACTGCCGGGCCCACAACATAGACCGTCTTGTATTTCTGTGCAAACGGCTCCATAGCGATGGCACTGGCACTGTTGACGCCGCCAGCAAGGATGTTTACTTTGTTTGTCTGAAGCAACGTCTTGACGTCAGTGACAGCTTGGTTGGGGTCTGTAGCGTCGTCCTTCCAGATGACATTAATCTTGTGCCCGTCGACGATGTCCGTGCCACCTGTCGCATACTCGAGGCCAATTTTAAACCCTCGTTGCCATTCCTTGCCATATTCCGCGAGGGCGCCGCTGAGCGAAGTGACAATGCCGATTTGAATCGGAGCGCCCCCACTACTGCTCCCCTGGTTTGAATTTCCCGATGTGTTCGTTGCCGTGTTCGCACCGCCGCCCGCTGTGTTCGCTGACCCCTGACTACCACCTTGCGTGGTACCGCAGCCAGCAGCCAGAAATGTGGTCATGGTCGCCGCCACTGCAAGCTTCCACCCAACGCGACTGAATGTTCCCATTTTGAAATCCCCCTCTGTCTCAAATTTTGTCCCTGTCCTGATTTGTCCAATTTCGATAGAATCAAAATTACGATAGAATCGAAATTGCAAGTCGAAATTGGAAAAGAATCAGGAGTACGAGACTGCAGGTAAGCCATGGCGTCCGATGCCCGTTCAATTCTGTTTTGTTCCGCCGCTCCACGGATACCAGTCATGTAAGCGCATTCTGATGTGTCAGAAATTTAGCACATGTCAGTTACACAGCAGTTACACGTTCCGGACAAAGAGTTCTATTGGACTTGCCCCAGATGACCGAGGCTCGGTGACTTAAACTTCAGACTCAGACAAACAAGGCGGTGACTTCTTCCATGTTAGAAATTTATCAACACCACGTACCAACGCGGATTGTTGGAGGTGACGCAGGATTACTCCGTAACTGCGGCCCTGAGCTAGAACCCTTCCGGGGAACAATGGCGGGCCTTGTGACAGACAAGGTCATCCTCTCTCTCGGGCTGCTCGATGATTTAAAAGCATCCTTAGCGTCCGCTGGCATCGAACTTGGGATCACGTTTGCAGATGTGCCGCAAGACAGCGACGTAGAGACTGTGACCTTGGCCGCAGCTCAGCTAAAAGCTGCCGGCTGCAATCTCTTACTTGCAATGGGCGGTGGAAGCGTCATCGACACCGCCAAAGCGGCCAACATTCTGCTCACGCATGGCGGGGATTTACTCGACTATCAAGGGGCAGAAGTGTTAACCGAACCACTCCTACCCCTCGTTGTCATCCCGACGACAGTCGGGACCGGATCGGAAGTCACATCAGTCGCTGTGATTGCAGACAGAGCGGATCACCGAAAGCTGACCCTTGTCGATCATCGGCTGGCTCCGACCGTTGCTCTGCTTGATCCCGCTGTGACACGCTCCCTCCCCCCACGCCTGATTGCGATGACTGCAATGGACGCGCTCACACACGCACTTGAAGCCTACATTGACGTGGCGCACAATCCGTTTAGCGACGCCTGGGCCGTAGCCGCCGCAGCAACGATTCGGACAAGCCTGCTTGACGCACTCGGCGACCCTGAGCTTGATGTAACGCAAGCTGCACGCGCGAGGTTGCAACAAGCGAGCACGATGGCAGGGATCGCGTTTGAGCACAGCATGGTCGGGGTGGTCCACGCCATTGCCCATGCGCTCGGCGGCGTCGCAGGTGTTCCGCACGGACTGGCGAACGCCCTGATGCTGGTCGAAGGCTTACAATGTAACGCTGAAGTTGCACCGGACAGGATTCGAGACATCGGGAAATTGAGCGGATTCGCCCAAGATAGAGGGGCGAATGACCGTGAGGCTGCGGCTGGCAGTCCCGCGCATGGTGCTGGTGCGGCGGATGACGCGGATGACGTGACTGCGTCCGCCGCGACGATACGAGCCATTGCAGCGTTTCGTAAAGAGGTGCTCGAGACTGCAGGTTTACCTTTGACCCTATCCGCAGCAGGTGTAACGGAAGACCAGATTCCGCGGATTGTTGAACGGGCCTCAGAAGACGGATCGATGATATACAACCCGAAGTATGTGGAGCCTGAGGAATTGACGCAGATGATTCGGTCGGTGTTTATCTAGGGTTTTAGCACTATCGAGCATTACATGAGGGGGATGACAGAGTTGGCGAAGTTCCAAAGCGCGGAGGACGTGTACAGTGTACTTGGGGAGTTCTTCCGGGAAGCTGCGATAGACGAAGAAATGGGTCCGGAGATAAGGAAGGCAGGACTCGTAATCCAGTTTACTTACACCGATCCGGACTCAAAAATCACGATTGACGCGAAGGAGCCTGGGGAGGGGCGGTATTTCAACGTGATCGAGGGTGAGACTGACAAGCAGCCAGATGTCTCCCTCTCCATGAAGGCAGACGTGGCAAATCAGTTTTGGCTTGGCAAACTAAACTTGCTGATGGCACTCTCGCGCAGGCAAATGGTCGCAAAGGGTCCAATCCCGAAGATTCTGAAGCTGCTGCCGGCAATTACCCCGGCATATGCCCGCTACCAAGCATACCTGGAAGGGATGGGACGATCAGACCTGCTGAAGGTCTGAGTGAGGTGGGCAGACGCGCGAGTGCGCTGAACGTGATGCGGGTGTGATGCCTAGCGTGATGCGGGTGTGATGCCTAGCGTGATGCCTAGCGTGATGCCTAGCGTGATGCGGGTGTGGCGGCGATGACCTGACCACACCTTTGTTCTGCCTACGCTGGTGGGTTGCCAACGCATAGAGCGGCAGCTCGGTGAACGCGCCTCAGACTGCTGCAGAGACTACCGGTATCGCGGCAAGCGCGCCTCGTGCCGCTGCAGCGACCACAGATATCGCGGCAAGCGCGCCTCGTGCCGCTGCAGCGACCACAGATATCGCGGCAAGCGGGCCTCGTGCCGCTGCAGCGATAGTTTGTTATCTTAACCTGATTACCCCCGTGGGTATATCACCATATGTATGTATCAATTTGTTCTCTAGAGCCATACCCACCCGGGTATATTCAGGAAATAGCGCTACCTTCAGTATCCTTATTCATCAACCCCAGGGGGTATCGTAAGTATCATCTTGCATGCTACAGCTTCAGTGATACCCCCCTCCGTGACAGGCTAGATATGCTTTTGTATCCTAGCAATGTGGATATACCCCGGCATAACGCGACTTAGCGATACTTTTGTATCCTACTGTTGAGCGGATACCCTGGGCTACAGCAAAATCCAGTTAATCGGCGTACGCGAACCGGTGTGTTGGGCCGTCTAGCGATACTTTTGTGCGTTCAGTGTGCGTTCAGTGTGCATTCAGCTGTAAACCCCATGGGGTATAACGAAATTTCTAGATATCGCTTTGTACCTTAGAGGCATACCCACCCGGGTATGTTCAGGAAATAGCGCTACCTTCAGTATCCTTATTCATCAACCCCAGGGGGTATCGTAAGTATCATTTTTCATGCTACAGCTTCAGTGATACCCCCCTCCGTGACAGGCTAGATATGCTTTTGTATCCTAGCAATGTGGATATACCCCGGCATAACGCGACTTAGCGATACTTTTGTATCCTACTGTTGAGCGGATACCCTGGGCTACAGCAAAATCCAGTTAATCGGCGTACGCGAACTGATGTGTTGGGCCGTCTAGCGATACTTTTGTGCGTTCAGTGTGCGTTCAGTGTGCATTCAGCTGTAAACCCCATGGGGTATAACGAAATTTCTAGATATCGCTTTGTACCTTAGAGGCATACCCACCCGGGTATGTTCAAGAAATAGCGCTACCTTCAGTATCCTTATTCGTCAACCCCAGGGGGTATCGTAAGTATCATCTTGCATGCTACAGCTTCAGCGATACCCCCCTCCGTGACAGGGTAGATATACTTCTGCATCCTAGCAATGTGGGTATACCCCTGCATAGCGCGGCTTAGATATACTTCTGCATCCTAGCAATGTGGATATACCCCCTCATAACGCGGCTTAGCGATACTTCTGCATCCTAGCAATGTGGATATACCCCTGCATGACACGGCTTAGCGATACTTTTGTATCCTACTGTTGAGCGGGTACCCTGGGCTGCAGCAAAATCCAGTTAATCGGCGTACGTACACCGGAGTGTTGGGCCGTCTAGCGATACTTTTGCATCCTAGCAATCCAGGTATACCTCTTCATGACGCGGCTTAGCGATACTTTTGTCCCCTACGGCCCCCAGTGGCCCATAGCCCGAATGGTACCGCCAGACCTCGTTCAAATGCCCAGTCCAGTGAGGCCTCGTTCAAATGCCCAGCCTAGTGAGACCTCGCTCGGATACGCGGTCCTAGAAACCAGGAAGCATCTGCTTTGCCGCCCGGGTCAACTCATCTCGATGGTTTGGGTGGGCGACGGATATCAGCTGTCGGGCCCGCTCTTCCAGCGTTTGTCCGTGCAGTTCCGCGACTCCGTATTCGGTGACCACGTACTGAACATGGTTGCGAGTTGTCGTGACGGCTGCTCCGGGAGTCAACACGGACGCGATGCGCGATTTCCCCGACTTTGTCTCGGACGGCAACGCGATGATTGACTTCCCTTCAGGCGCCAGACTGGCCCCCCGCACAAAGTCCATTTGGCCGCCAACCCCTGACATCATTTTCGATCCGATGCACTCCGCCACCACCTGCCCGGTCAGATCGACCTCGACCGCAGAATTGATTGACATCATCCTCGGGTTTCTCCGGATGACAGCAGTGCTGTTGGTGTACTCCACAGAGCGGATGGAAACGGACGGATTGTCGTCCATGAAATCGTACATCGCCTGTTGTCCGAGGGCGAAGGCAGCGACAATTTGGCCGGGATCGGTCACTTTATACGATCCCGTTATCACACCCGCCTCAGCCAGGACCCGCACACCGTCGGAAATCATTTCACTGTGCACGCCAAGGTCTTTGTGATTTCCCAGCTGACTTAACACGGCATCCGGAATCTTGCCGATGCCAAGCTGCAATGTCGCCCGGTCAGGAATCAGTTCAGCGACGTATCGGCCGATGGCATCGGTCAGCGGATCGGAGTCGCGAGGTTCGGAGACGGCGAGCGGATCGTCATAATCCACAGCGTAGGTGATGGTCCGCGTGGACAAGAGTGCATCTCCCATGACCCGCGGTACGGATGCGTTGATTTGGGCAATGACGATATCAGCCTGTTCGATGGCTGTGAGTGTTGCCTCAATGGTCGGTCCAAGACTCACGTATCCGTGTTTGTCCGGCGGGCTGACATTGATGAGTGCAACATGAGGGCGAAATGCAGGTTGCCGAATGAACCAAGGGACTTCCGAAAGGAAGATAGGGATATAGGCGGACAGACCGCTATTCACAGCCTGGCGTAAGTTTGGTCCAATAAAAAGCGACAAATCGCGGACGCGGTCTCGAAGGGATTCTGTCACCCACGGTGTCGGTCCCTCAAGATGCAAGTGAAACACGGAGATGTCAGTCAGCACTTCGCATCGCTTGGCAAACGCGTCAAGCAGGCCGTGTGGGGTGTTGGCCATCCCCTGGATCCAGACGCGCATCCCCGACTGAATGGACATCATTGCCTCTTCCATTGTCACGTGTTTCACAGTCATCCGCTCCCATCCTGATTCCTGATTCCTGACTCCTGATTCCTGATTCCTGATTCCTGATTCCTGATTCCTGATTCCTGATTCCTGATTCCTGATTCCTGATTGCGGCATCAGTGTACACCATAGTTTGCGCACAAAACCACTCGCGTAAGCGCTTGTATTTTCAATTATCTGACGACCGTTCTTTTCGACCGAGCACAGTAGCCGCTGACTCAGGGCTTTGGATCCCTTGGGTGGCCGATAGCTAGCTCAGAACGCGCTATTCACCCTACCCGAAAGACGTTCAAGTGGAAATAACGCGCTCGTGGCGCGTTATTGGCTGAAACACATTAAAATAACGCGTGCACACATCGCTATTAACTCAAGGTGTACCCCTAGCGCTTCCACAGCGCGCTATTTCTTGCCGGCACTATAGACTCTATCGGAAATAACGCGCTCAGGGCGCGTTATTACGAATTACAGAGCAAAGTCGATGCCAGTCCGCCAGTCCGCCAGTCCGCCAGTCCGCCAGTCCGCTGGTCACTCCGCCGGTCACTTCGCATCGCATCGCATGGGCATGTTCCCGAGGAAGCTACTCCGCCTGCAGCAGATGCACGGCGATGCCTGCGGTACCCGATTGCGTCAAGGCTACTGCGGTCTCGGCAATGGACTGGTGATGCGTAAAGTAGAGAATCTGCGTCTTTCTGGCGAGTTCGCCGAGAACCTCGAGGGTTGCCTTTGTTCGCTCGTCGTCAAAGTGAACGAGGATGTCATCCATGATAAGTGGAATGGCATCACCGCTATCCACGTGTTGTTCTACGAAGGCCAGGCGCAGGGCCAGATATAGTTGATCTCTTGTGCCATCGCTCATCTGCCCAACGCGGCGACGCTGATTGTCCTTGGTGATGGCTTCGAGGACCGGATCTACACCGTCGTACTCGACAGTCAACTCTTTATATCGGCCAAGCGTGAGACGACGAAATACTTGCCCTGCACGCTCAATAACGCTCGACTCATTCTGCTCCCGGAACGCCTCGATTGACCGATGCAGCAGCCGCCGCGCCAGTTCGAGTCGCAGATACTGATTCCAATACCTATCTACTTCAGCAAGTTGGAATTCAGCCTGTTGGATACAGTCAGCCGCATCCGATTTGTCTTCATTCATTGCGGCAAACTGCTGATTCAGTTGCCAAAGTGTCTTTTGCTCCGCTTTCAGTGCGTCCTCTTGTTGCTCGATGGCCGCCGTAACTTCCTCCTCCAGCGAAGGAAGCTCATCAACCGTGGGTCCATTTTCTACTTGTGCAACCAAATCTTCTGTTCCCAAGCCATCGCCCGCATGACGCAGACTTGTCGAAAGTTGCTCCAACTCGTGCCGAAGCAGCTTTTTTTCCTTCGACTTTGCAACGAGTGCGCGAAGAGCTTCATCGTCGTCTCCGTGATACTTGGCTTTGTATGCATTGACGACGTCTTCCAAATCCTCTCTGGCTGAGGAGAGACGCTGTAGTTCTGTGCGCTGCTTGCCGATCCGCTGCAATGTCATCCGACGCGCGGTTTCCTGTTCGCGAGCCTCTCTCAACTCTGCGAACATTCGCCGCACAAAAGTATGATACAGTGCGTCTTCACCGACCATCTCACCGACTTCACTTGCCAGCCTGTCCACGTCTCGTTCGAAAGACTCGCATACGAGGATTTGCTTATCGTGATTTTGACGCAGCTGCTCAAAGTCCTTGACCATGTTGAACAAATCGCGTAGTTTGTCCAAGTACTCGCCGACAACCTGCGCGTCGTTCGGCAAAAAGGGGTACCTCGCTGTAAATTCAGTCCATCTCGCCGATACTTCGCTAAGCTGCGCTCGAACCCGCTGCTGTCTTGCGGCTTCGAGGCCCCTTTTGTTCATCAATTCCTGATATTGCTTTGCGAGCGTCCGACGCAGCGTGTCTCTTGCATCCGCCTCATGCATAAAGTGGCTTGAGGCAAGAACCAACTGATGCAACGAGTGGGAATCCGCTTGGCCTTGCCCTTGCCCTTGCCCTTGCCCTTGCCCTTGCCCTTGCCCTTGCCCTTGCCCTTGTGAGACATCGCCACGTGCCTCTCGGAAAACCTCCGTGAGGCGCATCAATAGTGTCGTGCGGAGACGAACCTGTTCGGCAAGTCGGGTTTCTAAGACTTGAATCTCCCGCAATTCCTTGATGATGGGCCGATAGAAATCCGTCATCCAACCTTTCATCTCGACGGGAGACATCGGGTGAATCCCAGTGTCGCGCCATTGCTCCAGCCATTCAGCTCTTAAGCCTTCGTACGCCTTTTCGGCTTCGTCGTGCGCATGATGCAGCTTGGACAACATGTTTTCGGTTCTTTCCTGCTGCAACAAATATCCCGAACGTACCGCTGACTTGTCTGACTCGCGACGCATCCAGTCGGATATGTCATCCGCTTGCACGACGGCTTCTTCAAAAGCATCTGCCAGCGGCTTGCCGCCAGTGTACTCCTGAACCGGATCCGCCCCTAAATCTGCATCTGATCCTGCATCTGATCCTGCATCTGATCCTGCATCTGATCCTGCATCTGATCCTGCATCTGATCCTGCGTAGGACCCCGCATCCACACCGGCATCCGCAGCCGCTGCACTGGACCCCATATCCGCCGTTGCATCAGCGGCTGCACCAGCCACGGGTTCCTCGTGCAGCCAAGACCGGCGAATGAGCTTCCACCCCAAATCCCGGTGCTGCCTTGCGTTCTCCAAATCAGCCTCGATGGGAACACGGCCCGTGCGCTCCAGGTCGGCCATCTGCATTTCCAAGGTCTCCAGCTGTTCGATATTCTTATCGATGTCGCGTTTGTATCCAGTCATCTTCTGTTCTATCTCAGCAAAATTATCAGCATATCTGGACACTGTTTCCATCAGAGGTACGGGCAACTGTTGCAGGTCATCAAGTTTTCCATTCCAGACGGACTGGCCCTGTAACTGAGCCTCGGCTGTTTGACGTCTCGCTGCAATATCACGGTGTAATTGTTGCAGCATCGACTCGACGTCGCCAGCCTGCTGCACTTCGTCGAGCACTTGGCGCAACCGGCCTACATCGATATGCTCGCCTAGGCTATGCAACTCGTCTCGACGTTGCTTGGCTTCGCCGTCAATAGCAAGGAGTTGCTCCTCCACTTGCTTCTCGTCTCGATGCAATTCAGTCCAAGACGCAGCAAGCTTACGAATCTCCAAATCATCCTTTAAGGGAATTCGCAGTTTCTCCACGTCCGCGAAGCTGACTGAGGGTGCCAAGTCGTGTGCCAAATCTGTTGCCTCTAGCTGCTCACGGGCTATTTTCTCCGACAACACGGGGATGGCGTCTTTCGCTTCAAGATACTGCCGGGCTCTCTGATACAGCGTCTCTATCTGCTCTGAAGCTGCAAGAATTGACTCGCGCACGCTCATCCGCTCGAGCGCTTGTTCTTCCAACACTCGATCCTGTTCAAGCCGATGCATTTTTTCCTCGACTTCATCCAATCGTTTCATATCGGCCAGAATCTGGTCATCTAACTCGGGAGTCAGTTCCTCAGCGTTATCCATGCCGTTGAGGCGTGTGCGTAGTTCTTTGAGATCGACGACGAATTTCCGGATTCGCGCGATCCGTTGAAGCTGCAACCGCCGAGTATTCAGTTCTTGCAACTCTTTTGTCACGGCGGCGATTTTTGCTTCTTTCATCTCTATCTCATTTTTCACCCTGTGCCAGTCTTCACCCCGGAGACTAGCTCTCCTGGCGTTGTCTCGAAGCTCCTTATATAGCCGCCAAGCCGTGTTCAGATGCTTCTTTGAGTTGGCTCGGAAACTGACATCCAAAGTGGCATCCGTACGTTCCATCAACGATGCGAGAACCGCTTGCAGGAACTGAATGCCGCCGCCAGCCTCGAACAGGGAGATTCCGGCGTTTCCACCGGATTCAAGCAGACTGTCCCCACCTTGGCGCAAACGGTCATGGTTGAAGCCAAACAGGAGCGTATACCGCTCTTTATCGAGTCCGCCGAGAAAAGGGAAGAGGACGTCTTCTGTCAGTTCGCCCTGCATGTCATCCGTCAGAATGAGTCGACTGTACTTGCGCTTTCGTGCAATCGAGAGCTTCGTGACAGGCACATCGCCCGGATAAGCCCATCCCCCTGCCCGTGCGTCGATGGCTGCAGCTGTTTCCGCTGTGCGTTCGCCCGCCGTCGCGCCCGCAGCCGTCATTCCGCCACCTGCTGCCAGCCCTCGTGCTGCGACCTCTCCTGCGACCTCTCCTGCTGCCTCTCCTGTTGCCTCTCCTGTTGCCTCTCCTGTTGCCTCTCCTGTTGCCTCTCCTGCTGCAACCTCACCTGCTGCAACCTCACCTGCTGCAACCTCACCTGCTGCAACCTCACCAGCTGCGCTGCTCTTGCTCGCTTCGAGGATCCCTTCAATCAACGATTTACTGCCATATCCATCCTTAAACTCCTCGTCAATCTTCCCGCCAAACAGCAGGTCTACCAACACCCGCAAAATCGTACTCTTTCCCGCTTCGTTCGGGCCGTAAACAATATGTAGACCTGTCTCATCTTCGCCAAAGTTGAGTTCGAACTGGTCAAAGTGAAGGACGTTGTGAATGCCCAGTTGACGGATTCTCACCGGCTGGCTCCTCCCTTCGCCATCATGGTCAAGAGCATCATCCTGGCATCTTCAAGCAACTCCGAGACATCCTCTTTGGAATCGACTCGGGTTGCGTCCGCCGATTGAAGGTAGTCTCGGAGGCTCCCCTGGAGTCCCTTTGTGTGTCTGAGGAAGTCATTCACAAAATCCTCGTCCTCTGCTGCCCCGTGCAGTGTTTGCAGCATGAGTCCACTCAGCCCCTCGACATCTATCTCTGCCGTGTTGGCATCAAATCTGCCATGGGAAGTCTCGAACTTCACCTTTTCAATCCAGATTTGGTCCCCACCCACAACCGAGGCTGCGTTTTGGACCTCATTCACGTATCGCTCTGGGTCATCAAGTATGTCGCCATGGATGGCCGTGTGTCCCTGACAGATGACGCGAAGTGCCAGCCGATAACCGGGATGCTCGTCCGCAATTTGTGCGACAGCTGCTTGGACGCGTTGCGAAAAGTCATCCACCGTATCTGCCCCAGTGAGATCTACAGAGCAGGTAAACCATCGTAATACGTCGAGGTTCCGATGCTCCACCGTGACAGCAAGCCCGTCGACAGTCACCAGTGTGCACCCCTTTTCTCCTTCTTCACGAATGTGGCGTCCCTGAATGTTACCTGGAAAGATGATGTAGGGGTCTGTATGCAGCACTTGCCGTTTGTGAATGTGTCCGAGCGCCCAATACTGGTATCCCTTTTGGACAAGTTCTTCAACTCGGCAAGGTGCGTAAGGTTCATGACCCTCCTGTCCTTCTGCAGCTGTGTGCAGGACCCCAATGTTGAACATCCACGGTTCAGGCGCTGGGTAGTTCGCAGCCAAGTTGTCCGTGACAGCGCGGCTGGCAAACCCTTGACCGTGAATTGCGACGCTTAGGTCGTCCAGTATGACTGTTTCTGGCATGTCTGTACGAAACTCTCTGACGTTGTCGGGAAGCGTCAATCGGCGGGAGATTTGGCTTTGGGCATCGTGGTTGCCGCGAATAATAAATACTTTGATACCGTGCTCTTTCAGTCTCGCCATCGTGCGCGTGAAAAAGAGGCCCGTCGTATAGTCCTCCCAGTCCCCGTCGTACACATCGCCCGCGATGACAACGAAGGCCACCCGCTGTGCGACACAGAGGTCAACGAGGTTGCCGAGCGCCTTACGGGTTGCGGTGCGAATCTCTTCTGCAGGAGCGTCTGAAAGTGCCGTAAGTCCCCGGAGCGGACTGTCCAGATGCAGGTCTGCGCAGTGCACAAATTTAAACACTTTTTCCACCTCGCTATTGCGTCAGCGCTTGAGTACACATCAACGGTCGCTTCTTTTATCTCTCTGACTTCGCGACACAGGTGCGGTTCCCCTGCCGGAACTCATCACATGCATATCCATATTTTTCAAAATTGATGATCTGAGCTGATTGCCGATGCCCTCAAATATTCGATTGACTGTCGTGTCCAAGTTCGACAGACTGGAGATGTAATTCTGGTTCATACAAAGGAGGAGTTGCTCATGGGGGTTTACGATTTTACCGTGACGACGGCAAATGGAGAGCTTCAGCCGCTTGAAGCCTACCGCGGCGAAGTTCTGCTGATTGTCAACACAGCGAGTAAATGTGGGTTTACACCGCAATACAAGGGCTTACAGCAACTGTACGGGGAGTTTCAGGGTCAGGGCTTTCGCGTACTCGGATTTCCGTGCAACCAGTTTGCCAGTCAAGAACCTGGTACGGATGAGGAAATCCAGCAATTTTGCGAACTCAATTACCAAGTAACCTTTCCCGTGTTTGCAAAGATTGACGTCAACGGTCCGTCTGCCGATCCGCTCTACAAATATCTCACGCACTCCGCTCCCGGCGTCCTTGGGACGGAAGGCATCAAGTGGAACTTTACCAAATTCCTCATTGACCGAACCGGCAACGTTGTCAAACGGTTTGCGCCGAATACCACACCAGAGTCCATCCGTGACGCCATCGCAGAGATGGTATCGAGATCGGCGTAAACGTCTATCAAGAGACGCATCCAGCTACAGGGCCGGTGTTGAGTATGGTTCAAACGGCTCGTTATCGTCACCGCTTGGCCCGCCGAAGTCACTGCTTGGCCCGCCGAACGACACAGACAACGGCACTCTGCGTGGGCCAGCGGAGACATCAAAGGACTTCGACAAGGTAATGGTCACACTCGTACCATCGCTTGACGAGCGATATTGGATGAGACCCCCGTGCCTGTCGATGATGCGGTGGCAAACCATCAACCCAAGCCCCGTTCCTTCGTGTTTGGTCGTGTAAAACGGCTCCCCAAGGCGTGGAAGCACGTCTGCTGGGATACCGCGACCGGTATCGTCAATGCAAACAATGTAATTCTCTCCGCTGCTGTCCAAATGAACGCACACACTGCCCCCGTCAGGAGTGGCCTCAAGCGCGTTCTTGACAAGATTAATGAACACCTGTTTAAGCTGCCCTTCAATACAGTATATGGGATACGTACCCGCGCTCACGTTCAGACTCAGGACCACACTCTGCATCAATGCCTGAGGTTCCATCAGGACTACCGTATCTTGTAAAATTTTTTCGAGTTTAAAGAGCCCCCAATCGTCTGCCTGGGGCTTCGCGAGCATTAAGAGTTCCGACGAAATACGTTCCACACTGGCCAACTCTTGGTCAATAATTTGCTTGTAACGAATCATCGTCTGGCCATCAACCACAGGCATCAGTTGCATGAACCCTTTGATTGCCGTTAACGGATTTCTTATTTCGTGGGCAACACTCGCTGCAAGCTGCCCCGCGATTGCAAGTTTTTCCGATTGACGAACCAGTTCTTCAGCAGCCAATTCCTCCCGCAAGTCTCGAACCATCGAATAAAAACCTGCAGGCTTACCATTGATGAGAATCGGTACGTTGGTGGTCGCAACCGGAATTTCCGCACCAGACTTATGCAGCAGTGTTATCTGTGCAGAAGATACCAGTTTCCCCTCACACGCCTGCTGTAACAGCCTTGCAGCCAAATCATAGTCCTCGTTACGCCAAAGCATGATTCTTGGTTTTCCCATCAACTCGGCGCGCGTGTACCCTGTTAGCGCTTCATACGCCGGATTTACATCGAGGAAGTTCCCCTCGAGGTCAAATTCACATATCCCCATCGTGTTTCGTTCGATAATCGAGTGAATGCGCTGAATGGTTTCTTGCAGCCGTTGCTCCATCCGGCGTTGATCTGTAACGTCTTGCATGGTGCCAATCAAGCGCGTGACTTGACCGCGCGTGTCGCGAATCGCCGCCCCGCGAAGGTGGAGAACACGATAATCCTCATTGGGCGTGCCGATACGATAATCCGCGCTGGCGATTTTCGCCTGGCGGGCATTCGCAATCCAGGTTCGAAAGGCGTCGCGGTCGTCCCAATGCACGCAGCTTTCGATAAAATCGCTTAGACTTGCTGCATGTACTTCGACTGGCGCCAGTAAGCTCTTGAGCTGATGGGAAGGAACAAACTGGTTTGTCTCCAGATCCAATTCCCACGATCCGATTTTGCCAATCTCTTGTGCCTGACCTAATTGCTGATTCAACCTCCCCAACCTACGGCGGGTTGCGCTTTGGAACGCTGCTTCAACGACGAGCGCAATGATAAGCACACCCACAGCCTGCGCCAACACGTCGCGAAGCTCCGCAAGGCCTCTGCCAAAAGCGTATGACCGGATCCTTGAAAAGACGATTTCAAAGACCGACAGCGGTATGACAAGAAGCGCTAAGCGTACGAGTAGTGAATTCGTCAAGATAGCCGGTACCTCAGTTCATATGTAGTTTGAAGTAAAGGGCTTGTTTAGTCGGACAACGGGAGTGACATTGCCGTCAGTGTAGGATGTTAGTCCAAATTATACGTAACACTTGCTGCTTTTTAAACCACTTGGCAACAATATTGCAGATTCCCGTTGCGACGATTTGCCAAGAGCGCCCTTACAACCATATTTTAGAGCGCCTCCTGCATCCGCTTCACCCCATTTGACCAGATTGACAATCCTTCAACCTACCCGGTTCCCAATCCTTCCTGCAGCATCAGAGCGATGATCCATGCGTCCTCAATGCGTATAGAAATGGCAAACGGAGCCCGCTCTTAGGGCTCCGCGCCTTTAGGTCTGGGACAAATGAAACATCCCGGAAAGGAGGTGGCGTACGGTTGAAGGAGGGTTCTATGGGTTTTTTATTGTGTGTCCCAGACCTGCTATATAATAAGTACCAAGCGTTACACCGGAAACCGACATCTATCTTGTAGGACATGCTCCTAGGTCAAGAACACTATAGGAACGTGCGCTGTGCACCGTGAGCCGTGTATGGCGGAATGGCGGAATGGCGGAATGGCGGTGGTGGCGTGCGGTCGTGGTTAGTAGGTCGCGGCGGTCGAGGGTCGCGGTGGTCAGAATTGACCCACCCGCTGGCAACTCACGTTTTCAGGCGTTTCGCCATACACTCATTAGCGGAGGGTTCGTGGTGGCTGTGACCTATTGCTTCGAGTCTGTAAACTGGGCACTTGCAGAATCGGCTCCGGTGCTGCGAAACGAACGAACCTTCGAAAGAAAGCGGGGTACGGCATTTGCCGCACCCCGTTTTCAACTGGGCACTTCTAGAATCGGCTCGAAGATTAGTGACCGACCTTAATGGCCTTCAGGGCATAGATGCTGATGTAAGTCAGTCCTCCATCGAGTCCACCGCCGGAGAATGCCACCTGGTGGTCGTTGATGAACTGAAAGTACGTTGAGATGAACCCTGAGTCGTCGAACCAGATGGAGACAGGGGTGCCGGGAGACAAGCGGCAAAGAATCGCCATCGTGTTGTAATATCCCATTTCAATCCCTCCTTTCTGATGGATTCGATATACAATATTCGAGTTCCATCAAAAGGGGTGGAGGATTGTCCATTGCGCTCGCTGCAGACCTCAAAACCAACGCTTGTACCATTCCAGGAGTCCATCTGCGATGGCCGATTTAATGACAGCGTCAGATTCATCTACGGCCCACGCGTAGTTCTGCCGAAACAGGTCTTCACCGTTAAAGTCGACGCGTAGTGTCGAGAGCGTCGCTGCCAACGAAATGACGAGTACATGAACATGCGAAAACGACACGAAATACTCATCTTTCCCGGACCACTGCAAAACGAGAGCCGGGTCGGCCTCGACAAAATCCCTCACGACCTTATCCACGACCGTGCGCAACCTGCTGAGGTGTTCTGAATTCACCGAGTTAGCCGCTGCTGGCGGGACTCTCCGCTGCTTATCGAGCTGAATCTGCTCCATCCTGCGCTGTAGCTCTGACTTTCCATCCTTGGCCTGGTCTTGGTGATGATGATCTCGATTGGACAGACTCATTTTCCATACTCCTCTCCAGCAATTTGCCGTTTGCTGGAGAGTATGCAAGCACTGCTGTGTTTGCGTGGACAAGGGGCCACTTGCAAGTTCGCTGACAGCCTACTTAACCAACTCGCGGCGCAAGAATCGAGAAATCTCCTCTAAGCGCACAACGCGATGCCAAGGTTTGCCGCTGCGCGACAACCCATGGCTCTCTTCCGGAAAGCGCAGAAATTCGACGGGGACGCCACGAAGCTTCAGAGCAATGTAAAATTGCTCGCCCTGATCGATAGGGCAGCGATAGTCATTCTCCGAGTGAACAATCAGTGTGCTGGCCTCGACGTTACCCACTGACGTGATGGGTGAAAACCGCATATATCGTTCGGGGTCATCCCACGGGGCAACCCCGCCAAACTCTTCCGCAGGCATGGCATAACCGACATCACTCGCCATCATCGAGTACCAATTGATGACGGCACGCATGACGACGGCCGCTTTGTATCGTTTCGTGTGCCCGATGGCCCAGGCTGACATGAATCCACCGTAGCTGCCCCCTGCGATGCCAAGCTGCTGAGGATTCAGCGGGAAGCGCTCAACGGCCGTATCCATCAATTTCTCAACATCCCTGAAGTCCAGGTTTCCCCAGTCCATTTCAATACAGGAGCAGAACTCCTGACCGTACCCGACACTGCCTCTCGGATTTGTATAGACGACCGCAAGGCCGCTTGCCGCAAGTAACTGAAACTCAAAGAAAAACGACTCAGAGTACATCATCGCTGGACCGCCATGGACCTCTAGTACGGCGGGATAGCCACCCGTCGGGACATCCGAAGTCGGCAGCATTATCCACCCGTCGAGCGTCAGGCCATCACTGTCGAATTCGAACCGTTCTGGCACCGATAAATCAACGTCTGCCAGAAATCCTTCGTTCCACTGTGTGAGTTTCCGTTGTTCCGGAGCCAATCCGCCGTAGACGTTGGCAGGGTCTGTTGAAGTACCCGCGGTATAAACCAGTTCCCGGTCATTTTCGGAAAACGAATAGGCCAGGACACATTGCTGTCCCTCTGTGAGATATTCGACCGCACCCGACTCTACCGCGACCTTCACCAACTGCGTCGTACCGCGCCGCGACATCAGCGTGTACAATGCCTTGTCATCTGCCGACCACTCCAGTGCGTCGCGTGTTGCAGTGCGTGTATCCGCAATCGATCGGTTCTCAAAGAGTTCGTCACTGTCTTTGGTCAGCCACTTTACCTGCCCCGATTGAATGTCATACAGATAAAGACCGGTTAACGTGTTCGGTCCGTGCTGATGGTCCTCCCCCTTGAAAGCAATGAAATTCCCATCGCTCGAAAACCTCGGCTTGGCGGCAGTGTGAAAATCTGGAGTCAGACAATGCATGTCCGAGATGGCAACCGGACCCAGGCCTGCACCTTGACCTGCACCTTGACCTGCACCTTGACCTGCACCTTGACCTGCACCTTGACCTGCACCTTGGCCTGCACCTGAGCTCGTTTCCGCCCCCTGTTCTAAGGCAAGCCCCGTTATGTCTTGTGTCGCTTCTTTTGTCGATGAAGCAGACAAGACACGCTCGCTCGTCGGCAATTCGATGAGATAGAGGAATTGCCTGAATGTCGTTTCTGCATCTTCGTTGACATTGGTCGCGACGACCGCACTCTTTCCATCGGGAGAGAAGCCAAATGAATCGATGTCAAATTCACCTTGCGTGACTTGCGTACAGACAAACCCACTTTTCAACGACTCGCCTTTAACCGGAACTTGATACGTACCATTCATCAGGTTGGCGAGCTCCACAAGAAATAGATGGCTTCGCTGGCTGCCGAAAAATCCGGACCCGTCGAGACGGTAGAAACTGCGGTGAATGTGACGGACGTCCTTTGTAAACTTTTCACGAGGGCTCTCGTGTTCTACATCCCGCTCGCTCGCGTCCTTCGAAATGAATCCAATTCTCCTTCCGTCTGGACTCCACTCAAACGATTCCACACCGTCTTTCACGTTCGTCACACAGATGGCTTCACCGCCTGCCTCCGGCATGACGTACAATTGCATCGCCTCACTGCCGCGGTTGGATAAGAACGCCAGCCACTGGCCGTCCGGTGACCATGCGGGCGCAGTCTCCGACTTCTCACTATTTGTACCCAACATCTTCTTGCCGTCGTCCGTAGAAACCATCCAAATATGGGATTGGTACGTGTTCTCCGTTTCAACCAACCGCTCTACGACAACAGCGGTCTTTGGCTTACTCGGATGCAGTGCAACGTCTCCGACAAGTTCGATGGAGAAAATATCCTGCGCTTGCAGCTTTCGTTTTGCCACAGTCAAACCTCCTCTGGAGTTGAACTTTTTAACGGGGTCTTCGACAATCAAAATGATGGTTCCTGTCCTTTGTAGTACTTTGCATATTCATAAACATACCCCGAATTTCCAGTCCCCGGATGCTATACTCTAAGAAACAGTGACGTGCCGCGGTGATTGCCGCCGAGAAAGACGATGCTCCCGTGATGTGGATGCCCCATATTAATGCCTCGTATCGATTGCTGGGTTTGACTTTAGGCGACTGATGGTTGGAGGAGGTTTTAGGATGACCACCATTCCGAAATCGTTTTTACTGGGAGCCGCGACCGCTGCATACCAAATTGAAGGCGCTGTGACCGACGACGGACGCGGCGTATCCATCTGGGATGTCTTCAGTCACCAGAACGGGCGCATCCAGGGTGGTGACACAGGCGATATTGCTTGCGATCATTACCATCGTTACAAAGAAGACATTCACATCATGAAAGAAATCGGCCTCGATGCGTACCGGTTCTCTATTGCTTGGCCGCGCCTGTTTCCGACGAAATCCGGCGGACTCAACGAAACAGGCCTCGACTTTTACCGCAAACTCATCGATGGATTGCTCGAAGCAGGAATTAAACCAGCAGCAACCCTGTATCACTGGGACTTACCGCAAGCCTTGATGGATGAAGGCGGATGGACGAATCGTGAAACAGCAAAGCGGTTTGCAGACTACGCACATACAGTCTTCACTCGGCTCGGCGACGATATTTCCATGTACATTACGCTCAATGAACCTTGGTGCAGTTCCGTGCTTGGTCATCTGCTCGGTGAGCATGCCCCAGGTTTGCACGACCTCGAAGCGACGATTGCCGCGTCTCATCACCTCCTGCTCGGTCATGGACTTGCGCTCGAGGCGTTTCGCGGCGAAAACCTGAAAAGTGCTCGTATCGGCATCACAAACATTCTTACCCATAACGTACCTGCGTCCGATGCAGAAGAGGACTTGCAAGCCACAGATAAGGCGGATGCCGTGTTTAACCGATGGTTTCTCCATCCATTGTTTCGCGGCGAATACCCCGAACTTCAACAAGCCTTTGGCATCGGGTCCGTCGTTCGACCAGGAGACCTTGAGTTAATCAGTCAGGCTGTTGATTTCATCGGAGTCAACTACTACAGCACGAATATCGTGAGTGCGAATCCCTCCGATCCGCTGCTCGGACTCACCCTCGAGCCACCGGGCACAGAGCGAACCGAAATGGGCTGGGGTATCGCCCCTGAAGGACTTCACGCGCTACTGCTGCGACTGCACGAGGACTACACCAAAGTGCCTATCTACATTACGGAGAGTGGAGCCGCATTTAGAGACCAAGTGGTCAACGGTACCGTCCAAGACAGGCAGCGCATTGACTATATCCGCGCGCACCTGGAGCAGGTTTTACGGGCTCGAGCTGAAGGCGTAGATGTCCAGGGCTACTTTGTCTGGTCTCTCCTCGATAATTTTGAGTGGGCCTTTGGATACTCAAAGCGGTTTGGTTTGGTGTACGTTGATTATGAAACACAAGAGCGCATCTGGAAACAAAGCGCAAAATGGTATCAAGAAATCATCCACAGCCGCAAGCTGTGATTCACTTGGCCCGTGAGTGCCCTCCCAGTAGCCAGCGCCCTCCGTGGTGCCCTCCGAGTGGCTAGGGCCTACCAGTGGCCTCCGAGTGCCTTGGGTCGCCAGCGGCCTCCGAGTGCCTTGGGTGGCCAGTGGCCTACTGCGAGCGCACTTCGAGTGCCGTCAAAGTGCCCTCTAGGTACCCCGAAAGGGCCCCGGAGGGCCTGCCAGTTGGGCCAGTGTTCAGCTTGCATCTGCTGCGACTTCGTTACTCATGCACTGCCTCAAGCGTTAAAAGTTGCTTCTGGTTCTCAGCAACCTGACGCTTCTTCAGCGGGTAGAAGATAAAAAACAGTAAACCAATGATGAGGCAGACCATGGGTAAGAGCGTGATGAGGAATCGAAATCCGAACAAGGCTGATGCGGGCTCCTTGCCGCTGTGCGTATACCCTGTGAGCACAAGAATCAAAGTTGTCAGGAGAGCCTGTACAGGAGTGTTCAAGCTGATAATCAGGCCGTGAATGCTATAGAACATACCTTCGCGTCGGTGGCGAGTGGCGATATGGTCAGCGTCGATGACGTCCGAAATCAAGACGTCAGTCAACATCAGGACGCCTGATAAGCCGATTCCGATGAGCAAACCAGCAATCAGCGCTGCTGTGTACGTCTTCGCAAAGATGAAAGGAATCAGCGCAAGTCCAAACAATATAATGGCGAGGACTTCAGAAACGAAGGCCCCCAACTTTGGCACAATGAAACCCCATACGTAAACGAGTGGAAGTGCGACGACAAGCGTTCCGAGGAGCAGGATTGACTGTTGTGTTCCGCTGATTCCGAGATTGTACTTCGCGTAAAATGACAGGTCGGCTGTCAAAAGTGTAAACCCTAACTGCACGAAAAAGCGCATGCCCACAAAGGTCATAAAAGAACGGTTGACCAAGGTGTATTTCAGGGCCTGCCCCACCGGCATGGTCAGATTGACATCCGTCAAGGCCGTCTGAGCGAGTTGTTGCTGCCTGCGTCTTCTCAGTTCCATACTTGGAATCGTAGTAAGAAGGGTAGCGATACACAGAATGCCAAAGAGAACACCCATTAGAGGCCAGCCAATCGCATTGGCAATCATCCGTGGCAAAGCGAGTCCTGCGACCAACCCGACTATTCCAAACATTTGTTTCCAAGCGGATGCGTAAGCACGCTCGTGCGACGATTGAAACATTTCCGGAAAGAGCGCAGACCAGTTGACCATCGTCAAATTGAACAACGTATCGTACAGAATCGATGTGACAAAGAAGTACGCCGTAAACAGAAGGACGTGTGATGGAGAAATCGGTGCAAGCCAGACCAGCATAAAGGCAACACCAAGCGGCGCAGCACCATAGACGATAAACGGTACACGTCTGCCCCAGCGGGAGTTGGTTCGGTCTGACAGATAACCTAGGAACGGATACAGTAAAGTAGCGTAAATTGCCTGGATTGTAACGGCAACACCAATCCATTCTGTGTTGCCTTTGAGCACATCCGTGTAGTAGAACTGCACATAAGTCCCGAACGCCAGACTCACTAGATTTGCGGCAACCGATCCGCTCGTGTAGGACATAATCTTTCCTGTGCTCGCCTTGCGTTGACGTTCACCCACTATCCCCTCTGCCACTTCATGACACCTCTCTGTGAAAATTCGATGGATTCAACCTACAGTACGAAAGACGTACACGTACGTTCTCTACTCCTCTCGCCAAAACAAAGCCACAACCAATTGCAGGGCGAGCATCAGAGTCGGATAAATGATAATAACAGCAATGTAGACCCAAATCGGAGAACCTTGGTAGACCAGTGCTGCCAAGATGACAAGCAACACCACCGTATTGCGGGCAATAAATTGCCGGGTTTGCACATGTTTACGAAACTGCCGCAGCGTTTCTTGCTTGTCGTTGACACGAAGACGAGGCATATTTACAGCACCTTTCAGAGACTTGGCCTGCCACTTCCTTCAGACCTTCTGCAATGACAAACCGGGTAAGCAAGACTCAACTCCATTAAAAATTTTTAAAACCACAAACTAACATATTGTGCTTTACTAACAATTTGTAATACAATACTTGTGTGTTAGGCAAAAGTAGACGGCGCGTCGCAAAGCGGCAGTGCAAAATACCATTCACAATTTCCGAGGAGGAACTCCCCCATGGCAACTGTTAACTGGACTCTCGACAAGGCTCACAGCGACGTTGGATTCAGCGTTCGTCACATGATGATATCGAACGTCCGCGGCCACTTCACCGATTTCGATGCAACTGTCACCTCGGACGACACCGACCTGTCCAGCGCGAAAATTTCTGTGTCCATCGACCCGAAAAGCATCGACACGCGCAACGAAGACCGCGACAATCACCTGCGTTCAGCCGACTTTTTCAAAATCGAAGAGCATCCAAAAATCACGTTTGAGAGCACCCGAATCGTTCATAAGGGCGGCGACGATTATGCCGTTGAAGGAAACCTCTCCATCATCGGCACCACCAAGCCCATTACCTTCGATTGCGAAATCCAGGGACCGGCAAAGGATCCATGGGGCAACGAGAAAATCGGCGTGGTTGCAACGGGTAAGCTCAATCGCGCAGACTTTGGTTTAAGCTGGAATGCAGCCCTTGAAGCCGGCGGTGTTTTGGTCGGCGACACCGTAAAACTCGACATCGAAATGCAGTTTGCCAAAGGCTGATAGTAACATCACCTGATGGCACGAATTTCACAGGAGGCACGAGCTGCTGCGCTGGCTCGTGCCTCTTTCTGCAAGCCCCTAGTGCCACATCCTAAAACGCAAACCCATAATGCTCAGCAATGGACCGCGGCAACTCATAGCGGGCCGTCTTCAGCGGATCCACAACCTGACAAATACGGATATCCCCCGCAATACTGAGCAAGAACGTTGCCTGTGCCTTGTCCATGTGACATTCGCTCTCAAGAAAATGAACCATATTCCTCGCCGCGTTATTGGCCGCTTCATCAAGTGTCAGGGCGGAGGCAATTGTCATCACGGTATCACTGTTAACAAGCATCGGTGCCGGCCACGCCTTGCCCTTAAGCACCCGCACGGAAATCTCAACTTGTGCAGCAATTTCAACACCGCAAACCGCCGTTTCACCGTCCCCCATCACCGCATGCAAATCACCAAGCGCTAGTAAAGCACCAGGTACGTTGACAGGGAGAATCAACTGCGCACCGACGCCTATCCGCTTACAGTCCATGTTCCCGCCGTGCGGTCCGGGAGTGCCGCAGGCAATGCGCTCCTTGGCAGGCGCCGTCCCAATCACGCCAATCATCGGCTGCATCGGCAACTCGACGCCGTCGTCGAATATCACTTTACCATCTTGTACCGGAATCATCCGGATGACATTTTTCGTCAACTCGTCCCCAAGCACACCAAGGTTGGGGCCTGTGGTCATCACACCATGATCTGCTAACTGGATACTGTCGATGTCCACCACAAGAAGATCACCAGGTTCCGCGCCTTCCACGTAGATGGGGCCCGTTGCAGGGTTGATGCGTTCCCAATCCAATTCGCCAAAGTCTTGGTCTTCCGTTTGTATTTGGTCTTCAAAGCAATCACAGGTGTGCACCACAATTCGGTCCCCGTCCTCTACATGAAGTGCAGGGGCGTTGTCGGGTGCCATGGCGTAAACAATGTTTTCCTTGTGAAGTGTGTGTGTTTGGGTCAAATCAAGCCCTCCTCCGGCCGGGTTTTTAGATTTTTCAGGTATTATTTTCAATGCAAACGAATTCGAACCACGTGAGTACAAACGATGTGAATACGAACGATGTGAATTGAATGCGTGCGAATCTATACTATTCCAAGCCCATCCAATCTACTGCATCGATTTCGCTTCGGAATCGTCATTTTCCTCCCTGTCGAGAAAGCGCAACAACGTGTCCGACGAAGGCACCATACAAACCTCACGGATTCCAAACCAGCGATACCGGTGTTTGGCAATGAAACGGTACATTCCATCCCGCAGCGGTACTGGAATGATTTGAAAAGCAGACAATAACGGCCATGGCATCTTGAGATGTCGAAGTATCCGAAGAACGGCCGTGGACTCCGTGTACATGCGCCCATCTTCAATGAAAGTGACGCTAGCAAAGGCAGGAGCGAGGGAAACATCCGCCGCATCCGTCCCTTCTTCACCTCCATTGCCTTCTTTACTCGTTGCGGGCGACTTTAGTGTCCATCCCCGCGCATCAAGCGGTCGTGATGATTCGTACATGGACAGCAAGTGCTTCCCTACTTTGGACTGCAACGAGGCAAAGTGGATGTGTCCGCGAACGTCGCGTTTCATTGTAAACTGGACCGACCAGTTACACAGATTACAGATGCCGTCAAAGAGTAAAACAGGATGCGACGCGTCATCCGGTGTCACTGCAACCACACCGTCCTGTGCTCGCGAGCGGACTGAAATAGTGCGTCAATGGTGCGCATGTTATCAAGGGTATCTTCGTGTGACATGACATCTGGTTTTGTGCCCGCAAATACATGGCTTGCAAAGGCTTGCACCTGCTCTTGATATTGATTGCGTGCGGGTGCAAGAATTTTTTGTTCTCCCTCTTCGGTTCTTAAAATGAGCGTTGCAGTCTCGTTCCCCGGCAAGAAAGCTGCCGGCACAATAATACTGCCCTTGGTTCCAAAGACCTCGACATAATTGCTGTACTCCTGTCCAAAGCTGCTGTGAAAGAGCGCAGTCTGACCGTCGCCATAATCCATCAAGCCGAGGAAGTCTTCATCAATTTCCTCCGGCGTTTCGACCATCATTCCCGACACAGCTCGTGGAGCTCGACCAAGCAGAAATTGACTTACGTTCACACAATAACATCCCACATCGTAGAGAGAGCCTCCACCGTAGTCCTTCACAAATCGCGTATTGGCTGAGTCCTGCATGACAAATGTGAAACTACTGCGGATTGTCTTCATCTTGCCAATCACATCTCGTTGCAGCCAATCGCGAACAACTTCGTACTGGGGGTGAAAGCGATACATAAATGCTTCCATCCAAACGACGTTTCTCATATTGCAGTGACGAATGATAGCTTCTGTTTCCTGTGCGTTTAGCGCCGCTGGCTTTTCGCACAGCACATGCTTACCTGCATCGGCAGCCTTGATGGACCACTCCATATGGAGGTGATTCGGCAGCCCGATATAGACTGCATCGATTTCTTCATCCGCCAGCATGGCTTCGTATGAGTCAAACAATCGAACAGCTTCGCCAATCGGTCGTCCGTCTTTAGTGAGAAGGTTTGTGTCGGCGAGAAACTTCGCACCTTTGTCCGATGTGCTCGCAATGGCGACCACGTCGACGCCGTCTGCCGCGAGAGCAGCTGGTATCAGGGATTTTCGAGCAATATTGGCTGCGCTGAGGATGCCAAGGCGGAGTTTTTGCATGAAAAACCACTCCCTAATTCTAAGTCATCGACTGATTGTCAAATTCTGCTGCAGACGAGCTCTTGCCGTGGTCTACACGCTCATCCATGCACTTGCCGTGGTCATACGTGGTCTACACGCTGATACATGCACTTGCGTGCTCATACGAGTCCATCCATGCTCAAACATGGTCTGGCTGGTCATGTATGCAAACATGCCTTGCGGTCATAATGATGAGGATAAAACCGTCTTTCTGACACAGGCGAACCGCATTCGGTGAACTCAAACTGCCCGATAAGTATTACGGAGGGACCAGTGATGAAGACTTCGCCAGAGAACATTTTGCAAATAACAAGCCATCGACCCTACCCGCTGCCATCAGGGCCGTGGGTGATGCGGCAAACCTGGAATCGGTTGCTGTTTGCACATTGGCCGCTTCCTCCCGGGCTGCTCGAACCGCTCATCCCACAAGGATTAAAACTCGACACATTTGACAACAAGGCTTACGTGAGCGTACTGCCGTTTGAAATGACCAACGTCCGCATGCGTTTGTTGCCCGCCATTCCAGGGGCGAGCCAGATGCAACAAATCAACATTCGAACCTATGTCCTGCGCGATAACAAGCCTGGCGTTTACTTTCTGGCCCTAGACACAAACCACCTGCCAACCGTTTGGCTCACACGGCTAATGCTTGGCTTGCCGTACCATCATGCTCAGATGAATGTGAAAAGCCGATTTGTCGGGTCAGGACGTGAAATCGAATTTTCCAGTCAACGGCTGGACGCGACAGGTCGCGGCAAAACGGACATGCATGCAGGTTCAACACCCTCTTTGCCCCTACAAAACGCTGACAGCCGGTCAAGATTGACAAGCTTGCAAACACCAAGGAGAGGAGGAACACTCCAAGTCTCCTATCAACCGTCATCTGATATTTGGCACGCGAAGCCAGGCAGTCTCGACCACTGGCTAACGGAGCGATACTGCCTATATACGGTGAACGCCGGCAAATTACTTCGAGTGGACATTCATCACCAACCGTGGCCGCTTCAATTTGCAAAGGCGAGATTCAGGCAGCAAACACTGCTTACCCCCCTAAAGGGCAAAATCGGTTTTGAACTTCCGCTAGAGGCTCCAATTCTCCACTATGCTCATCGGATCGACGCACTCTTGTGGTTGGCGCGCATCGTCAGGTGAGACCTATTCTCACGACTGACCGTCCGCTTCACGCACCGGCTTAAGACAACTCCAATGCTTGAAAGTGCACCCCTGTCAACTCTTCGGACACATCCCAGAGGCGCTTGGCAACGGCCTGGTCCATGGAGCGGTGATTGGACGTCACAATGCCAGGGTAACCGCGCATGCTATTTCGTCCACTTCGCGACGTCGGTCCGATGTACTCGCCGCCTTTTAATCCCATATCCGTAGCTGCATACAAGGTAGGCAATGCCCCCATCGCGGCACTCTGGGCAAACACGTTTGCAAGTTCTCCAACGCTCTTGCCGATCCACGATTTTCCCAGACCAAAACCAGCTGCAGTCAAATTCGTCGCCGCAAACCCGGGGTGACAGGCAACACACTTCACGTCGGCATGAATCGCTTCAAGTCTCCGCTCGAGTTCGTACGCGAACAAGAGATTGGCCAATTTACTCTGCCCATACGCTGCCCAACGCTTATACCCGCGCGTCCAGTTGAGGTCATCAAAGTTGATAACCCCTCGCGTGTGTGCAGCACTGCTGACTACGACCACACGTGCCTCTCGTGTCGCCAGGAGCGTGTCCATGAGCCGACCCGTCAAAGCAAAGTGACCGAGGTGGTTTGTCCCAAACTGCAGCTCAAAGCCGTCCTTTGTCTGGCGAAACGGTGGAACCATGACTCCGGCGTTGTTTATCAGGAGTTCGAGGGTGGTCCACCGTGAACGGTACGCGTCGGCAAAATGGTGGACGCTGTCGAGGTCAGCGAGATCGAGCTCCATCACCTCGACTTTTGCTTCTTTGAACTCCGTTTGAATTCTATCTGCCGCTTGGTTCCCCTTCGCGACGTTGCGGACGGCCAATATCACCTCGGCGCCTTTGGCCGCGAGCACTTTTGCAGCCTCAAATCCAATTCCACTGTTCGATCCGGTAATGACAACCCGCTTCCCGCTCTGATTCGGAATGCTCGTTGTGTCCCAGGTGCTTGCCATGCTGTCCGACCTCCTCACACGCTCTGCAGAGCAAAGCGCAAAGACTACGCTCTTTCAAGGATACACCAGTAAGGGCTTGCTCATAGCCTTTTCCAAAAAACTGAGTTTCACGAAAAATACGGTGGGCCAATCGTGACCCACCGTCATCCGCCCGCACACGCCAACACACAAACCGAAATTCGATTCAGGCCAGCGACCCCATTGGGTCCCAAGGTTTAAGAACAATCGGCTTCTCATCGACAATCGCCGCAAGTTCCGGTTCGAGGTATTTCCGGTTGACCACAATTTGGTACATGTATTCGTTAAACCAATCGTCGCTCATGACGAAGAATCCGTCACTGCCTCTATCCTTACCCCAACTGTTCTCTACTTTCCAACGATTCGACTTTCCGTCGACCACATTGACTCCGGTAAATACCATCGCGTGCGTCATCAAACTCTCACCGTACGCGAGACGCTCTCCCTTGGTCATCTCGAACTCGACGCCAAGTGCACCCTCGTAGTCATAAACGGCCGTGTCGAGAATACCGCCGTCGCGCTCCAGCATCTTCCCGACATCGCAACCGAACCAAACCGGCTCATTGTCATTCAATTGGGCCAGTGCCAGTTTCTTGAAGGCTTCAATATCTACGTTCAGATATCTCACAATGCGCCCACCTTCGACATTGCCGAGGTACTGCACTGTATAGGTCTTGTTAAACGGCTTATCTGCAGTAGGGGCATTGATAACGCTGACGTACTCGTGCAAGTCCCGACCTGCGTATTTGCTGTAAAATCCCTGCGGCGTTAGCCCGGCCTCCCGGTGATACGTATTATCTTTGTCTCGATATTCAAAATCAAACTCGGTCGGCGGCGTACCGAGGAAGTAGCAAAGAACCCGGTAAAACTCACCCAACATCTGCACTTTCTTCTCACGGAGGGCATCTACTGAAGCGCCTTCTTGATGTGCTCTGCGAAGTGCTGAGGCATGACCGCGCAATTTTTGCGTCAACAGGCCGTTCATGTCACGCGAGGCGCTGCTATGAAAGGTCTCTGGCATCACGTATTGAGGGACAACACCGTACTTGTCGACTAGACTCACAAACATGTCCCATTGACCGCCGTCATTGAGTGGTGCTTGCAGCAGCCATTGGACAACCCGACTATCAGTATCATCAGTGCGAGTGTCGATGACCCGCTCCAAAAAATAGTTGGCCTTCTCAAATTTATCCCAGAACATCTGGTAAGACTGAGAGAGTTCAAACGGCTTCATGTTGTTCTCTTTGGCCATATGATGACGAATCGTATTGAGGCCGGCGAACATCCAGCAGCGTCCGCTTTGTTTCTGGTTCGTCACGGGTCCGGTTTCGATTTCCGTGCTGAACGTAAACTGCATGTCGATTAGGGCATCGCGACTCGTAGCAACGCTGTTGACTCCACTTTTCGCAATTGCATTCATCCGCACACGATTCGCAGGGTTCGCTGTAAACTCCTTGGCATACGCATCCAGCATGGAAGCCGAGATGGATGCAGACTGTGTCAACGTATCTGACATCTGTAATACGCCCCTTCCGTATCAAAAGATACAAACACTTTTGATTATACCTCAGTCGAGTGTATGCGGGCAGTCAGACTCGACCGCGAGTGAAAACGGGGGCGAAGAATCAGATACAAAGTATCAACTAGAAAGTATCAACTAGCGAACTTGCCGCTGTTTCTGACTGGAGCGTTCCAACGCTTGTTGCTGTAACACGGCCAAACGAAATGCGATGGCACTATTCATGTCTCTCACTCCCCTTCATGGTTCCGCTTCTCGAACTCTTGCTGTTGATTTCATTCTAGAAAGAAAGGAGAGTTGCCACATCAGGCGGAAGGCGCACAACGTATGAGACTTTGGACCTAGGAAAGTGGGGTCCAAAGTACGACTTAAGACTGAAAAAGGTCTGCACCAACACGGTGCAGACCTTAAACCATGGATGAATAATGGACGTCATCCGTATTTGTACGTAATGCCATAGCCCCCTTTCGGGTAGACCCACTCGATATTGTAATATGGGCACGCCAGGCGACATGTACCGCATTCAATACAGTTCTCGTAGGCAACAGACGTCATTTTTTCAACATTGTGCCAAAGATACACGTCAGATGGACAGAAGTAATTACACGGCTTATCTACGCACGTTTCACAAACGTCATGGTTCTTGATGATGAGATGAGACTTGTCGTCGGCCTTGTAGCGGATGCTGAAGAGTCTCTCTTCAATGCTTTGCGTCATCCATTCATCGACCTCCACCCTTTCAGACCTAAGCGGAGCAGGTCGAGGTTGCCCCCAGCGGCCTCTCGCAACATGCGCATGGCCATTTTCTGCTTTTGCTTCTTCGGCACACCGTCGACCAAAAGCATTTGATACGCAGCCTCGTTAAGCGCCTGCGGCAATTTGTCGAACATCATTTCTGAATCGCCAAATCCAAGCAGTTGATGGACACCTCGGTACTTCTTTAAGTCCTTGTGAATAAATGAATTTCGAACTGCAGTGTCGTACTCTCTAAGGGTTGAGAATGAAAAGTCACCTTTCGCATGCGCCAAAATGGCCGTCTCCGCTGCCAACCTGCCAGAGGTAACGGCGAGATTGGTCCCCTCCCGATGGACCGCATTCACCATCTGTGCGGCATCTCCGCAGATCATCCAACCGTCACCGCAGAGCGGCGGAATCGAGTCAAATCCTCCTTCCGGAATCAAATGACCAGAGTACTCCTTGCTCTCTCCGCCCTGAATTAACGCCTGAATCATCGGGTGTCGCTTAATCCCGTCTAAGACCTCGTATGGTTTGATGCGCTTTTTGGCAAGGTCGTTCACCATCACCCCGACGCCAAGAGATAACGTGTCCTGATTTGTGTACAGGAAGCCAAGACCTGCCATACCGTGCGTGTGGCCAATGAGCTCAATCGTACATCCTTGATTCGGTTCAAGATTGAACCGGTCTTCAATCGTCTTTCTGGGTAACGCAATGACTTCCTTGACTGCCAGAGAGACCTGGTCCGGCTGCCACTCGCGGTGGGCGAGCAACGACTTGCCGAGCAGCGAATTTACACCGTCTGCAATAATGACAATGTCTGCCGCAAGGTCTCCATCGTCTCTGTCCGTGCGGACCCCGATGACCTTCTGATTCTCGCGAAGAAGCTCTGTGACCACTGTCTCATAGATAGGCATGGCCCCAGCCTCTTCTGCCTTACTGGCGAACCACTGGTCAAACTTCACCCGGAGCCCCGTCCAACAGTTCGGCGGATCCTGATAGCGGTAGTTCTTGTGACCGAACGTAACGGCACTCTCGTCTCCGAGAACCCATAGTCGCTGTTCAATAATTGTCCGTTCGAGTGGAGCCTCCTTCCAAAACTCAGGAATCAAGTCCTCGAGTTGCTTTCTGTAGAGGACTCCGCCAAAGATGTTTTTTGCGCCCGGAAACTCTCCACGTTCAATCAGTGCCACTTTCAGTCCGGCCTTAGCCATGGTGTACGCTGCGGCAGTCCCAGCGGGCCCGGCGCCAACGACAACTGCGTCAAACTTTTCGTCCGCCAATTCCTCATCTCCAATACTTCTGGATGACTACACAGTTCGCCCTGAAACTTCTGCAGCCACAGACAATCCGTTCGCCTTTCGAGCTTTTACCGCTCTGGTCAGTGCGGGCACCAGTTGAAACAAGTCACCTACGAGGCCGTAATGGGCAAGTTTGAAAATCGGTGCATCGGGATCCTTGTTAATGGCAACAATCCACGTGGAATTCTGCATACCGACGACGTGCTGAACGGCACCCGAAATACCGACCGCAATGTACAGCTTCGGACGGACCGTAACGCCTGTCTGTCCCACTTGATGGTCATGAGAAATCCACCCCATGTCGACAACAGCGCGTGACGCACCAACGACTCCCCCAAGCGCGTCCGCGAGTTCTGAAAGCAGTTCGAACGCCGCAGGACTTCCAAGGCCGCGCCCTCCTGCCACAATCACTTCTGCGTCCTGAAGATTAACTTTCTTCTGCTCCTCAAGAAACTCGAGGACTTCCGTGGCGATGGCCTCGGGGTTCATTTGCGGCGGAATGACCACGACATCACCCGTGCGTGACGTGTCACGGACTAAAGGGGCAAACACGCCCGCTCGAGCCGTCGCCATTTGCGGTTTGAACTGTTTACAGAGAATGGTGGCGAGCATTTTTTCGGAGAAAGCAGGGCGACTCGCCAGCAGCAACCGTTCTTCATCGACATCAAGCTCCGTGGAATCCGCGGTGAGGCCTGTCGGCAAATGAGTGGCAATGGCTCCAGCGAGATCGCGCCCTGTATTGGTTGCACCCATGAGGACAATCTCCGGCTTATACTGCCGAATAACGTGAAGGCACACGCGACTATAGGGCCGGGTCCGGTAGTGCTCGAGTTCTGGCGCGTCACAGACATATACGACATCGGCGCCGTAATAAATCGCTTCCTGCACTAAGGAAGAGACGCCTGACCCCATCACGAGTGCACTCACCGGTGCATCCAACTTTGCGGCCAGTCGCGTCGCTTCACCAAGCAATTGCCAGGAGACGGGTTTTGCGACGCCGGCTCTTTGCTCGACAACCACTAAAACACCGCGATACGCGGACCAATCAACATCCCCTTCAGGTTGCAAGCCAATCATTGGCTTGCGTTTTTTCGGACCGGTGTCAGCCATTTTTCGCCCCCCTTAAGACCAGCTGAGCGTCTCAGCCAATCCTGCTTCTGACAGACGCGAAACGAGCGTGTCACAAGCAGCTTCTGAGTCGTCACTGTTGATAAACTCGGTATTGACCTGCCTCGGTTCCGGCACCCACGTTTTCGACACAATCGTAGGTGAGCCTTTGAGTCCAATCTTGGTGCGGTCGAGGTCCGGAAAATCCTTTGTGCTCCATACGATGGGCTTGTACCTGGCAGCTCGCAGGACACCTGGCAGAGATGCGCGACGAGGCAGGTTTAGCTCAGTTAGCGCTGTAATCAGCACGGGTAACTTTGCCTTGATGCGCTCAACACCGTCTTCCAAATGCCTGTGAACCGTAATCTCTCGCGCACTCATATCTAAAAATTCAATTTTTTCCACGTACGTCAATTGGTCAATATCCAGACGGCAGGCCACCCCGGGGCCGACTTGACCGGTGTCTCCGTCAAGCGTCTGCTTTCCACAAAAAATCAGATCGACAGTCCCCCATGTGTCTTCTACTTTTTGAATCGTCAAAGCAACGACATACGAAGTAGCCAGCGTGTCAGCGCCGGCAAATGCCCTGTCACTCACAAGCACGCCTTCGTCGGCCCCCATTGAAATGCACTGTTTTAATGCCTTTTCCGCGGATGGCGGTCCCATTGAAATGACGGTTACACGAGCACCGTACTCGTCCTTCAGAGAAATCGCCGCCTCCAGAGCGTGCAAATCATAGTAGTTTACAATTGCTGGTACACCCTGGCGAACCAAGGTATTCGTCTTCGGATCGATGCGAATCTCACGGCTATCTGGCACTTGCTTGATGCAAACCACGATATGCAGCAATCCTTGTCCTCCTTTCCGTCAAAAACGTGACGTCTGAGATGTTTCCGTCACATCGAAGCAACCGTGGTACATATATACGCTTTGAATTTTGGATGATTCACAGGCATGTTCATGAGTCTCATGCGTCAGACATTAAAAAAACCACGTTTCAAAACAATGCTTCGTCATCAAAGCATTGCATGAATGGTCGTGGTTGGATACAATAAACAACAGCCCTTCATTCTTCTATCAAGAAAGAAGGAACCTTATTTTATAGTGTTACTAGCATTCTACAACTGGGTATGTAATTTGTCAATACCCGGTTCGAAGGTCCACCAACTGCGGTGTCGTCTGGCGGTAAGCGTAGTCTGAGATTGCAAAGGAGCGATGGGGATTGGACAATGAAGCACAGGAATGGGAATTGGAACAGCGTCGGGTCGATGACGTAGTCCGGGAAGTGTCCCGACGCGTGACGACGTTGCGCCAAAGGGTAGAGGGAATCCAATCCGACATCGTTGATATCCGGCGGGACTTCTGGGAAGAGGTCACAGTCAACTTTGAAGACTCTGCTGAAGCTGCTGAGACAATGGCGAGTATTCGGCAGCAAGCAGAAGTCCTTTCCGAACAGGAACGAAGCCATCAGAATGCCCACCAGCAACTGAAAACATTGATACGCCTGCAGCAATCCCCATATTTTGGACGCATTGACTTTCGCGCACACGGCGAGACAAGTTCAGAACCAGTGTACCTCGGCATCAGTTCTTTTGTGGACGCGAGCGGTGACAATTTCCTTGTCCATGACTGGCGAGCGCCAATTTCTAGTCTCTACTACGATTATCCACCGGGTCCCGCAAAATACACCGCACCTGACAGTGTGATTGAAGGAACACTTGACGTGAAGCGGCAGTATCTCATCCGTGACAGCCGACTGCTAAGCATGTTTGACACGGGTGTCACAATCGGCGATGAACTGCTTCAGGAAGTACTTGGACAACAGGCTGAACCCCAGATGAAGAGCATTGTCGCCACCATTCAGAGGGAACAAAATGCCGTCATTCGTGACACCCTGCATCGTCTTGTGATTGTCGAAGGAGCCGCAGGCAGTGGCAAGACGTCTGCTGCCATGCAACGCATAGCGTATCTGTTATATCGGTACCGTGAACTCCTGAAGGCGAGTCAAGTTGTGATGTTCTCCCCAAATCCGCTGTTTAGCAGTTACGTCGCCACCGTGCTGCCAGAGCTTGGCGAAAAAAATATGGCCCAGACCACGTTTCCAGATTACCTCAAAGGCCCCGTTGGTCATGCGCTGACCCTCGAAGACCCGTTTGAACAGATGGAAATCATTCTGACAGATGTGGACGCTCCAGGTTATGAGACAAGAATTGAAGGCATCCGTTACAAGGCAGGACTTTCGTTCAAAGACCTGATTGACAAGTACGCAGCCTGGCTCGGCACAGACGGACTCGTCTTCAAAGGCTTGAAGTTTCGAGGAAAAGTGATTGTCTCGGGCAAACGCATCAAGCGCCAGTTTTACAGCTATGACCCTTCTTTGTCCATCCCAAATCGACTGCGTTTTCTCAGTCATTGGATTCTTGATGAGCTAAGGACGGAAGCACAGCGCCAGAAAAGCCAGAAATGGGTCGAGGAAGAAATCGAACTTTTCGACAGCGATACGTACCATAAGGTGTTTCAAGCGCTGCAGCGTCAGGGACAGTTTACAGAGGATAGCTTCGAAGACGCCGCGAGGGAACGGGATGCTCTCGCTGGAATTGTCATCGACAAACACTTTCGACGCCTGCGAAAAGCTGTCAAAGAACTGCGTTATCTTGACCTTCCTGGTGTCTATCGTCAACTGTTTAGCAACCCAGAGATTGCCCTGCGTCTGGTCAAAACGGCCGAGTTACCTCCCCTCTGGCGAGACATCTGTGCTCAGACTGTCCATTTTCTCGATGACAAACGCTTGACTTACGAAGACGCAACACCGTACGTGTACCTCCGAGAGCGCGTCGAGGGGATACGCGTAAACAACACTGTCCGGCATGTGTTCATCGATGAAGCGCAGGACTACTCACCATTTCAGTTCGCGTGCATCAAGCAGTTGTTTCCACACGCACGTCTGACGGTTCTCGGCGATCCGAATCAAGCAATCCATGTTCACGCCTCCACAGGCGAACACGGGGGTGCATTTGCGTCTCTGATGGCCTTGTACCAGGGAGAAACAACAGAAACGTATCGATTTTCCAAGAGCTACCGCTCGACTGAGCAAATTGTTCTGTTTACGAGAGGTATCCTTGACCAAGGCGAGGCTATCGATCCGTTTCATCGTGTCGGCCAAAAACCTACTCTCGTACGTGTACCTGACAGGTACGAGTTAATGCGGCAGGTGGCAAGGAAAATAAAGGAACTGAATGCGAGGCAGCATCGCACGATTGCTGTTGTTTGCAAAACGCAAGCAGAGAGCGAAGTGGTACATCAGGACCTCAAAGCATTTGATGTGGCAAACAACCTCATTGACCGGAACACCACCAGGTACCAACCCGGCGTGACCGTCATTCCTGCGTATCTTGCAAAGGGTGTGGAGTTTGATGCGGTGATAGTGTTTGACGCGTCAGCTGATGCATATTGCCGTGCACATGAACGAAAACTCCTGTACACCGCCTGTACTAGAGCCATGCATGAATTACACATTTATTATATTGAAGCAATGAGCTCATTTTTGCGCGGTATCTCTGAGGACACCTACGTCACGGAATAACGTCGCGTGCAACCACGCAGCGCCCCGTGCCCCGTGGCTTACGCATCGGGGATGCGTAAGCCTGCGTGGACGTGGACGTGGACGTGGACGTGGACGTGGGCGTGGGCGTGGGCGTGGTCAGTAATTTGCAATAACGCGCCCTGAACGCGCTATTTCCGATTGGGTCTAGAGTGCCGGAGAGAAATAGCGTGCTGTGGAAGCGCTATGCTCGCACCGTGAGTCAATAACGACGTGTGAACGCGTTATTTTACACCGTTTCAGTTAATAACGCGCCACGAGCGCGTTATTTCCATTTGAACGTGTTTCGGTTAGAGTGAATAACGCGTTCCGGGCTCGCTATTGAGCTAGAAAGATCGCCATTGCTATGGTGTTTAGTGTGCCGTCACGGGCCAAAAGGGGTTATATAGCGAGGCTCGCGAGGCTCGGGAGAGGGCATCAGCCAGACCAATCAAATCCTGGCCATACCCTCATCCGGAGTTACTCAAATTGCGCTCAAATTGAAACAGGCCTGTCTAGAACAATCCTGTAATGTTGCCCTTGTCGTTGATATCTATTTTCAAAGCTGTCGGCTCTTTGGGCAACCCTGGCATCGTCATGATGTCCCCAGTGAGACAAACCAGGAACCCGGCACCGAGAGACGGTCGAATCTCACGAACGGTAATGGAAAAACCTTTCGCATCGCCAATCGCCTTGGGGTTGTCCGAAAAAGAATACTGTGTCTTCGCCATGCAGATGGGAAGTCCACCCCAGCCGTGCAATTCGCAATCAGCCATTTGACGGCGTGCTTCATCAGTGAATAACACACCGTCTGCTTCGTACACGTCTTTGCAAATGGTTTCTATTTTTTCACGGATAGTGCCCGTCAGGTCGTAGATGGGATGAAAAGTGTGGTTCGAATGTTCGACGGCATCAACCACCTTTTCAGCAAGTTCTATTCCACCTGCTCCACCTTCTGCCCAGACCTCTGTCAAGGCCACAGGGAACCCATGCTCCTTACACAGTGTCCGAACAAAATCGAGCTCTGCCTGGGTGTCCGTTGAGAAACGGTTCAACGCAACGACAAATGGGACGTCTGCGCGCTCGACAATCCGCACATGGTGTTCAAGATTGGCGAAACCGTGTGCAATCGCATCCAGATTTTCTCGTCCGAGCTCTTTACGAGGCACACCACCGTGATATTTGAGGGCCCTGACAGTAGCGACGAGGACGACAGCTTCTGGGTGCAAATCCCCTTTTCTGCATTTGATATCGAAGAACTTTTCTGCCCCCAAGTCCGCACCGAACCCAGCTTCCGTCACTACGTATTCACCAAGTTGCAGAGCCATCTTGGTTGCTGTGAGGCTGTTGCAGCCATGGGCAATGTTTGCGAACGGACCACCGTGAATCAGGGCAGGTGTGCCTTCGAGGGTTTGTACTAAGTTCGGATGGATGGCGTGCTTAAGCACGGCGGTCATCGCCCCTTCAACATGAAGGTCCTTCACATAGACCGGGTTTTTCTCGTACGTATAGCCGATTAAGATGCGGCCAAGAGCATCTTTCAACTCCGTCAGGTCCTCCACAAGGCAGAGAATAGCCATGATTTCGGATGCAACAGTAATATCAAACCCGCTCTCGCGCGTAACACCGTTTTTTTCACCAAGCCCAATCACAATTTGGCGCAGAGCTCTGTCGTTCATGTCAAGAACGCGCTTCCATACGATGCGGTTGGGATCGAGTTGCAATGCATTTCCCTGGTATAGGTGATTATCAATTACGGCTGAGAGGAGGTTATGAGCCGTTGTGATGGCGTGGAAATCACCTGTGAAATGGAGGTTAATGTCTTCCATCGGAACGACCTGTGAATAACCGCCGCCCGCGGCACCGCCCTTAAGTCCAAAATTTGGCCCTAGAGATGGTTCGCGAAGCGCCGCTATTGCTTGTTTCCCAATGCGGTTTAGGGCCTGTGCCAATCCAACTGTAACCGTGGATTTCCCTTCCCCCGCAGGCGTAGGACTCATCGCCGTGACTAGTACCAGTTTTCCGTTAACAGTCTTCGCATGCCGTTCTCTTGCTGCGAGGTCAATTTTTGCCTTGTCCCGTCCGTACGGGATAATGTCTTCTTCGGTCAGTCCCAGTTTCTCTGCAATCTCACGGATTGGAAGCAGTTGCGCGGACTGCGCAATTTCGATGTCGCTTCTGACAACATCTGTCTCCCTTTTCATCAGTTATCCGCCACCTTTGCCGACTTGATTCCATTCACATTTTAGACTAAAAATTGTCGCAAACGTGTACACATAACATGCATTTTAACCTACTCACAAAAGTTTCACATCGAATCCATCCCTTTGTCCAAAAACGAATCTACATCAACGGGCATTCAAAACAAAACCCGAGAGCCAAAGGTGCTCTCGGGTACTGTAAGATACTGTTCGGTACGCCTCAGAACCTGCATCCACTTGTTCCATTAACGCGCTCCGAGCGCGTTATTTCCACTCTGTCCATGTGGGTCGGCCCGAAATAGCGCGTTCTTGAAGCGTTACGCTCCACGCCGGGCAAATAGCGATGTGTGGACGCGCTATCCCGAGCCGCTTCAGGCCGATTCGGACCATAACGCGCTCTGAGCGCGTTATTTCCACTCTGCCCATGTGGGTCGGCCCAAAATAGCGCGTTCTTGAAGCGTTACGCCCCACGGTGAGCCAATAACGATGTGTGAACGCGCTATCCCTCTATCCCTCTATCCCTCTATCCCTCTATCCCTCTATCCCTCTATCCCTCTATCCTGCTATCTCTATGATTCGATTCGCCCGCTCAATCGCATCCAGCAGCGGCCGTTCCTGCTAACGTAGCCACGACGAACGTGGGCAAGTCATCGACACGATTTTCTACGAACCTGTGGTGAAGGGCCTGCACGGTTCGTTCCATGTCGATTGCTTGCACCAAGACGCGGACGACGGATGGGGAATCGACCGACTGCAGCACGCGAATACCTGCACTCGCCAAGGTTTCAAGCACCCGTCCCATCAATCCTGGGATTTCGTCCAGTCTCCTCCCTATGACCGACACGCGTGCGCAGTCCTTCACGAGTTCGTACCCTTGTCCTATCTCATCCAGAGAACGCGCAACTTCCTTGGCATCCATTGCCGGTATGGTAAAAGACAGTTGAGTTGGTGAGCTCAAACAAAATTCTGGCTGCACACCCGCTCTCTCCACGGCAGCGAACACGGCCTGCTGTTCGTCGGCACTCGTTCGTACTGTAACTTGCACCCGACTTGTCTCGTGCGCGATCCCGATGATGCACCCACCGAAGCGTTCGTGGTCCTCAACTTGTCCCTGGACTGTGCCGATATGCGTGCCAAGGGCGTCTTTTCCGGTATGTCTCACCATCACAGGGATGTTGGTCCGCATGGCAACCTCCACGGCACGGGGATGGATGACCTTGGCTCCCTCGGTAGCCATCGTGCAGGCATCCGTGTACGAGAGATGCAGCAAGAGTGTCGCGTCTGTCACCACCCGCGGATCAGCTGTGAAAATTCCGTCAACATCTGAAAAGATGTCTACCCTATCAGCTCCCAGGGCAGTCCCAATCGCGGTCGCGGTCGTGTCGCTGCCGCCGCGTCCGAGTGTCGTTACATCCCCAGACTCCGTTTTCCCTTGATATCCCATCACAACAACCACGTGATTGTCCCGCAGTTCACGCACGAGCCTATCCGTACAGACACTCAAAATCCGTGCATTCCCGTGTCTGTCGTCGGTCAGAATTCCTGCCTGACTGCCGCTAAGCACCGTCGTTTGCAAACCTTGTTCGCGCAGTTCCGCCGCAAACACCACTGCCGAGATGGCCTCGCCACAAGACAGGAGGATGTCCACATCGCGATGGACGACCTCTCGATTTTCAACCATACTGAGGAGTTCATCGGTAGCGTAAGGGTCTCCTTTTCGTCCCATTGCAGACACAACAGCCACCACGCGGTGTCCTTTAAGGACTGCATCTGCAACGTGCTGTGCAGCTTTCCGGCGGACTGCACTCGTTTGGACGGAGGTGCCACCGAACTTTTGGACCAGGGTCTTCAAATCTTCGCACCTCCCAGAGAGACTTCACACGCATCAGACAATCACAAGTTCAGGAGTTCTGCTCGCAACAAACTCAGGGCGTGGCGAGCCGCCAGAAAAGGGAGTTTCCAAGGCATTTTTTACGCTGTTGTACACGATAAACACGTTGCGCCGCGGAAACGGTGTGATGTTGCTGTTCGACCCGTGCATGGTGTTGCACTCGAACATCAGCACACTCCCTTTGCGGCCCACTGGCATGTCGATACGATTCTCGCCAACCAGTCTCGACAGACTCTCTTCATCAGGCACGCCAAACTGTTGTTTGCGCAGCGATTCCTTGTAATGCTCCTTTGGCGTTTCACCCACACAAGCGACAAATTTCTTGTGTGATCCCGGTACCAGCATGAGCGATCCGTTGTAAGGCAGGTTGTCGTCAAGCAACACAGAAAAGCTGATGGCACGCATCCGTGGCATACCGTCTTCAACGTGCCATGTTTCAAAGTCAGAGTGCCAGTAAAAATCCTTCCCTCGAAAACCGGGCTTGAAATTAATTCGGGACTGATGAACATACACATCGCTGTCAAGCACTTGAGAGACAACATCCATAAGTCGTGGGTCCCGGGACAACCGATTGAACAGTGCATTGTTCTTATGAACCGCAAAGACTGACCGAATTTCGTCACTCTCCCGTTCACGAATTATCTCAGGTGTGTTCGATAGAGCTCCCTCAACCCAAATGGACTGTAACTCAGCAAGCATGTCTCCAACTTCTTGTTCAGAAAATACATCTTCTAGTGACAAATAGCCGTTTTGTTCATAGGACCTAAGCTCATCAATGGTCAACGGACCGGCGTTGTAGTCTGGCCCCTGTGAATATACAACCGGATCATGGCGCAAAGTGATACTCGGCGTACTGCTGACACGTGTCGGGTACAAATCCACTGCTATCTCCTCCATCGTCGAATTACAAAGTCACTAGATTAACCCACGGTCTATCCCGCTGGCCTATCCCAGGGCCTATCCCGCTGGCCTATCCCGCTGGCCTATCCCAAGGCCTATCCTGCTAAACTTCCAAGTCTATCAGTCCACAATGAGGGGATAAGCCCCCTCTTCATCGTGCGTCTCTCGTCCTGTTACCGGCGGGTTAAACACGCACACCATGCGCACGTCGGTTTTGGGGCGAACAACATGACGTTCGTGTCCGTTTAAAACGTACAGCGTTCCCGGCGACAGTTGATGTTTTCGCCCGCTCACAAGGTCTTCCAGTTCTCCCTGCCCTTCAATACAGTACACGGCTTCAACGTGATTTTTGTACCACATCGTTGTCTCCGTACCTGCCTTCATCACCGTATCGTGAAGGGAAAATCCGACCTTGTCGTTTGAAAGCAAAAGCCGCCGACTGACCCATGTTTCGCCATGTACATCGTTGTCTGTAGCTACAATGTCACTGAGTTGTCGCACTATCATCGATTTTTGTCCCTCCGTTGCCTGATTTCGCTGGTTTGCTGACACTCCGTTCGTTTACGTGATGTTGCGGCTTCGCCATGCTCTTTACTTTGAGACAACAGCCTTCACGCTGTCTGCGAGAATGGACAGTCCTTGCTTAAGCCCAACTTCGTCAATCGTGAGTGGTGGAAGCAGCTTGACGACTTCACTGTTCGCACCAGACGTCTCGATAATTAGGCCGCGTTCGAATGCAGCCCGACTAATTTTTTCAGCGAGTCCTGAAACACCGCACTCCATGCCATAGGCCATTCCTCGCCCACGAACTTTGCCTTGCAGGGATGGCATCGATGCCACGATATCCGTCAGGTAGCTTTCGATAGTCTTGCTGTTTTGTTCGGTTTGTTCTGCCAATTCCGGGTCCGACCAGTACTGTTTTAAAGCCTGTGTACCCGTAACAAACGCAGGGTTGTTTCCACGGAAGGTACCGTTATGTTCACCGGGTTCCCAGATGTCGAGTTCTGGCCTGAACAAAGTCAGTGCCATTGGCAACCCATAGCCGCTAATCGACTTTGAGAGACAAACAATGTCCGGAGTGATACCGGCAGGTTCAAAGCTGAAGAAGGGACCGGTACGTCCGCAGCCCATCTGCACATCATCGACGATGAGCAGAATATCCCTGGCCCTGCATAAAGTCTCCAGTTGTTTGAGCCATCTAAACCCGGCAACGTTGATGCCGCCCTCACCCTGCACCGTCTCCACAATGATGGCGGCAGGAAGTTCTAACCCGCTGCCGCTGTCATCAAGCATCCGGCGCAACAGAGCAATCCCATCGATGTCACCTTTCTCTGAGTCATACGGTACGGACACCGTGTTCAACAGCGGAATCCCTGCACCTTTTCGTTTAAATCGATTTCCGGTTACCGACAACGAACCAAGCGTCATTCCGTGGAATGCGTTCGTAAAGCTGACAATAGTTGACCGACCCGTCACCTTACGGGCAAGCTTCAGGGCGCTCTCCACGGAATTGGTACCGGTGGGCCCCGGGAACATCACCCTATAGGGCAAACCGCGCGGCTTGAGGATAATCTCATGAAATGCTTCCAAAAACTCACCTTTGGCCTTTGTGCCCATATCGAGACCGTGCGTAATGCCATCCTCGCTAAGGTACTCGAGCAGTACACGCTTGAGCATTTCATTGTTGTGTCCATAATTCAGAGCCCCAGCTCCAGCAAAAAAATCAATGTACATCTTCCCCTCGACATCCCATAGATGGTAGTCCTTGGCTCTGTGAAACACGGTCGGGAAACTCCGAATGTAGCTCCGTACGTCGGACTCGTAGCGATTGAACACGTCAATGGATACGGCTTTCGCTTCAGCTACCATTTTCATGTGTGGTACACAACCTCCTAGTTATCGTGCGCTTGGTTCGCGATGGATTGCATCACGCGTAGAAAATGGACCAATTTGCAGTAACTGTTCCGTCTCATGCCCATGGGGAAATAACGTTGATGGGAACTCACCAACGGGTTTCATCTCGGTGCGAAGTGCGTTTGCAATGCGCAGAAACATGGCACGAGAAGCAGCATTGTTCGGCGAAACGGTCGTCTCAAGGTACTTCACTGAGCTGCACACATCTCTGGCAAGCAGTGTCTGGAGCATTTTAGTGCCCACACCTTTGCCGCGGCTTTGTTGTTCCACGGCGACTTGCCAAATAAACAGAGTCTGCGGCTTGTCGGGCGGAATAAACCCGGACACGAAACCCGAGAGGCGCTGACCGGACTCGGCGACGACGCATGTTTCACGAAAATAGGAGGTCAACATGAGGTAACAGTACGAAGAGTTGAGATCGAGCAGTTCAATGTCCTTAATCAGCGACCAGATGGCTGCTCCATCATCTAGTTGGGGTTCACGAAAATGAATCGGCGACGAAAGCGGCACAACAAAGGTTGTTTCATTTCTCTTACCCATGAGCAGGTTACGAATCAGGCTTTCTGTCCCTGCCTGAATCGCTTATACCCCACCTCTCCTTCTTCACTCCGGAATGACTTTCCCGATGCAACGAAACATTGAACGAGACAGCGGTCTTCTCGGCCAATTGCCGTGGCGTGTCACACGACCAATCTTCTCGGCCAATCATCTTAGCGAATGGCCTTGGCGCGTCGCCGCTGCCGCTCACCTTTAGTGTGACGTACCTATCCACTTTGCCTCAACCCCGATTAACCCGGCCTAAACCGGGTATTTCTCCCAAGTGCCTGATGATTCCGAACCACCATGAGGATTCAGCCGATTCCTCGCCCATCCACCTCTATCCTCAAACACTATATGTTTCCTACTAAATTCATCTGTGTATGGTAGGACATCTCAAGGAGCGCTAAATCAAGTGTCATGGACACAAAAAGGTGCCTACACCAGTTCACATGTTCTCCATGCGCCGGTGTACGACACCTTCTCATACGATATACCTTGTACCTTGTACCTTGTACCTTGTACCTTGTACCTTGTACCTTCCTGTTGCTCCGCGTCTGCTTTCAATCAGAAAGCGGCGATTTGCCCATCCGTTCTCGGTTCTGTGCCGCCGGCAAGGCTCCCGTTTTGCATACGCACAATGACTTGACCACGCCCAAAGCCGCCACCGTCATTTGCGACCTCAATCTTGTGACCCATCCGCGCTAGTTGTTCAGCAATGTGAGCAGGAACACTGCGTTCCACGACCACACGCTTTCCATCCATCCACTGCCAACGCGGTGCATCAAGTGCTGCTTGCGGATTCATATGGAAATCAACGAGGTTCGACACCACTTGCAGATGTCCTTGGGGCTGCATATATCCCCCCATCACGCCAAACGGACCGACGGCCTCAGAGCCTTTGGTTAAAAATCCGGGAATGATGGTATGGTAAGTACGTTTTTGCGGTGCCAACGCATTCACGTGGTCAGTGTCCAGAGAGAAGGTATGACCGCGATTTTGTAAGGCGATGCCTGTGCCCGGCACAACAATGCCGGAACCAAATCCCATGTAATTGCTCTGAATGTAGGAGACCATGTTGCCTTCCCCGTCAGCCGTGGAAAGGTAAACTGTTCCGCTGCTTGGAAGTTTTCCCGGCGCCGGTTCGATTGCACGGTCCGTCATCAGTTTCCGTCTCGTCTTTGCAAATTCAGGCGACAACAGTTCTGCAACCGATGCCTTCATTGCCTTCGGGTCGGTAACGTACTGCTTGCCGTCAGCAAACGCAAGTTTAATCGCCTCGATTTGGCGATGATAGGTTTCCCATGTCTCGCGCTCGAAGAATTCGAAACCATTCAGGATGTTGAGTGCCATCAGCGCAACAATTCCCTGACCGTTCGGCGGAATCTCCCAAACATCATAGCCGCGATAGGATACAGAAATCGGATCGACCCATTCCGGTTGAAAGCGAGCGAGATCGTCAATTCTCAGGTATCCGCCCTGCTTTCTCGACTCAGCATCCATCTTTTCAGCTAGTGTCCCCTCATAGAAGGCACGTGCGTTTGTCTCGGCAATGGCCCTCAGGGTACTTGCATGATCCGTTAGGCGGACAATGTCACCCGGATTGGGACCCTTGCCCGTTTTTGCAAACGTATCAAACCATCCTTTGAATTCATCACCTTTGAACAGGTTCGAGAAGCGCTCTGCAGATAACTGCCAGCCGCGAGCTACCGTTGGTGCCACAGGGTGTCCCTGCTCCGCCAATTGAATCGCTGGGGCAAGCACTTCCGGCAATGAGAGTTTCCCAAACCTTTCTATCAGTGCAGCCCAAGCTCCGGGTGCACCAGGGACAGTTACCGGTGTCCAGCCAAAGGTTGGCATCTCGCTGTGCCCAGCGCCCTTCACAGCCTCGATGCTGATGCCTTTTGGTGATGGCCCACTGGCATTCAATCCATGTAACTTGTCTTTTACCCATACAAGTGCAAATGCGTCACCGCCGATGCCATTTGCCGTCGGTTCCACGACCGTCAGCGCTGCAGCCGTTGCTACAGCAGCATCAATCGCATTGCCTCCCATTTGAAGCACTGACAGTCCGGCCTGCGCTGCGAGCGGGTGACCTGTAGCGACCATACCGCGGTTCGCGTAAACAACGGTTCGTCTGGAGGCGTAGGGATAACTCAATGCGTCAAAATTCAAGTTGATTCTCCTCTCCCACTTCTACGGTACCCGTGTCTAGTGGCGGCGTTTCGGGTCAAGCCACCTCTGCAGTCCATCGCCGAGCAGGTTGAAGCCAAGCACAGCGACGGCGATTGCAAGCCCAGGGAACACTGCTAGCCACGTTCCTTGGCCCATGTATCCTTGAGCATCATTCAACATCGTCCCCCAACTCGCTGTTGGCGGCTGAGCACCAAGACCAAGGTAGCTCAAGCTTGCTTCTGCAACGATGCCGCCTGCCATCGCCAGTGTGGCCTGAACAATTAACGGGGTAAGTGTATTTGGGAAAATATGTTTCCACATAATGCGCCAATCACTAGCGCCTATCATCCGCGCTGCACTGACAAACTCCCGTTCGAGCTCACCAAGCACTTGACCACGAACAATGCGAACAAAAATCGGCACGTATCCAACACCTATTGCAATCATAGCATTTCGTTCACCCGGTCCCAACATCGCTGCGAGCACGAGTGCGAGAATCAAGAACGGGAAGGCCTGCATGGCATCAACAATGCGCATGATGACCCAATCGTCCATGAAACCTCGATAAAATCCAGAGATGAGACCTACCGGTACACCGATAACAAGGCCTACAATCAGCGATCCGACAGACACCACCATGGACGTCCGTGCCCCTACCAAAATACGCGCGTATTCATCGCGGCCGAGTTCATCCGTTCCCAGCCAATGCTTGCCTCCGGGTGGCTGAAGAATACTGTTGGTATCAATGGAATTGGCCCCGAAGTGACTCAACAGCGGCGCAAACACTGCAGCCACTAGCACGATGAGGACGACGATACCCCCAATGACAAGCGGCGGGTTCCTCCACATCGCAAGCCACTTACTGCGTCTGCGCCTGGCGGGTTTAGGTTCAGGAGCAGCTTTGTTTTGCAGTTCTCGTGCAAGCGCCATCTCAAGACCTCCCCCTGTTCACGCGAATCCGCGGATCGATGAGACCATACACCAAGTCCACAAGGAGGTTAACAATCACGACCAAGAGCGCCGCGATTAAGGCACAGGCCTGAACCGTCGTGTAGTCGCGACTGAACACAGATTGCACGAGTAGAGAGCCGAATCCAGGAAGTGAAAATATCTGTTCGGTAATCACCAATCCTCCGAGCAATCCCGCAATTTGCAGGCCACCGGTGGTAATGACCGGAATAAGCGCGTTTTTGAGTGCATGACGGACGATGACAGACCAACCCCGAAGGCCCTTGGCCCGAGCAGTGCGGACAAAGTCCTGATCGATGACATCGAGCAGGGTCGAGCGCAGCATCCGCAATAACACAGCCGCCTCACGAATTCCTGTGGCGACCATCGGCAGAATCATGACCGACAGGTTTTTGCCGAAATTGTCCCAAATCGGCACGTACCCAGAAGAAGGAAATAAATGGATTTTAACTGTGAAAAAAAGCAGAAAGAGAATTCCAATCCAAAACGGGGGCACGGACAATCCGACCGTCGATGCAAAGAGCGTCGTAAAGTCCTCCCATTTGTCCCTCTTCACAGCCGCAAGAATCCCAAGCGGGAATGCAATGAGAAAAGCAACAATGACTGTCCCAAAGGCCAGCTCAACGGTAACGGGAAGCCTCTGCTTAATCAGCGTCGAAACGGGGGTATGGTCAAGCAGCGAATTGCCGAGGTTCCCGTGCAGCAATTTGCCGACCCAGGTGAAGTACTGCATTGGCAGCGGTTGATTGAGGCCCATTTGGGCACGAAGGGCTGCCAGAGACTGCGGAGTAGCATCCTGTCCCAGGACTATCTGAGCGGGATCGCCTGGAATCAAGTGGATTAGGCTGAACACCATGATGCTGAGAAACAACAGCACCGGAATCATCGTAAGAATGCGCTTCGCCACGTAAGCCATGACGTTTGAAACCCCCTCTTGCTTGCAATATCACAAAGTGTTGCAGGCCGCCTGCTCTGCCTGATTGCATGCGAGGCGGCCATACTCCACATCACAGATGCCGTCCTGATGCTACGCTGTAACTCGTCAGCTTAGGACAGAGACAGTTCGCGCAGGCGGAATACTCCGTCTGGATATGCCTGGAACCCTTGCAGGTTTTTCGAATACGCGTACACGTTGTTCGGATAGTACAGGAAGATATAAGGGTCTTGCTTGTGCATCTCAACCATGAATTGGTCGTACAGCTGCTTGCGTTGGGCCATGTCGGAAACGGTGCGTGCTTGCTGCAACGCCTTGTCCACAACCGGGTCGCTGAAGTTCGATCCGTTGTCTGGGGCCCCTGTGTACCAGAAGTTGTACGAATCTTGGTCTGGGTCAACGCGTCCTGACCAACCGAGGGCAGAAGCTTGGAAGTTATGCTTGGTGTTGTTTGACAAGAGGGTGCCAAACTCCAACTGCTGAATCTTCATCTGAATGCCATCCTTGGCGAGCATGCTCTGGATGAGCTGCGCCACCTGGGCGGAAATTGGACTGTTTGCGGTCTGGAACGTGAAGCTAAATCCGTTTGGTTTGTTGCCCTCCTGCAGATACTTCTTGACCATGGCGTCATTCGGTGCCGGAGGCGTGTCAACGGACGCATCGTAAACCGGGGAAGCGGGGCTAAACGGGCTCCAGCCTGGTGACGCTTCGCCTTTAAAGATAACATCGACGATAGCCTGGCGATTGATGGCTGCATCCACAGCTTCACGCAGGTATTGGTTGTTAAACGGTGCCTGAGATGTGTTCAAATAGAACCCTTGGTAGCCAAGACCGGCTGTGTTGGAGACGACAAAGTTCGAATTTGCCTTCACAGAGCTCAGTTGCGATGCAGGTACGGAGTCGATAAGTTGGACTGCGCCGCTCTCTAGATTCGTCAGTTCCACGTTCGGATCGGTGAAGATTTTGTAGACAACCTTTTTAATCGACGGCGCGCCTTTCCAGTAGCTGTCATTGGCAACAAGCGTCAGATGGTCGCCCTTTACTCGGTCTTTAAACTTGTAAGGTCCCGTTCCGACCGGCTGAGTTGCATAATTTGCCCCTTCATTTTTGACGGCAGTTGGGGACACCATCATGCCTGAGCGTCCGGACAAGATGCCAATCAATGGACTGAATGGCTTCTTCAGATGCAACACCACAGTGTTGTTGTCCGGCGTATCAATCGATGTGATATCGCTGAGTTGGGCTTTGCGAGCTGAATCTGCCTGCATATAGCGGTCAAGGTTAAACTTCACAGCAGCAGCGTTGAAATCTGTTCCGTCCTGGAATTTGACACCCGTCTGCAAGTGCAATGTGACAGTCAGACCGTCTTTCGAAGTGTCCCAAGTCTTGGCAAGGCCAGGGCCGTAGGCGCCGTTTGGTTCAAGCGCGACCAAGGTGTCGTAGATGTTGAGCATGATTTGACGGTCAACCAGTGCCGTCGAGAGTTTCGGGTCAAGTGTCGGCGGGTCCGCCTGAAGACCAATATTTAGTGTGCTCGTCCCGGAAGAAGTCGTTGTCCCGCCACTGCTGTTGCCAGTCGATGTGCCGCCAGAAGCGTTACCTGTGTTCGACGAATTTCCTGCACTTCCGCATGCAGTGAGTGTTCCCATCGCGATGAGCACGGCAGCAGCCATAACAGTTGAACGCACTTTTTTCACTATTTATCCCCCTTGAAATATTCTGATTAAACCTATTGAGTTAACGCCAACCAGATTGGGTTAGCGTACACAACCGATGGTGAGAATGAGCAAAACTGTGCTGTACTCTACTCGTTTGCGTTCATGATTCGCGTGCATGACGGTACGTCTTCGGTCTAACTCGAAAGCAGCGCCTGGTTTCGAATGACGTCAAGGTCCTTATTGATGTGTTCGACCATTGCCAGAGCGGCCCGGTCAGCATCTCCTTCCCGGATTGCCCCGTAAATCTCTGTATGTTCCTTGAGAATGTTGGTTTGCTGATTATTGATATCGAGAACAAGCAAACAATAGTATTGGATAAGATCGGATGCATTTTCGAGAATACGAATGAATCTCGTGTTGCCCGACATCTCCCAAATGGTTTGATGAAATTGAGAATTCAAGCGAAGTAGTTTCTTCATATCTTTGTCTTCTAGGCAGCGGCGAGTATCGTCCAGATTGGCCTCGAGCAGAAGGAGATGGTCAGTGATGGCGTCCATCCTTGCACGGTGATGACCATGAATAGTCCTGTCTCTGTGCAATGCGGCTTTAATTCCACACAACTCTGCCGCTTTTCGCGTCGCTGCGGGTTCGACAGCGAGTCGCAGGTCATACAGGTCGTACAAGTCCCCAGTACTCGGCTGGAACACACACATGGCTCCGTCTTGTTCCACCACCAGTTGCTCTGTGTACAACAATTGCATGGCTTCACGCACGGGACTGCGGCTCACTTGCAGTTCATTTGCCAGTTTGGTTTCTACGATTTTTTCACCGGGTGCCAATTGGCCTGAGAGGATAGCCTCGCGAACATATCTGTACACTTGTTCAGACAGCGGTTCGGCCCGTTGTATCGGCTTTGGCTTCAGCTTCATCTCCCCCCATGATTGTGGTAGCGAATTGATTGTGGTTCAAACTTCGAAACCAAGTCATTGCAGTTCAAACTGACGGTGGTTCACATTAACCTCTGCACTTTAGGCAGTTCGTCGACTGTCGACAGCCGACCAAGAAATTTGACTTATTATAAAATGAATTTTTCAGAAAGGTCAATAGATTATATCAATCCAATTTTATTGATTAATCTACAAATATAGGATGATTTAGAGGACAGAGTGACTGTCATTCCGCTCTGAAAACGCATCATCTTCTACCACATCCAATCTCTGCATCGATTGGTCACAATTCTTTCACTTCGCTTTACCGTATTAACGTAAAAAACCTTGTTTGCCAAAACTGAGTGTTGTAGAGTGAACAACGGCAATGGAACTCAATTGAATATGTCATCCCTCATCTAGTCACGGATGAGGTAGAGGTTGCGATGGTTGATGAGTAATCTGCGCGAGATTCGGGTTATCGAGGACCGCAGAGGAAAGGCAACATCGCCGAAGTTTGCACGTGTCCGACGCGTGCAGATTGGGGCTGCTTCCAAACAGGAACGGCACTGTCACGGCGACTTGGTTGAAAAGCCATCTCAAAGCCGTGGAGCGCTATCTTTCACGAAGGATTCGGTGCGGGGTTTTTAGAAGACACCCGTTTTCCGCAGGTGTCTCTTTGTCTTTCCGCGGCCTTCGTAATTGTAAGGAGGACTTATACATCATGAGTAACAGCGCAAAGAGTGACAAGTTAGGATTGTGGCTGCTCACAGCACTGGTCGTAGGGAACATGGTTGGGTCCGGTATTTTCATGCTCCCCCGTTCACTTGCGCAGGTAGCTAGCCCAGCCGGTGTGATGTGGGCGTGGCTCATGACCGGTGTCGGCGTACTGATGTTAGCACTAGTTTTTGGAAATCTTGCACTGCGCAAACCTGAACTGAACGGCGGCGTGCAAATGTATGCGAAGGCCCTCTTTGCTCCGCATTCGCAGGCCTCTACACTGTCCGGCTTTGTCGTCGCGTGGGGGTACTGGGCAGCCAACGTTGCAGGGAACGTTGCAATCTTGACTACGTTTGTCAGCTACCTGTCCACTTTCTTTCCCGTTATGACGAGTGCCAAGACACTCTTTATGATTGGGGGGTTTCCCCTTAGGACGGGCAGTTTGATTTCGTTTTTGGTCTGTTCTGCGCTGCTGTGGTTGACACACAGCTTGATTTTGCGCGGTGTAGAAGAGACTGGCAGAATGAACTTTGTTGCAACAGCGGCCAAAGTGATTGGATTCCTCATCTTTATCTCGTTTACGTTGGCTGCATTTGACAAGGCAAACATGCTCCCCCTGGTTCAACCAAGAGTAGGCAATAACGGTGTACACGTGGGTCTCCTCGGGCAAATCAACAACGCGGCTGTGACGACGCTATGGGCTTTCATCGGTGTTGAATCGGCCATCATGTTTTCGGCGCGTGCGAGCAAGCAAAGTGACGTGAAGCGCGCAACCGTGTTAGGACTTGCCATTACGGTCGTGATTTACATGGGCATCACACTGCTTGTGATGGGAACTTTGACGCAGCATCAACTTCTAAGCGCAGATAAGCCGCTTGTTGATGCACTCATGAAAGTGGTTGGGCCGTCCGCCAGTTACGTCATGGCTGTCTTTGACCTGATTGCTTTGACTGGCACCACAATCGGATGGATTTTTCTTAGTGCTGAGGCACCGTATCAAGCGGCGCGACAAGGTCTGTTTCCTCCGTTATTTGCGAAAGCCAACAAGAAAGGCGTCCCAGTACGGTCACTCACTATCACCAACGCCCTTTCTCAGTTGTTCATTTTCTCCGTGATTTCAAGTACCATCAATAACGCTTTCAACTTTGTCATGATTGTGGCAACCCTGTCCTATCTTGTCCCGTACGCCGTTTCAGCCATCTATCAATTAAAGCTGGTCATCACGGGTGAGACGTATTCAAGTGTCCGAGCACGCGTAGTCGACGGGGTCATTGCGGCGCTCGGTACAATTTATTCGATTTGGGTCATCAAAGCCGGAACGTCGGATATGAAGACATTCCTGTTTGGTGTTTTGATGCTGGTCGTTGGTCTCATTTTCTACCCCTTCGTGAGAAAAGGTCATAAGCAGTCAGAAGCCGTCGACAGCAATATTGGCGTTTCAGTGCCGCGATAAGGCAAGTGTAATCCGGAAACGATACTTTATTGGCGAGGGCTGGCGCACGTTCGTTGCGCTCGCCCTCGCTGTATTGTTATCGAATGCACCGTAAAACCCCTCGCTTTAGCGCCTTTAGGCATGGGGAGGAGGTCAAGACTGCAGTGATGACGACTGTGTTTGAGGCATTTGACGTGGCTGGCGGATAAGCAAAGTCGTGAAGCCCGCGAAAATCGCCATTGCCGCCGTGACTGAACCCAATAACGCATCCCAGCCAAAAGCACTAAATACAGCACCGGCCGCCATTGGTCCAAGACCGCTGCCTGTAAAGAGTGAAAACGCAAAGACGGACATCGCCGTCGCCCTTGCACGTGGCAGCAAATCGGTGGCGTAAGTCTGAAGTGTTGAGTGACAGTAACTGAAACCGAGCCCGAGAACGATAAATGACAGCATCAGCACAATGCTGCTGTGCCAAGCCCAGTCAAGCGCGAACGCGATTGTCATCAGGGTTGCTCCAAGAATCGGCATGAAGCGTGTGGTTACCTTTCCGAGTACAAAACCGAGTGTCCGGCTCCCGACAAAGGCACCAGCACTGTATGTGGCTGTAAGCAAGCCAATAATCAAGTAGGACAAGTGTATAACAGAGACTCCGAAGACCCCGAGAAACGTAAAGCCTGCATAAAACGCAAACCCTTCGAGCAAAATCAACGTATAAATCAGCCACGAAGTCCGTTTGGCAAAAAGTGTTCGATACCGAGCCCAGAATGGACCACGTTCAGATTCCGAAGTGTTCTGACTGGCGCTTTCCCTGGTGCTGTCAGTCTTTTGCCGTTTCCATAACCCGATGAGCGTGGGTATGGCCGCAAAACCTATCAAGATGAACAAGTATCGATAACTGAGGTACTGGGCGAGCAAACCACCGATGACGATTCCGAGAGCCTGCCCTGACGTCGTCAGGGACATAAAAAAAGCGATGGCTCGAGGCCTGTCAGCAAGTTCAAAGAGGTCACCAATCTGCGCGAGTGTGGTCGGAATAATGCCAGCAGCAAACATCCCTGTGATAAAACGAAGCACCACTAACCACGCGAAAGTGTGGACAAGGCCGCAAACCACAGTTCCGAGGGAGAACAGTCCAAGCGCAATCAAGATGGTTCGAATCTTGCCAATCCTATCGGCGATGGGGCCGTATACCAGTTGAAACAGTCCGTAAGGAATAGAGTAGGCACTGACAAGTAACGCAGCGGCCGATGTACTGACATGCAGTGTACCGGCTATGGCTGGCAGCATCGGCGCAATCGCGCGGTTGTCTGCATTGACCAAAAATCCTCCGAGTCCCATTCCCCACAGCATTCCTTGATGGCGTCGCAATGACGGCTGATTCCCCATGTCGCGTCTCCACTCCCACCTGATTCCGTCATATTTAGGCGGCAATCGTCATTTTTCAACAAAACACGTTGACAAGACATAATCTATCTATAGAATCATATTTATCTCATAATTACGACTATAAGAAAGGAGCTGTGTACGTGGAAGACACCACGCTCAAGAAAAAAGGAAGCCGTTGGTGGTATCTGCTTGTCCTCCCGCCACTCATTGGTACGCTATTCCCGTCTTTCTATTCTTCGGTTACTCCTGAATTGTGGGGCATCCCGTTTTTCTACTGGTATCAAATGTTGTGGGTCATTCTCAGTGCCATCACGACAACCATTATGTACCTCGGGCTCAGAGAAAACTAGACGAGAACACATGTAAAGGGGGTAGGGACGCTTCATGAATTGGACCGCTTTATCTGTATTTATTCTTTTTTTCGCACTCGTCACAATCCTTGGATTCGTAGCTGCGAGGTGGCGTCAGGGCGACCTCAACCACATTGAAGAATGGGGTCTCGCGGGCCGGCGCTTTGGAACACTTGTCACGTGGTTTCTCGTCGGCGGTGACCTCTACACTGCCTACACGTTTATTGCCGTCCCAGCACTGATGTACGGTGCGGGTGCACTCGGCTTCTACGCTGTACCTTACACCATTGTCGTGTATCCGATTTTCTTCATGATTCTGCCCCGCTTCTGGTCCGTCGCAAAGAAACATGGCTATATTACAGCTGCTGACTTTGTCGAAGGTCGGTTCGGTTCCAAAAGCCTGGCGCTTGCAGTAGCCGTCACAGGTATCGTCGCAACGATGCCTTACATCGCACTGCAACTCACTGGTATGCAAGCCGTGCTTGCAGCCATGGGTCTCGGCGGTGACTGGCCACTCATCGTCGCATTCATTATTTTGGCTCTGTACACTTACACCAGCGGTCTCCGGGCTCCGGCCATGATTGCGGTTGTGAAAGACTTGATGATATATATCACCGTCATTGCCGCAGTCATTATCATTCCTGTGAAACTTGGTGGATTCGGTCATATCTTTAGCGCGGCACACGCTGCACTGCTGACGCACAAGCCCCCTGGGGCATTCATCGCCACGCCAAAACTCGCGATGCCTTACGCAACCTTAGCCTTTGGCTCAGCTCTTGCTCTATTCCTCTATCCGCACGCGATGACGGGCGTGTTTAGTGCAAACAGCCGCAAGGTTGTGAAACGCAACATGGCTTTGTTACCAGCGTATTCCTTTGCACTTGGTATTATCGCCTTGCTCGGATTTATGGCCCTCGCGGCAGGTGTGAATGTGAAAAACACCTCTGCTGCCGTCCCGCAACTGTTCCTCAAGGAATTCCCAGGTTGGTTTGCCGGCTTTGGTTTTGCAGCTATCGCCATCGGCGCGTTGGTGCCCGCCGCCATCATGTCCATTGCGGCATCAAACCTGTTTACACGTAACATCTACCGTCCGTTTTTCAAAAAGGATGCAACGCCCGAACATGAGTCTAAGGTCGCGAAATTCGTCTCTCTGGTCGTCAAACTCGGGGCTCTCGTCTTCATCCTTGGTTTCCCGCAGCAATACGCAATTGCCATGCAGCAAGTTGGTGGCATCCTGGTCATGCAGACTTTACCGCCACTTATTTTCGGACTCTACACCCGCTGGTTCCACCGTCGCGCTCTCCTTATCGGCTGGGCTGCAGGCATTGCCTACGGCATTTATATGTGGGGTACAACCGGCTACAAGTCCACCATCTACGCATTACACGTGTTTGGTCATGTGTATGCAGCCTATGCTGCAATCTGGGCAGTCCTGCTCAACATCATTGTCACCGTGGTCCTATCAGTTGTCTTTAACGCCGTTAAAGTCAGTCAAGGTGAGGACCGAACGCACGCGTCAGATTACCATCTTGAGGTGGAAGCTTAAGCAAGCGGTTTCGAAAGTTACGGTTTTATGGACTTCCGGACTTCCGGACTTCCGGACTTCCATGTGATTTTACGGCAAGGAACGGGTTAGGTTCCTAGCAAGGGTCCCAAACTCACGGAAAGTGCACGCCAATAGAGTTCAACAGCCCCGCCTTCTGAAGGCGGGGCTGTTGTCATCCATCGTCTGACACCTGATACATGGGAGCAATTGCTCCTAGTGAATGGTTACAGGGAGGTTCCCCAAACCGCCTTCTCCGAAGAGCGCCTGTATTCCAGCGCGCACCATCCATGGAGTGTACTCATACACGGCAATTCGCGTGCGCACATCAGAGACAGCTGCCAAGTCGTACGGGCTTTGCAGAGCCACAGCCACGATAGGCAAACCAGCCCTGCCAAGTCGATTTACGCAATTCAAGTAAGCACTGTTTTTGACGCCGCTCACAGCTGCAATCACGAGCGAAGAGTCTGTGAGCTCTGCCAGGCTTTCACAACTTCCGGAATCGGGAATCTGATGCAAGCGAATGTCGCTGTCTGGGACGATTTGCCGCAATGCGTTAAGTACAAACTGATAAGACCACGTGTTGTCGGAAGCCGACATGCGGGTAACGGAGCTGTCAATCAAGACGTCGACCGGACCGATGTGATGACGCGAAAGCGGCAAGAGTCCAGCTTGGTTCGAAACCACTGTCGCCGCAGCAGCACACAGACGGTGTTGAAGTTTCCGTGCATCATCTACTATCATTTCCAGCGTCTGCGTCGCTGGCAGGCTTGATGATAACCGCACTTCCCGCAATCTCTTTACCCGGCTTGCCGCCTCCATCAATCGCTGCTCTTTAATCCGGCCCTCCATGACAGCTTTTACGATGGCCTCAATCGCCGCCTCTTGACGGTCAAGGCGGTGAGAAATCATCAACAAATCTGCACCGGCTAAAAGAGCCTGCACCGCGCCCTCGGGGACGCCAATCGTCTCAGAAATGGCGTTCATCTCGAGACAATCTGTTGTTACAACACCCGTGTAACCAAGCTCATTCCTCAAAAAATCGGTGAGCACCGCTTTTGATAACGTTGCAGGAATCCGGTTTGGTTCAATTGAGGAGAATACAACATGCGCAGTCATGATTACATCAACGCCGATTTCAATAGCTTTCATAAAGGGAACCAATTCAACAGCGTTGAGCCGTGAAAGGGGATGGGATATCTCGGGAAGAGCCAAATGGGAGTCTACCGCCGTGTCTCCGTGGCCAGGAAAGTGTTTGCCACAGGCGATGACACCAGATGCCTGCAGTCCTTGAATCATCTGTGCGCCGAACTCTGCAACCTGCTTCGGGTCCTCCCCATACGACCGAACACCAATCACCGGATTTTTCGGATTATTGTTGACATCAAGCACTGGGGCCAAGTCCATGTTAATTCCCATGTAGCGAAGTTCTCTCGCCGTCTCCTGACCGACGGTAAATGCGTTTTGAGCCTGGCCAGTAGCACCAATCGCCATGTTGCCCGGCAACCCCGGAACTTCCGGAGCAACTCTGCGCACAATCCCGTTTTCTTGATCCGTACAAATGATAAGCGGAAGTGATTGTCCTGCCGCTTTTGCCAACTCCTGCAGATCGGCATTCAGTTTCCTCACTTGCTCTGCTGACTCGACGTTCCTCTTGAAGAGGATAATGTTTTTTACGTGGTGATTTACAATCAGTCGCTGTGCGTGTTCGCCTACCTCCGTACCATCAAACCCAGCGACAATCAGTTCACCAACCAGTTCTCTTATGTCGTCCTCCGTCATTTGCTGTTTCCTCCATCCGGATGTTGCTGCGACTAAATATAATTTAAGTCATCTGTGTGGACAAAGGGTAAACCAAGATTGTCCGCATCGTGATTGAACAACCGCATGGCTAGTTCTCCCGCATTTTCAGCATGGATTTGACGCCCACCAACAGTCAGATGGTAGGAATCTCCAGTTTGATGCACCTGCAGCCTTGTGCCGAATCGTTCAACGAAGAGCGGTTCCAGCGATTGAATGAGTGCCGATACATTCAGTGGGCGAACCGTACCTTGCAGCGATGTCTGTTCGCTCTTCCAGCCAGCTGCCGCCACAATCGTCTGCATCGTAATGTCCTCGTCGTGGATGGGCAACCGAATTTCCTCTGCTCCGAATGCCTCGAGAATCGTTGACATCGAAGCGATAATCGCCGTCCGGCTACCTGCCCATTCCATCACTTCAAGATGGCTTTTGGATACACGTGATTGGTATGGAACCACATACGCTACAACGTCACCGTCCTGTTCAATGACAAACAAACGTTGGTCGTAACCATGCCGCTTGAACCACAGCGCGTTCAACAGAACCGCCATCTGTGCGTCGGTTCGCCGATAGCGATACGGCTCAGCATGGTAGAGCGCATTTAGTTTCTGCGCATAAGCGAAACGGTCTTCCGCCCCAATCTCAGTAACCTTAACCTCTTCCACACGGCTAAAATCCAACCTGGAAGTTACCGTATTCGTCTTGCGAATCTTGGCTCGGTACATCCTGCCTATCGGCACACAGTCGATGCGACGGTACAAACCACGGTCGCCTGACACCAACATGAGAGGAACCCCCTGGGTCGTCAGGTCAGCCATAACTCGTTGTAAGATGGCCGACGAAATTTGCCGACCTTGATGCTCTGGCACCGTGACAACAGACCCAATCGACGCAACGTCCATCGTGATTCCCTGAAGCACGGCCTTCTGCGGCAGTACACCAACCATGCTCACAGGTCCACTTTCGTCGGCTGCGTAATAAAGGTTATGGGCGTTACTTTCAGAAAACAGATGCGGAAATTCCCACGGCATCCCTTCTCCAGCAGGGAGCTGCGGCCGAAACACCGAATCGACCATCTTCCCAAGCGACAGGGCGATGTCACCTGATGCACGTTTCACCACATAATTTGATGCTTGCACATTCTCACCTCCATGTTGCTGTTAGATATCCTCGCCAAGGGCAATCCGCAAGAATCCGTTTGCCTCTGCCAGAAGTGTGTCGGCGCGCGTCTTATCCACGCCCTTTTTGACCATCAGAATTGCCGTTTTTACATGCCCGTCCGCCGCTTCCAGAGCTGCTTCGGCAGCCTGGTAGTCGACGTCGGCGGAAACCATCACAATCCGTTTCGCACGTTCAAGCAGTTTTTCATTGGTAACCTTTAAGTCAACCATGAGGTTTTTATATACCTTGCCGAGACGCACCATTGTCGCTGTACTAATCATATTTAACACCATTTTCTGAGCGGTTCCTGCTTTAAGCCGGGTTGATCCCATCAGGACCTCTGGGCCCGTATCAACATCAATCGAAATCTCGGAGACTTTACCAAGGTCTGAATTCAGGTTACAGGTTACGCCCACAGTCAACGCCCCTGAACGTGTTGCTTCCCGAATCGCGCCAATAACAAATGGCGTGCGACCACTTGCCGTCAGGCCAATAACAGAGTCGTTTTTTGACAAGCGTCGTGTCCGGAGTTCCTTAGCCCCTGCCTCATCATCATCTTCGGCATGTTCAACAGCTTCGAACACCGCTGATTCCCCGCCCGCCATTACATATTGCACTAGGTCCGGTGAGGTGCCGAACGTCGGTGGACATTCTGTGGCATCGAGGATGCCGAGGCGTCCACTCGTCCCTGCGCCAACATAGAATAGACGCCCGCCACGTTTGACATTGTCAACGATATGGTCAACGGCTAGAGCAACTTTCGGAAGAACAGCCTCAACAGCCTGTGGAACCATCTTCTCCGCATGGTTCATCAGCGTCACAATCTCCAAGCTGTTGGAAATGTCCAAGCGTTCCGTTTGCCAATTGGGTTGTTCTGTCTGCAAATTTGCCAGCATGATGTTATCGACCTCCATGGGGATTGTGGCAACCGCTTTCGTCATCAGTTCAGGTCCGTGAAACCCTTTCAGACGAGAATCTCTTCCTAGTAGTTGTATCTTGGAACCCTTTAGTTGTATCTTGGAACCCTTGTGCCAATATGTATGTGGCAACAATAGGAACATACTGACTCAGAGGTTCATCTAGTCACTATTGTAAAACATATTGCCGTATAATGTTTTTGTTTTGTAAAATTTTTTTTAAAATCTATTGATGATTTATGATTATACATTTTATACTATGTGTAGACAGCACATAAAAATCTTGATTGGTGCACCACCCATTCATGAGTGTCGGGAACGTATCCCGTTGAACTGTGATATAGTTCTAGGTGAATTTTGTCGGCATACTCTAAATAAATCGACCAAATTTATTAAAACAAACCGAGGAATTCTGATAAATTTATGGGCGCGTCAGCCAACACGCTGGTGGCCGGATTTACGGAAGCATAGTGCCAACAGTATGGGATGTCGAATGATGACAGTATGGCTGCCACATCGTTCGTCGAAGTAGAAGTCTATGTAAGCGCTGTAGATTCTCGGTTATGAGGAACAACAAGCATCGCTTCAAAGCACAGCGGCTCACTGCACCGCAAGTTCTGCAATCTGATAAACGCTTCTTGATTCGGGGCGTGATGTGGCGTGTACACTTTCGGGTCCTTACGCGTGACGCAGCTATAATCCACAATCCCAGCTATAATCCATAATCCGAGGTGAAGGAAAGTGAGTAAACGTCGTTGGCCCATAATCATCGGATTCCTGGCACCTGCTTTGATTCTGTACCTTATCTTCATCATCTATCCGTTTCTGTCCAGCTTAAGATATAGCCTCTACAACTGGAATGGCGTTGGCCCACTGACTAATTTCATTGGCGTGAAAAATTTTACATTCGTGCTGTTTTCACATTCCTTTGCCCCTATGTTCTGGCGAGCCGTTTGGCACAACCTCTACTTTTTTGTAATCTCCATGATTCTGACTTCTATCTTCGGCCTCGGCCTTGCCTATCTTCTCATCGCCGTCAGGGAACGTGCCTCAAGATGGTTTCAAGTCATCTATTTTATACCCATGGTCGTTCCACCGATTGTCGTCGCTTACATTTGGAGTATGTACCTGGAGCCGACTGAAGGAGCCATTCCACAATTGCTGTCTGCGCTCCACCTCAATGCACTGAATGTCCCATTTCTCGGAAGTACAGCACTTGCGCTGCCTACCATCGCTGTCATCACTGCTTGGGCTGGACTGGGGTTCCCAATTTTGATCTTCATTGCTTCAATGCTAAACATCCCGGAGGAAATGGTGGAGGCAGCAAAAGTTGATGGAGCCGGAAGGACGCGCACTTTCTTTTCAATTATATTCCCATTCATAAGGCCGACATTCTTGACAATTATGACCCTCAATTTTGTTGGTGCGTTTAACGCCTTCGATTATATCTACATCATGGAAGGCACCCAAGCGGGTCCAAATTACGCAACCGACGTCATTGGTACATTGTTTTACCGTACTGCATTTGGCGGATTCGGAACCACCGCACAAGGTGTCGGTCTGGCGACTGCTCTTGCATTTTTGGGATTCTTTATCGTCATGATAGCTTCGGCCATCTTGGTATTTTTGCAGCGTAGAGCCTCGATGGATTTGTAGGTAGTCCTTGAATAGCCCGAGCCCTCCCGCATTCTTGTCCATGTTCAGATGGCATTTCTCAGAGAAGGATGTGTTTGCACATGCAGTTTAAGCGCCCCGCGTTCGCCTATATTCTTCTGATATTCGCTGCTGTGATTGCCCTTTATCCGTTAATCGACATGGCCCTGATGTCCTTCAAGGACCTCCCGGGCATTGTGAGTAACCCGTTTGGCATCCCATCAACATGGCACTTCGGAAATTATTCAACAGCGTGGTCAGAAGGTAACCTACTCACCTACCTGGTGAATACGGCAATTGTCTCCGTCATTTCCGTCGCTGTGATTATCTTCTTCTCCTCGATGGCTGCCTACGTGATTGCTCGGTTCGAATTTCGTGGCAACCAGCTCATTTATCTCACCTTTTTGGCTGGTTTAGCTTTGCCGATTCAAATGATTGCCGTCCCATTATTTATTCTGATGAAACAGCTTTCCCTCATCGATAATCTGCTGTCCGTGATACTTATCTACTCAGCGAGCGGACTATCCTTTAGCGTCTTCCTGTTGGTCAACTTCATCCGCAGTGTTCCAAAGGACCTCGAAGAAGCTGCCCATCTGGACGGAGCAACGCACTTTCAGGTCTACTGGCATGTCATTTTACCACTCATTCGCCCGTCACTCAGCACAACTGCACTTCTAAATTTCCTCTCAGCATGGAATGGGTTTTTCTTCCCGCTGATACTTCTGTCGAACCCGAACCGGATGACAGTCGCTGTCGGTGTTCTGTCATTCGTGGGTCAATATTCAACGCAATGGAACCTTCTGCTCCCAGCTCTCGTGATTGTGATGTTACCAACGATTATCGTCTTCGCATTTGCTTCCAAACAGTTCATTCGAAACATGACAGCTGGCGCTGTGAAGATGTAAAGGAGGTGAACCGTGCCTATATTTTCGACGGGGTGCATTAAAGTCGTACAGGCGTAAAACAATGATTAGAGGGGGAACACTTGTGAAACGAACAAAGAAGACACTGTTGTCGACCACTGTCGCAGCGATTGCAGTGACCGGAGTGCTTTCCGGTTGCGGATCCGGTTCAAATGGTTCAAATGGAACTCCGACGGTCACTGTATGGTCGTGGCGTTCACAGGATGCGCCATTATGGACTCAGGTACAAAAACAACTTGCTGCGAAGGGCGAAAAGGTGAATATTCAATTTCGCGCTATCAACGCCACAAGCTATGACTCCGTATTGCAAACGGCTATGGACGGCGGAAAAGGTCCTGATATATTCTACGGGCGGGCAGGGGAAGGCACTCTTCAATACGCTGCCGCCAATATGATTGCCCCCATCGACAAGGTTGCGGACCTATCGACCATTAATAAAGGCGCGCTACAGTCCGTGCAATATAACGGCAAAACCTACGGTGTGCCATTCGCCATACAAACTATGGAAGTTTTCTACAACAAGGATATTTTTGCAAAGTATCATTTACAAGTACCAAAGACATGGACTGATTTTATCAACATTTGTAAGACGCTCAAGGCTGATGGAGTTACCCCCCTGTCTACAATGGGCATTCAGGGCTGGATGCAAGCTCTGAATTTCGACGAGGTCGCTGCCACCACGCTGGGAGATAGTTTTACACAGCAGTTGGTGAACAAGCAGGCGAAGTACACGGATGCGCCGTTTGTGCAAGCACTTCAGAAATACCAGTCCCTGGCGCCTTACTTTGAGCCAAATTTCCAGGCAGTTGGGTCTGCCGGCAATGAACAGGAAACCCTCTTCGCCCTAGGCAAGTCAGCGATGGTCATGGATGGAATCTTCGACGTACCAACCATTCAAAAATACAATCCAAAGCTAAGTATTGGAGCATTTTTAGTCCCGCCCGACTCCACCAGTGGTACCGCGAAAATTGACTGGTATGTGGATGGAGACATTGCAATGAACAGCAAAATCTCGAATGCCGCTGAGAAAAAGGCTGCCAAGGACATCCTTGCATTCACGTCAACAAAGGCCTTTGGTCAAGATTTCTCCGACATTGCGGGTGAAATATCGCCAATTGCAGGTGTCCAAATTCCATCGAAGTATCCATTGTCGATCCAGGCTTATAAGTGGTACCAATCTGTCCCCATCAGTCCGTTATTTGGCATCCGCAGCCCAATGGATACACCGCCTCCGACGCCAATCAACCAGCAATCAAAATCTGCGGCAAACAATGATACTGGTATTTTCTCAGCCGAGCAGAAAGTCTTGCTGCCTCTACTGACGAACAAGTTAACGGCGCAGCAAGCTGCAGACCAGATTCAGAAGACGGTATCTTGGTACTTCCAATAGAGTGACGAGGACACATAACTGAAATTAGCAGTGTGACCAAGGAGATTTCCTAAGTCACACTGCTAATTTTTGTTCACTGCGCGCAGTCGTTGTTAGATATCCTCGCCAAGGGCAATCCGCAAGAATCCGTTTGCCTCTGCCAGAAGTGTGTCGGCGCGCGCCTTATCCACGCCCTTTTTGACCATCAGAATTGCCGTTTTTACATGCCCGTCCGCCGCTTCCAGAGCTGCTTCGGCGGCCTGGTAGTCGACGTCGGCGGAAACCATCACAATCCGTTTCGCACGTTCAAGCAGTTTTTCATTGGTAACCTTTAAGTCAACCATGAGATTGTGATAAACCTTCCCGAGTCGAAACATGCTTGCGGTACTGAGCATGTTCAAAACCAACTTCTCGGCAGTCCCTGCTTTGAGTCGTGTCGATCCGCTTAAGACCTCCGGCCCCGTCTCGACTTCAATCGGAACATCTGCATACTGACTCACTTCCGATTTCGTGTTGCAACTGACAGCAATCGCTGCACTCCCGACCTTCTGCGCATAGCGAAGACCGCCAATGACATATGGGGTGCGCCCACTCGCGGTGATGCCGACGACGACGTCATCCTTGGAGAGGCCGAATGCTTGCATGTCTTCAGAAGCAGATTGAGCACTATCTTCTGCTTCTTCTACGGCTTCAAACATCGCATCTTGTCCCCCGGCAATGAGACCCACAACTTGGCCCGGCGGTGTACTGAATGTCGGCGGGCACTCGGCGGCATCGAGGACGCCAAGTCGCCCGCTCGAGCCGGCGCCGATGTAAAACAGGCGTCCCCCCCGCTTCAGCCGTTCCACGATGATGTCTACTGCCTGCTCGATTGACGGCAAGGCTTTCCTCACCGCCGCTGGGACAGTGTGGTCCGCCTCGTTCATCATCCACAGAAGCTCTCGCGTCGAACTGACATCGAGACCTGCATATCGCGGATGGGACTGTTCCGTCTGTAACTCCCATATCGATGACATACCACGACCCACTCCCTGCTCTAATCTCGGTAGACTCCATCCGGTTTGGGCCTAGGCCTCTACCTGCGTTGCGACGACATGGCGCTCGACTGGGAAGTGGCACGCGTAATCGTGTTCTTGCCCTTTCAAAAGCGGCCGCTCTGTTTTACAGATGTCCTTGGCGAAAGGGCATCGGGACGCAAACAGACAGCCAGCATCTGTCTGCTCATTTTGGTCCAATTGTTTGAGGGGGATAAACCTGTCCTCACCCGGTGCCTCAATCCCCTTCAATACCGGCACGGCGCTCAGCAGTGCCTGTGTATAGGGATGCTGTGGGCGCAGGATGATGTCATCAGTGGTCGCCTTTTCTGCCACAAGACCCCTGTAAATCACGTAAATCTCACCGTTTGTTCCGACATAACGGGCTGCTGCCACGTCATGAGTGATGAACAGCAGAGAAATGCTCAAGTTCTCACGTAAATCCCTAAGCAACTTCAGAATCCCGAGTCGCAGTGAGACATCAATCATGGATACAGCCTCGTCCGCCACCAGGACTTCAGGCTCGACGGTCAGCGCCCTTGCGATGACAACGCGCTGCCTTTGACCTCCAGATAACATGTGCGGATATTTGTACATGACCGTGGTCGGGTCCAGTCCGACTAAAATGAGAAGTTCCTCAACACGACTTTGTATCCATAGACCATCACGACCCTTTTGCTTCGCCATCACCTTTAAAGGGTCAACCAGAGCCTGTTCAATCGTGCGAGCCGGGTTTAGTGCTTGATACGGGTCTTGATGAATCAGTTGAACTTTACGAAAGACCTCTCTTCGGTCTTTTGCCCTCATTTGGTACACGTCTTGACCATTCCAAAGAATCGTGCCTCGCGTCGGAGCCTCAAGTCCCGTTAAAATTCGCCCGACGGTCGTCTTGCCGCATCCGGATTCCCCGATAAACGACAGAGCACCGCCGTTTGGAATCTGAAAACTCACGCCGCGAAGGGCTTGAACGACAGTGTCGGTCTGTCCACGGGCAACGTATGTTTTTTGCAGGTCTTTTACTTCAATCATCGTCACTCACCCTGAAACATGAGACATCTCGGCCCGAGACCAGCCGCCGACTCACCGGACGTTCCTTGCGACACTGTTCCATGACCATAGGGCACCTGTTTGCAAACAGACATCCTGGTTGCAGATACGTCTTGGCATCAGGTGGGCTTCCTTGCAGGGGCACCGCTAAATCAATGTCTCCCGTGATGCGTGGAATGGCTCCAATAAGTCCTTTCGTGTACGGATGCTGCGGGTCGCCGAGCAGGTCTTCAGTAGCACCCTGTTCGACAATCTCGCCGCCGTACATGACTGCAACACGGTCGGCTAGGTCCGCCACCACACCCATGTCGTGGGTGATGAGGATTGTGGTAAGTCCCCGCTCCGCGTGTAACTCGCGAACAATCTCTAAGACGGAAGCTTGTGACAACATATCGAGCGCTGTCGTTGCTTCGTCCAGAATGACAATGCGGGCATCAAGCACGAGGGCAAACATAATTCCAACGCGCTGACGCATGCCGCCTGACAGCTCATGCTGATAAGACGCAAGTACCCTATCCGCGTCAAGGCCGAGTCTCGCCAAAAGTTCCTTCGCTCGCCGAATGAGGGCACGGAGGTCTTTGACGTTGTGGGACCGCCCGAGGTCGAGTACCTGATTGCCTATCCTCCGCAGCGGATTCAACGAGTTTTGTGCAGCCTGAAAAACGAATCCGAGGTCTTTCCCGCGAGCCCTTCTCTGGTGCTCCTTATCGAGCTTCAACATGTCTCCAACCCCATCAACCATGACGGAACCTGCCGTAATCCGGCCAGGCTTATTGATGGCGTTCATGATACCCATCATCAAGGTCGACTTACCAGAGCCAGATTCTCCAATAATGCCAGTAATCTTCCCGGCCAAAATATCGATATTGACGTTGTTGACAGCAGGTATCTCCCCCGCGTTCGTGGAGTACACCACGTTCAGGCCTCTGACAGCGACAGCGACCTGTGATGTGGGAAGACTTTCAACTCGTGCGCTCATCAGCCTAAACCTCCTTTAACCGCGGGTTAAACATCTCATCAACTGCATCGAGGAAGAGTACAATTCCGAGCGTCAAAAGCAACAATGCGATGAGCGGGGACAGCAGGTAAGGCAACGCCTGCGCACTCTGCATGGCACCACCTGAGAACACAGCGAGGTTCAACATAACCCCCCAATTGTTCACGTGGAAGGGAAGCACACCAAGGAAAAACAGACCCACCTCTGCGTATATGCTGCCTGTGATACCGAGCAACAGGTTCATCGCGATATACGAACCCACATTCGGCAATATTTCTCGAAAGAGAATGTGCCAAGGAGACAAACCCAAGCTCCGAGCAGACTCAATAAATCCACGTTCGCGTAGGGACAGTGTCTGGGACCGAACAGCCCGGGCCAGGCCGCCCCAACCGGTAATACCGAGAACAAAACCCATTGCCAAGGGGCTCCCAAAGTTCCACACAGTCGCAAGCACAACCAGCAAAGGAAAGGTCGGGACGGTCAGAAAGAGGTCTGTAATTCGCATAATGACGGCATCCGTTTTACCGAGAAAGTATCCCGAAACGAGACCTAATACCGTGCCGAAGACAACAGTGAATAATGCACCAAAGGCTGCGGCCAAAAGGACATAGCGAGCTCCCTGAACAACGAGAGCAAGGTTGTCAGTGCCTTCAAAGTCGGTACCTAAGGGGTGTGTCCAACTTGGAGTTGCATAAATCGCATTCGGATTGATGGGAAGATTCTTCGGGTACAACACTGGACCAAGGATAGCCATTAAGACAAACACAATAATAATCAACAGGCCAATCAGACGGCCGGGCTTTCGGACAGTAGAACGCCACGCGGTGCGCCAAAAAGAGATGCGGCCGACATGACGATGGTTTTTCGGCGCGGACGGGGTAGAGTTCAAAGTATTCGTCTGCATCTGGCTCACCTCCGAATCCGCGGGTCAATGACAGAATAGAGCAGGTCTGTCACGATGTTGGCGATAATGACCCCGACGGTGATTAAGAGAAATGCCCCGCTCATCAGCGGATAATCACGGACTCCAATCGAAGTAACCAGCAATTGACCGAGCCCAGGATAGTCAAAAATCTGTTCAATAAACACGGACCCACCAAACATGAAACCAATCGACAGCGTTAAAATCGTAAACAGCGGCAGAATCGCGTTATGTGCAATATACCCGGTTCGAATGCGCGGTTTGATACCACGTACTTCTGAAGCCAAGATAAAATCATCCCCGAGCACCGTGATGACACTCGACTTCATTGTCAGCAACCAGCCGCCGTAACTAGAGAGCGCATATGTGGCAACAGGCAATATTGCGTGCCGAATGATGGACGAAATGAACGGCCAATTGAGCCCAGGAGTGTATTCTGCGTTGTACGGTGAGCCAAACGGAAAGATGGCCCACACCGTTGCGAAAAGATACGCCAGCAAGAGGCCCATGACAAACTGTGGAATCCCGTGAAGCAACGACCCGGTCACGGACAGAATGCTGCCAACTGGAGATGAACGTTTGACTGCAGCGATTACCCCAGCCAGAACGCCGATGATAAAACTGACCAGCAACCCTGTGAAAACCAAAACGAGGGTCCAGGGGGCCCCGGCCAGGATGATGTGCAGCACGGGTACCCCTTCGTAGGAAATGGACTGACCAAGGTTAAAATGCAGTAGACCTCCGAGGTAGTGTAGATACTGTTGCCACAACGGTTCATGCGGAATGAATCCGTACATCACTCGAACCTGAGACATCGCCTGCGTCGGGCTCATACCATTCATGACCAGCTTGTCGTACTCTGCGGCCACCGGATCGCCCGGCATCAAACGGACGAGAAAAAACGTCAGAGATGCCACGACAAGCACCATGATGATACCCGCAATCACCTTTTGGGCAAGTCTGATGAGCACTCGGTTCATCCTATCGACCCCCACTTGCATAACATTACAAGACTAGAGTGACGAGATATATTACCTCATTATTTGGGTTGGACGAAGCCGGACCCAATCCAGACTCCCGGAGGATTGTCGAGCATACCAGGGTCAGTCGGGAAGTCCGTAAAGCGGGTGCTGTTCGTGAACTGGACGTTGATGTAATCCCACAGCTCAATCAGCGGCACGTTTTCATTCGTTGCGAGCGCAAGTTGCTGCACCACTGGCTTTTGCTGTGTCTGACTCAGGCTGTTGAGCGAGTTCGTCAACTGACCAGGATTCACCGTCGTACCGTCCGGAAGTTTGACCGTCTGCGGCAGGTTGACCCAGTTGCCCTTCGTGGTGTCACTTGCAGGATAGTGAACAAGTTTGCCGCCGACAATGTTATAGCCGTCAGGTACGCCATAAATTCGAGCAAAGGTATTGTAGGCAGCCGGGCCGAGAGCATCGAGCCAGAAGCCAATGGCGTATTTTCCAGCGGCGAGTTCCTTCAAGTATTGAGGATAGCTGCTAATCATTTGCGGGGAGGTCTGGATACCGAAACTCGACATCTCTGTCGAAATCACCTTCGCGGCCTCAATCCAATCGTTGAACCCGTTGACCGTGTACACAGTTGCCGTCCACGGTTTGCCGTTTGGCATCATCCACTGGTTACCCTGTTTCTTAAAGCCCGCTTGTTGCAGGAGTTGTGTCGCCTTTGCAGTGTCATTCGCGTATTTATGCATCTGACTGATTTGCGAAGATGTGAGCCAGCTCTGGGTGGCTGCGTTCACCATGCCATCGGTGTAGTTGTCTACCGTACCTACTGCTGGTTCAGCCACTTTCTGGACCGCATTTCTGTCAATCACATACGCCAGTGCCTGACGGACCTGGATGATGTTATAAGGATAGATGTTTTCGTTGAACGCAAGTGCAGCGGCAACAAATGAAGGAGAGACAACCTTCTGATTGGCCTTGTTCTGGAGAATCTTGTTCATAATGTCTTGCGGCATGGCCGTAAACGGTGCAGCATCAAGTTGGCCGCCAATCAGGTAGTTCCAGATTTGCTGGTTACCCGTGTAATTTCGGAACACAACCTGATTCACCTTGACGTTTGCTGCATTATAGAAGTACTGGTTTTTCGTCAGTACGGCTTCACCTGGGTTCAGACTCTTGACCACAAAGGGACCAGCAGATACGTCTTTTGCCGGAGAAAAACTGGCAATCTTCTTGCCAATTGCCGTAATTTGGTCATTGGCGGACTTTGCAGCGGCAACTTTGGTCGGGTCTGTACCTTGATAGTTTGCTTGGTCAATCAGGGACCAGATGTTACTTGGCAATTGACTGCCGTAGACGGAAGCCGGAACAATCGCCTGCTCCAGGATATTCGCTAAAAACAGGTTGTAATGCTGACCCGGGAGTTCGTCAAACTCAACCTGGTTGCTGCCGATTGTCTTCACTGACCCCATGTAGAACGCCTGTGCGTTGCCCTGCGTAAATGCGATGGCCATTGAGGTCTTGATATCGTTCGGCGTCACTGGAGTTCCGTCGGACCACTTGGCATTCGGTTGCAACGTCACGGTTACTTTTGTGCCGTTCGCATTTTGGGTCCAACTGGCTGCGAGGCCGGGATAGAAGGCATTCACATCCGTTGCAGAGTTCTTCGACCAGCCGAGTTGGTAAACATCATAACCGAGGAACGTGTTGCCATTCGCGTTAAATGGATTCAGCGGTGCACCGGCAGTAATGGCATGGTTCTCGTTAATCGTCGTAAACACAGCTTGCTTTGTTGAGGTCCCACCAGATGCGTTTGCGGCTCCGTTGTTTCCAGATGAAGTCGTACCTCCACATCCGACAACCAATAAACCTGCGCTTGCCGTTGTCAATACAGCCAAGAGTGCAGCTTTCTTCATTGCGTTTCCCCCTTGTGTAATTTCTAATGACGGAAAACCTGAACCAAGCCATCCGCCGTGTAAGGGTTTTCACAAATCCGAAACACACCTATCACGCGGACAGCACTGCCGATGATGACGTTTCTCAGAGGCTAGATAGATTTCTCGCCATAATGATATACTATTTTGTAGTTTTTACAATAGACTGAAATAAAAAATCAATTTAGGTCAAAATTTGAACGCGGGCTGCTGAAGAAAGAGTGACGATTCCCCTTCAGCAGCCCATTCAAACAGTTCTGGAGATGAGTTACAGTATGTACTGTAATCGGCATCCATCCGTGTTTTATTGTGGAAATTCATTTCAGATTTATGAAAATGTGGCTAAACAATTTTTAGTATCTATCATGTTTTAATCGAAGTCATCCCTGACAGCGTTAAAGAGGTATCACTGGCAAGATGATGGTAGATGGGTGCTCAGCGTCATGAAAAATAGTTTGCAACGCTGTCTCCAGCCGTGCCGTGAGCCCAAGAGGTTCGTCCGTATTTTGGTTCCGGTCATACTTGGGAAAGGCACTCGAAGTGATGTGGACAGCAATGCGATGCCCGGGCATAAACACATGAGACGTGTTCCAGCAGTCGATTTCATAGCGCACGGCGGTACCCGGTTCTACCAACTCCGGCTCTTCCATGCCCTTTCGAAAACGTACGCGAACCATCCCGTCACACAGTCGCTGCGCGTAACCGTTTGGCCAGATATCGTGTAATTGGGCCATAAAATCGGTGTCCGGAGCAGAGGTTGCAGCATAGAGCTGAACTTTAACAGGGCCGGTTACTTCCAATTCCTCTGGCAACGGCTCACTGGTGTAGACAAGTACATCGTCGCGACGATGTACGGCACTGTAATCGTCGGGCCCACCGATTTGTGAAGATGTAGGTTCCGTCAGAAACGGAACGGGATGAGCAGGGTCATAGTAGTATTCGTCTGTAGATTCGTGCCCAGGTTGAGTGAACGACAGGCTTCCGTCTCCAAACCGACTGTTTGCATGACCATTGCTGTGCAGGTACATCGCTGTGTACTGGGTGCGCGCGAGCGGCCATTCGCTCTCCTGCCGCCACTGGTTGCGGCCCATGACGAAGATGGATACGGGTGCTTCCTCGTCAATTCCGTTTTCTTCTCCCTTCAACCAGCGGTCGAAAAAGGCGAGTTGTCGTCCACGAAGGTCGATAAGTGCATTTGCGCCAAAATCGAGCGTGCCGACTTTGGTAGAGGCATTCACGTTGTGTCCCCACGGCCCCATAATGAGCCTGCCTGCGCGTCTGGCTTCCTCGCTCGGTGCAAATTGTGTCATACCTGCGTAATTTCGCGGTGTTCCAATTTGTTCGTCGTCATACCATCCGGAAATATGCATGACGGGAAGGTCAATTTCGTCAAATCGGTTTTGATAGCATATCTCTTTCCACCAGGCGTCCAAAGAAGGGTGGTCAAACAACTCCCGCCAAAGCGGCATGTCTCTGCCACAAGCCTCATCCATCGTAATCAGCGGAAGATGCGTATACACCTCGTCCCAGTTGACCTGGTTGATGTTTTGCGGCATCCTGTCTGAGGTCAGAAACTGCCAGCATACGTGCATGGGGTCGGGTGTTCCCGTCGGCCATTCAACAAACGGATCGGACGGCGAGACAATGGGAATCATCGCTTTCAAGTGAGGTGGCTTGTAAAGCGCAGTTAACCATTGAACCCGTCCAAGGTAGCTGCCGCCGAGGGTTCCGACTTGCCCGCTGCACCAGGGCTGCGCCGCAACCCACTCAATTGTGTCATAACCGTCTATTCCTTCACCGCGATAGGGTTCAAACGACCCTTCACTATCCCCTCGTCCACGCACATCGACCACAATCAGTGCATAGCCGTGCGCTGCGAAGTAGCGGCCCTGGTTGATGTTGGCGTCCGTGTTCCTGCCGTAAGGGGTTCTCACAACAATCGCAGGCACCGGATTTGTTGGCGCCTCAGTCCTATCATGTTCAGCCGACGTCGTTTTCGCAGGTTGAACGGGCATTTGGCCCGCTTCAGCTCGGGGCACTCCGACAGCGGAGACCAACATCGTTCCCTCTGGGAGATACACGTCCGCAACCACCTTGATGCCGTCGCGCATGGGAATGCGAATCCCCCAATAGGTTCTCACCTTTTGTTCCATCCATCATCACAACCCCTCTGAGAAATAGAGAGCATAGCGATCTCCGTGTCGCGGCGCCTTCACTGTACTCTCTGCGGCCGACGGAACTTCGAACAGCCCTGACACGCACATCTCGCTACATACCTGTCAAAGCAGCCGCCACCATGTTGTGGACACGGCCGCGCAGGCGAACAATGGTTTTGTTCTCGCGTCCGTAGTGAACATCGTTCGTCAAAAATACCATCCACAGCTTTGAAACGGGATCGAGGGCAACGCTGGTACCTGTGAATCCTGTGTGGCCAACAGCGGTTTCTGGCCACAGGTCGCCCATATGGTCGTAGGCGTCACGCCGACAGGTCCAACCAAGGCCCCGGTGTCCATTCAGGTGTTCAGTGTAGGAACGAACTGCAGCTTTGCGAACAGCCTCCGACAACACAGGATTCTCGTCTGAGAGCCACATTTGTGTGTATTTGACCATGTCCGACAGCGGTGCAAACAGGCCAGCGTGCCCGGAGATTCCACCCATCGCGTAAGTGTTCTCGTCGTGAACGACGCCGACTTTGACGCCAAGATTCGGAAACTCCTCTGTAGCCGCAATCCGTGCATGCAAGCCCTCGTCTGGACAGTAGACGGTTTCATGCATGCCAAGGGGTGCGAAGATGTGCTCTGCGGCATACTGGTCAATTTGCTGCCCTGTCACGGACTCAACTATCTGTGCAAGCAGGATAAAGCCAAGGTCACTGTACACGACCGTCGTATCCGGTGGGACGTCGAGCGACTCACCGGCGACTAGCTTCAGTAGCTCCGCACGCGAGGAAGCCAATTCGTAATAGTTGCGATGGGAAATCAGCCCGGAGGAATGGGTCAACAAGTGTCGGATGCTTACGGATGACTTGCTCCCTTGCGAAAACTCCGGCAAAAACAGTCCGACAGAGTCGTTGAGGCGAATCAGACCTGCGTCAAGGAGCTGCAACACGGAGGGGAGGGCGGCTGTGACCTTGGTTAAGGAAGCGAGATCGAAAATGGTATCCGCTTTCATGGGCCTTGTGACTCCGTGCAGATTCTCGGCGTAACCAAGGGCGTGCTCATGCATAACGTCTTCGCCAATCCCTACTGCGTACACAGCGCCGGGTAGCCTGCCCGCATCCACTTCGCTTTGCAAAAAGTCGTCCAGGCGCTTCAACTTCGACGTATTCAGCTTCATTGTCATCCTCCATTCACTGCAAAGCACACTCTCGTCGTATGCTTAGTATATTTTTTTAAGATATATAATTCATTATAAAATATTTTTCAAACGGGATGTCCCATCACAACAGGAATTCCATCACGGATATATAAAATTAAAGGCAAAGAGGAGGCGAAAACGATGTCCCGCATTCTAAAGACAGCCGTCTGGACTGTTGAACTACCGCTCTCCACACCATTTCACACGTCCCTTCGTTCGGCCTATTCAGTACAGGACATTCGCGTTGTTATGGAAACAGATGACGGAGTTCGCGGATTTGGTTCCGCTTCTCCGACAGCAAAAATCACCGGAGAGACACGGCAATCGATTGAGACTGCACTGTCAGAGTTCGTATTACCGGCACTTCTAACCGTCGATATCGACGATGAAACTGCGGCTTTTGAGGCCATTCAAAAATCTGTAGTACAGAACAACGCCGCAAAAGCTGCTGTCGACATCGCCCTCTACGACATCTATGCGAAAAAGCGAGGTCTGTCTCTGGCTCATCATCTTAATCACGGTCGGCTTGGCGCCGTCGAAACGGACGCTACGGTCAGTCTCGGCACGCCGGAGGCCATGGAGAAACAAGCCCTGACCCTCGCAGACGCGGGGTTCCGATTCCTCAAAATTAAACTTGGTGGCCGAGATGGACAAGATGCGGTGCGCGTAGAGCGAATTCGCCAAGCACTTGGACCAGACATGCCGCTTCGGGTTGACGCCAATCAAGCGTGGAGTGTCAAAGAGAGCATCAACTATATCGAGAAATTGGCCCGGTCCAATGTAGAGTTCGTGGAACAGCCAGTCTACATGAAAGACCTGCTCGGTCTTCGCGAGGTCACGTCACACAGCCCCATTCCCATTGCCGCTGATGAAAGCGTGTTCGACGTTTACGATTTGCGCCACGTGCTCCATTTGGGAGCAGCACACATCATCAACTTGAAACTGATGAAAACCGGTGGGCTATATCCCGCCATTAAGATGGTGCAGGAGATAGAGCGGGCCGGGCTGGACTGGATGGTTGGAAGCATGATGGAAGGCCCTGCTTCTGTCACCGCCGCCGCTACACTCGCAGAGGCGTTTGGCAGCCGCTACAAAGACCTTGATGCAGCCTACTTTCTTGCAGAGCAGCAGTCAACAGGCGGACCTCGCTACGAACACGGCGAACTCCAGTTCTCAGACCGAGTGGGCCTTGGAGTGGTATTCGACGAACAAGGAGGGAGTCTGAGTGAGTGAAAACAACGCGGAGAACCTGCGGAGTCCTCTTGTTCGCGGTGAAGGATTCGGTGATGGATTGAGTGATGGATTGGGTGATGGATTGATGGAGACCCACGTTCTGCCAAATGTGACATTGGCGATGCTTTCGCCAGATTACTGGGTCTCTGATGCCCGTTGCACAAAAGACGAGTCTGCGAATCGTCCAGTGTTTCAGCAGCACATACGTGAACACGCGACTTCTATGACCACGCTTGTGGACGTGTGGCAAAGTTTGGGCCAGGCGTCCGAAGGGAATGGAACTGAGACCGCTATCAGCCCTGCTTCCGACATCGAGTACCGACTGGGCGTACGAGCTCAAGTGCCCCCCGTTCCACCGCTGCCAAACGGTGATGAGGTCTTGTACAACGCAGATGGCCAACCATTTACGGATGGATTTTGGGATGCCCTGAAAGCGAAAATCGAGAACGCCCATCCCGTCGACGAGGCAACGGGCTTGACCAGAGCGGATTCGTTCATCCCGGTGCAACCTGGTTTTTCTGTAACGCGCGCCAATGTGCGCCGTTTCCCACTGGCAAAGCCAGGGTTTCGCTTGGCAACGGATAGGGAGTTTGACCGTTTCCAAGACACCGCCCTGCACACGTTTGAGCCGGTCTTGATTGCACTGCAGACGGTCGACAAGCGGTGGTATTACGTTATCTCCGAGACATATGACGGCTGGGTGTCTGCAGATGACATCGCACGCGCGACAACAGCAGAGTTCGTGAAGTGGTCCGCCATCACAAAGCACAGCGAAGGGCCAGGATTCCTTGTCCCACTCGCAAGCAACGTTTACACCCAGGTTGCTCCGTACGATGAGGCCGTATCAGGCAAACGCCTTGAATTTGGTGCGTACTTGCCGCTTTGCGAAGACCAGCACGGGATGGGAAACCAAAGCATCGCCGGAAACTTCTCCATCTACCTGCCGGTTAGAAACAGTGATGGGTGGCTTGAGGTCAAGCAGGCCCTCGTGCCCCGACTGGCTTCTTTCTCGGTCGGTTTTCGTGCATACACAAGACGGGCCGTGGTTGAATCTGCATTTGCTCTCCTTGGCGAACGTTATGGATGGGGCGACAGGTGTGGCAATCATGATTGTTCAAGTCTCATCATGGACAGCTACCGGACGCTCGGCATTCAATTGCCAAGGGACGCTCATCACCAAGAGGAAGCCCTGCCAAATCTGTTGCCGATTCCAAAGGAGGCTTCCTTCGCCGAGCGGACAGAGCTCCTAAAATCCCTCTCTCCCGGCGATCCGCTGTACATGCCCGGCCACACCATGATGTACCTCGGCTATCGCGCCGGGCATCACTACGTGATTCACGATTTTGCTGGATATTCGGAGCCAGACGGGGAGTCCCTTAGGTCTGTCCCCGTGAACGAAGTCATGGTCTCAACACTAGACATCCAGCTGACAAGCGGCAAAACATATTTAGAAGCCCTGACCAGCGCTGCATCCCTATTTGCCGATTGAATTTAGCACGCCCTCCGCGAATATCTTCGGAGAATTCCGCAGGTCACACGAGAAACCGAGCAGGTTGCACGAGGTAACCGTTCGAGCCACATGAGAAAATCGAGCAGGCCCACACGAGGTAACCCCGGTGACCTGCTCGTTTCCCTTGTTGATGCCCCCCCGACTTGCATGACAGCGCCTTCACGCCAGGTGTTCACCCAATTCGCTGCATACCAATGCTGGATTGCGGGTCGAGCGCATCCCGCAAACCGTCGCCGACAAAGTTAATCGCAACTACCGCAATTGTGATGGTAAGCCCCGGTATCAAAATCATCATTGGATTTGATCCGATGTAGTTCTGAGCGTCATCGAGCATGTTCCCCCAAGACGGAATGCCTGGTGACAGTCCAAACCCGAGAAAATCAAGCGAGGCTTCAGCAAGCATGCTTCCGCCCATCGCGAATGCAGTGGACACCCAGACCGGAGCCATGATGTTCGGTAAGACATGCCGAGCCAAAATCCGCCATGACTTCGCTCCACCCATTCTCGATGCCACAATGAAATCCAATTCTTTCACGGAAAGAACCTGCGCTCGAACAATACGCGCCAGTCCACCCCAGCCAAATATCCCGAGATACAGAACCATTAGTGTGACCGATGCCTGACCGCCAAGTAGGTTCAGGACGACAAGAAGCAAAAATATCGCAGGGAAAGAAAGCATCAAGTCGACAAAACGCATCATGAGATGGTCCCATGCTCCGCCCAAAAACCCGGAGATGGCACCGAACAGCGTTCCAATGACTGTTAAGATGAGCATTGAACCAAAACCGACGACGAATGAAATTCGTCCTCCGTAGAGCACCCGTGCAAGTACATCCCTGCCCAGGTCATCGGTGCCAAGTGGATGCGCAGCGCTTGGGCCCGCAAGAGCGTCTGTCAAGTGCTGCTGGGAAGGACTCTGAGGGTCGAGCAGCGGTGCCGCAATGGAGGCAAGAATCATGATGATCAATATAATCGTACCAATCAACGCTAATCGGTGTTGGAAAAATCGATGCAGTGCAATAAATCGCCTTGTGTTATTTGTCGGTTTTGGATTTTCGTTGTCACGCCTGTCCATCACTGTCGTTTCAAGTTCTGCCATCGGTGTCTGGTTCCCAAAGTACGGGACCCATCTACCCTCCTTTCGCCGACCTGTGAAGGTCCTGTGGACAAGCCTGCATGGGCCTTTCGACCATCCGCATAGCGCCGATTTCGGGCCACAAGCTCATTTCCTGGTTTCCTAGTCGTTCTCGTCAACCCGACTTGTCCCGACATCAGTCGTACTTGATTCTCGGATCAAAAAATCCGTAAGCGAGGTCTGCCAAGAGATTTCCGAGGATGAGCAACATTGCCCCAATCAAGAGACCTGCCATTTGGACGGGATAGTCTCGGTTGTTCAGCGAGCTAAGAAAAAGCCTTCCCATTCCCGGCCAGGAGAATATCTGCTCGGTAATGACTGCTCCGCCAAAGAACCCGGGCAAGTCCATGCCGATGATGGTGATGATAGGCAGGAGGGCATTCTTGAGTGCATGTCGGACAATCACAACCCGTTCCGACAGCCCCTTGGCGTGCGCAGTCCGAATGAAATCCTTGTGCAGAACGTCGAGGATTCCGGCTCGAACGAACCGACTCCAACTCGCTAGACTTCCGAGGCCAAGTACGGATGCAGGCAATATGATGTGTCTTAGCAGGTCCAGGAAGGTGTGGGGACCATATGCGGTGTACATGCCTGACACCGGGAGCCAGTGCAGGTCAACGGCAAATACAGTCTGGAGAACGACCCCGAAGAAAAAACTTGGCATAGCCCACGCAAAAAACGAGAAAAACGACAGAGCGTGATCGCGAAACGAGTATTGGTACCTGGCCACGTACACTCCAAGCGGCAATCCGAGACCGAGTGAAAGAATGAACGCCGCTCCCATCAAGATGAGGGTGTTTGGCAAGCGCTGGCCAATCAGTTGGAGTACGGGCAAACCCGAGAAATAGCTGTATCCCCAGTTCCCGTGAAGTAAAGCCGAAAGCCAGTCAAAATAGCGGACGTACCAAGGATTGTTGAGCCCCATTTGAACTTCCAAGGCTTGAATCTGTTCGGGAGTGACTTTTGGGTTGTGCAAGTACACAGCCAAGGGTCCGCCTGGGGTGATGTTCATCAGCAAGTACGTCACGATTGTAATCAGAAAGAGAAGTGGAATGGCTTCGAGAATCCTGCGCATCGTGTATGCAGCCATCGCGTTGTCCCCCAGAACAAAAGAATCAAGGGGGTACATCGTGGATGTACCCCGCAAGCGTCACTGCGTCACGTCAATTAGCTGAGACTCCAGTCCCACACAGGTGTTGTACCAAAAACTGTTTGTTGATACCCGTGTAGATTCTTCGAGACCGCAACTTCAGATTTGGTCCAATACAAGAAGATTATCGGAACTGTATCATGCTCCAATTGTTGAATTTTGTAGTAGACTTGCTGACGCGCTGGTTTGGAAGAGAGGGTAGTTCCCTCCACCGTCAGTTTGTCCATCTCTGAGTTGCTGTAGCGTTCAGCGTTTTCTCCTGGTGAAGTTGCTGAGGTGATGATGTACTTGGAATTAAAGTCAATCGTGTCATCTGGGAACACACCTTGTCCCCAACTGAATAACAGCGCCTCCATCTTCCCGTTAAACTGCGGCCCCTTCTGTCCAAAGATAAATGACCAGTCGGCAGTCTTCACAGGTGCGTCAACTCCGATGGACTCCCAGGCTTGAGAGATAACCTGGGCAATCAGGATATTATTATGGCTGGTTGACCCCGTCCAAATCGGAACTTCAAATTTTTTCCCGCCTTTGTACAGGAATCCGCCTGCACCTTTTGTAAAGCCATCAGCCGCGAGAATGGCAGCGGCCTTTTGAAGGTCGAAGGGGCGGGGATTTACGTTCGGATCATTCCAGTAACCTCCGGGCACTTGGTCGTCAGCAGCAGGCACAGCCATACCATGCATGATATCTGTCACAATTTTACTGCGAGGGGTGGCATAGTCTAACGCTTGACGAACCTTCACATCTTTCAGGAATCCGTGTTCAATCGGTGTCACCTGGTTATATGTGGCGCCAAGTGGCGTAATGAGATTGAACTGGCTGTTTAAGGATTTTGCCTGGTTAATGTCTTCGGCCGGAATCGTACCGACGGTTAAGTTCCCTGCCTTTAATTCGTTAAACGCTGTGGTGGAATCCGGGATGATACGATAAACGATGTTTTGGATCTTTACTTTAGGACCAAACCAGTACGGATTGGGTGCAAAGTCAAGTTCCTGGTCAGGCGTCCATTTTTTCAGGATGTAAGGGCCGTCTCCGATGGGACTGCTATCATACTGACCGTGGTTAATTTGGTCAGGCGTCCATTTTGAAAACGTTTTCTGCGGAACGACGTACGAAGACGCGACGGTAGACAGAAATGGGGCATACGGCGAACTCAGCGTAAATTGAACCTGATTACTCCCAATGGCCTTGACGTCCTTTACTTTGTCCCAGCCAGTAACGTACGTAAAGTGAATGTTCTTGTTCGTGTAGTAGTGCCAGGTGTAGACAACATCCTGTGGAGTAATCGCTGAACCATCTGACCACTTGGCCTTCGGGTTGAGTGTGAACGTGTATGTAAGGCCGTCTTTAGATTCGGTCCATTTGGTAGCCAAATCTGGTTGCCACTTATCATTTTGATCGAGGTAAATCAGTGGTGCGTTGAGCAAGCCCTCCGGCCCATCATCTGCAGCCAAAGAACCAAGTCCCGGAGTCAGGTTATCCGGATTGTGATTGATGGAGAGCACTAAGGGTTTGCCTGCGGATGCACCGGTGCCCGTCCCACAACCAGCTAAAATCAACAAGGCTGGAAGTGACACAGAGAGAATCGCTGCGGTCTTCCATTTTCTCATATGAACCCCCCTGTCGAAATGACTACATATCATAATTTGTCATTTCATATAATCGATAATAATCTGATTTCACAATTTAGTCCATATTTTTGTAAATTTGTTCTACAAATATTTTGCGACATTGTTTGTAAGAGTTGTCACATGGTCTTTGTTATGTGAATCAATCCACTGAAAAATACCTTAAGAACGGCACATACCATTGATTCATGGCAAGGGGGCTCGGTTTCAGTATGTAATTGAATTTTTCGAATCTATGTACAAAAAACTGAAATTCTGAACAGGATTATAGGACTGCGAACGGAGAGAAACCCAAAAGTATGATGTCCTAATTCACCCTCAATGACCAACAATTGCTACCACGCTGCCTGCGCAGAAGCTGTTACCATGGTCTCAAAGTGCGAGAGAGATTGGTGAGAGGCTTGCCGAAACGAAAACTACCAAACCTACGAAAACTATCAGATGCAGCGGACCTGCCAGGAGCGCCGGAATCTGTGGAAACACCGGAACGTGTGCGGACACCGGAACTCCAAGAAACATCGGAACCGCCCACACCGGGACAACAACAGGGACAACAACCACAACAACAACGACCGAAACTACCCACGCCTATACAACGTGATGAAACGACGTACCTGCGCCGCCAACCCCACTTGCACGGACAGAGAAAACGTAGCCCTCTGTTCTTTCGAAAAAAGAAGAGGCTGCACGCGAAGAACATTCAGCGCGAGCACCTTCCTACAAGGGGTGCTCACAGAAAGCCCGTTCACAAGGGACATATTTTGAAGCGTTTGGTTTACATACGGGCGGTGACTTCGACGCTGCTCGCCGTCGCTACGGTTGGAGCCTCCTTATCCATCGGATCTGGCGTCGATTCGAAGGCCAATGCTTCGTCGCTAGAACAAAGTCAGAAAACGATTCAAGTCGGGACCAAAACCTTGTCCAGGCCATTCGCATTTGTCGCTTCCGACGGGAGCAACCTAACCACGTTTATGCCAATTTGGTACATCGGAAAAGCACTTGAAGCTGTTGGCATCACACAATCGTGGGATGCATCTACGCATACCTGGACCTTGACCACGAAAGACCCAGCTGACTTTTCGGCCATCTCGGTCGGCACCGGGACGGCAAGCATCGCCGTCAATGGACAGCTTGTCAAGCGGTTGCCTTATTATGTTGCCTACGACCCAGCAGGCGGAAAGAACGCACAGGAAACGGTCTACCTTCCCATTTATTATGTGGAGGAAATTCTTCGTGCGTCTGGACTCGATACCTCATGGGACGGACAGATGTGGTGGTTATCAGCTTCACCGACAACATCGTCGACTCCATTATTGTTTGGGTTTGTCACGGCGGACAGTGGCAGCTCGTACTCGTTGTCTGATGTGGAATCTCATCCCGAAGTCCGTGCGATTAGCACACCCACTTATAGCATTACCGCACAGGGTGGCCTATCGGGCCAGCTTTATCCTGCCGCTATGCAGTATGCATCGGCCACGCACATGGATGCATATGTGACCATCAATAATTACAGCAACACATTCGGCAATTTTGACGGCAAGATGACAGGACAGTTGCTGAATAATTCCGCGCAAACGAAGGCATTAATCACCGGAATTGTAAATCTCGTGAAAAACACTTCGTTGACGGGGGTCAACATCGACTTTGAAATGTTGCCCTCATCGAGTTCGACCACGTTCGTATCGTTTCTTGGTGCGCTCGAACAGCAACTACACCAAGTCGGCAAACAACTCAATGTGGATGTCCCAGGCGTCACATATGCTGGCAGTGGTTACAACTACAGTGCCATTGGAAATGTGACCGATGACGTTATTGTCATGGCGTACGATTACTCTTACCCGGGCGGGCCAGCAGGGGCAATTGCACCGCTTTGGTGGGTTTCGCAAGTGGTCCAGTACTCTGTTAAGAATATCCCGGCAAACCACGTCATTCTTGGCATCCCTGTCTACGCATACGACTGGCACAACGGAACGACTACTGCACTAAGTCTGACTCAGGTTGACAAGATGATTGCTGCGAACAAAATTACACCGCTCTGGGACAGTAAGGACAGCGCGCCGTATTTCACTTACACCTCCGGGTCCAGTGTCCACACAGTCTATTACGAGAACACACAAAGCCTCACAGATGAACTGAATGTTGCCCGCGAGTACCGGTTACGAGGTGTATCCCTGTGGCACATGGGGCTCGAAAACAGTGCTGCGTGGAATGCCATTTCCGCATACTTGAGCCAGCCCTAGAGTCTCTGTCATGTGGCCTCAGGAGGATTGGCGGAAGGTCAGCCGTCATTCGTTACGAAGTGGTCATCAAATCTTGGGCCACTCCATAATCCGTTCGCATATACCGAAGTAGATGCCTTCGCCAGTAGAGGTGACGTCACGGCTATGTGGCTTTACAAACACAAGCGACTTGGTCGGCTAAGTGATTTTGCTTTGCACAGTCGACTTGGCGAAGGATGAACGGAGGTAGAATAATGACGGAAGACTCGCCGGTGGAATACAGCAGAGGTGAGCGGGCTGCCAAACTTTGCGATAACTGTGTCACACGTGGTGACGCAGCCCCCCTATTTCGCGCGCAGGCGTATTTGGACGGAGGCACCAAACAGATAGTCCTGTCCGATTACAAGGGCGATTGGGTCGTCCTGTTTTTTTACTCAAGCGATTTTACCTTTGTCTGACCAACGGAACTGGCAGCGGTCGCTGCCATTTACCCAAGGCTCCAGCAACTCGGAGCAGAGGTATTGGCCATCAGTACAGACAGTATCTATAGCCATAAGGTGTTTAAAGAAACGTCACCATCTATGCGGCACGTGAGATACCCTCTAATCAGTGACAGAAATCATCGAATCACGCGAAGTTACGGGGTGCTCGATGAAAAGGCAGGGGCCGCGATGAGATCGACAGTCATCGTCAATCCAGAAGGTGTCATCGACGCCAAAATCGTGTACCCGTCTGAAGTGGGACGTTACGTTCCGGAAACCGTGCGTCTCCTTGAGGGACTTCAATACGCCAGACAGACCGGCCTTGGTATCCCAGCCAATTGGGTGCCGGGCATGCCTGGAATAAAGCGAGATATTAAACGAGCAGGCGAGATCTAATTGTCTGATTGTTTGAGAGAGCCTTCGGCAGCAGTGTGAGTGAACGAACTGTTGCCGGTTGGCCGTTTCACGCCTGCTGCAACTTGTCGTGTCGATGCATAGCGAGCTCACGGCGCGTTATCACCTTTGATGTCAGAAATAGCGCTTCGACGACGCGCTATTCCATCGGTGTCACCCCAGTCTGAGCGGTAACGCTTCGACGACGCGTTATTACCTTTGAGTTCGAGAGGATATCACGCGCTCTCGACGCGTCATATCATTCTGTCATTTTGCTACCATCATTCTGTCACTTCGTCTTACTCATTCTGCCACTGTCGTCTGGTGTGCGAGTTTCGCTCCTGTTTCAATGGCCATCTTGTTCAACTCGAAAAACTGGCCTTTCCCATGCAGACGGACCGCTGTGATGAGCGCATCGACGGAAACTACACCCGTCTTCTCAACGAGTGCGCCGAGTAGAATCATGTTTGCGGCCTTCTTGCTGCCGATTTCCTCCGCAAGTGTCTGGGCCGGAACGCCGATGACACTGATGTCTGTGCGGGTGGCGGGGCGCGTAACGAGATTAGTGTCAATCATTAGCAACCCTCCGGGCCGCAGTGCCCCTTCAAACCTGTCGAGAGACGGACGATTCATGACAACCAGAGACGTGGGGTTCGTCACAACGGGCGATCCGATGGCTTCACCCGTAATGATAACGGAACAGTTTGCGGTGCCTCCACGCATCTCCGGGCCATAGGACGGCAGCCAAGACACGTTTTGTCCTGCATCCATTCCGGCATAAGCCAGAAACTTCCCCATGGAAAGGATGCCCTGACCGCCAAACCCTGCAAAGACGATTTCCTGGTAAGACATGGTCAGTGCACCTCCTTTGTTTTGTCTTTTTTTACGCCTAGTGGATAGTAAGGCATCATGTTGGTCCGAAGCCACTCCATCGATTCTTCTGGAGACAGTCCCCAGTTTGTCGGACAAATAGACAGAACTTCGACAAGGCTGTAGCCCTTACCCTCGAGCTGGCACTGGAACGCCCGCTTGATGGCCCTTTTTGCTTTCAAAACGTTTTTTACACTATCCACTGAGACTCGCTCCACGTATGCGGCACCATCGAGGGTCGAAATCAGCTCGGAGACCCGAATCGGAAAACCTGCCGTCTCGGTGTCTCTGCCGTATGGCGATGTCTCTGTCACCTGACCGGGCAACGTCGTCGGCGCCATCTGGCCGCCTGTCATGCCGTAAATGGCGTTGTTCACAAAGATGGTGGTGATTTTTTCGCCCCGGGTTGCTGCGTGGACCACTTCGGCGGTGCCGATGGCAGCGAGATCGCCGTCCCCTTGATAGGTAAAAACAACGGTGTCGGGTTTGGACCGCTTGACCCCTGTGGCAACAGCCGGTGCCCGACCATGGGCGGCCTCAAACACATCACAGGCGAAGTAATTGAAAGCAAGCACCGAACATCCTACCGGCGCAACGCCAATCGCATGGTCGAGCACACCTAATTCTTCGAGGGCCTCCGCCACCAGACGATGCACGATGCCATGCGTGCAGCCCGGACAATAGTGTGTTGGAACATCCGTCAGCCCTTTGGTTTTTGTGAACGTGAGCGGCATCTACATCACCCCCACTGATGTCATTTGTAAAACGCGTTCAAGAATATCTTCCGGATGTGGCACCATGCCGCCCGTCCGTCCGTAAAACGCCACCGGTTTGCGACCGTTGACAGCAAGGCGCACATCTTCTACCATCTGACCGGCACTCATCTCGACGGTTAAATATCCGAATTTCGTTCTATCAGCGGTCTGTTCAAACGCCTCTACTGGAAACGGCCAGAGTGTAATGGGCCGCACCATGCCGAGCTTTATGCCTTCCTTTTCAGCGTCGCGAATGACATTCTTGCAGATTCGAGAAGTCGTACCGTAGGCCGCGAGAATAAGGTCGTTGTCCCTGTCGCAATTAATAAGCTCATAGCGCGCTTCATGCTCCTTGATTCGGGCAAACTTTGCCTGCAGACGTACGTTGTGCTGCTCCATATCGTTCGGATCTAAATAGAGGGAATTAATCACATTGTGCGTTTTACGTCCATGGAGTCCTGTGGCAGCCCAGTCCTTTTCCGGCAGATCTCGTCTGACTCTGTCCGTAAAAACAACCGGCTCCATCATCTGGCCGAGCATCCCGTCACCGACAATCATGCACGGGGTTCGATAGAGATCTGCCACGTCAAATGCTTCATGGATAATGTCGACCATTTCCTGAATGGAGGATGGGGCGAAAACAGGCATGTTGTAGTCGCCGTGGCCGCCTCCCTTGGTCGCCTGAAAGTAATCGGACTGCGCCGGCTGAATGCTGCCAAGGCCGGGGCCGCCCCGCATGATATTGATAATCACACACGGAAGTTCGGCGCCTGCGATATAGGAAATGCCTTCAGACATCAAGCTAATGCCTGGACTGCTCGAAGAGGTCATGCAGCGAACACCTGTCCCAGCAGCACCGTAAATCATGTTAATGGCCGCCACTTCGCTTTCAGCCTGAACAAAGACCCTTCCCAACTGAGGCATCTTTTTTGCCAAGTAGGCTGCAAGTTCTGTTTGAGGGGTAATCGGATATCCGAAGAAGCACTGGCACCCAGCCTGAATCGCCGCTTCACCAATCGCTTCTGTTCCTTTCATTAACACTTTGCTTCCCATCTGTTGTCCCTCCTTACTGTCTGTTGTCCCTCCTTACTGTGACAAACTGACTTCAATCGCAACATCCGGGCACATGATGGCGCAGAACGTGCAGGCGATACACTCATCCATCGCTTCATCGCTCACCGTCGCAAAGTGATAGCCCTTCAGGTTCAACTTGTCTGAAAACTGAATGATGTGCTTCGGGCACGCTTCCATGCAAAGCCCACAACCTTTACAGACATCCTCATTGAATGTCACTTTACCGATTGGACCCATCTTCGCCATGTTTCGCACTCCTTTCCACTTGTTTGGTAAGCGCTTACATCCATGGAGGTTTCATGAATATCTGCATACCGAGAAGTGGAGCCTTTGTCTTGCCTTCAAGCTGCTCCATTAAGTCAGTGGTTGAGACCGTAAAAGCGTGGGATAACTGCAATTCCTCCGCTAGATGCGCTACAAAACGGTCTCCCATAAGGACGTCGGCTGCGGTTGTTTCATAGGACATGTTCGTGTTCGACACGAGTGCCGTCACGTTCAACCTCGATGCAGCCTCAATTCGGTGTAAGTAATCGATGACGTTTTGTTTGGTTGCAGTGAGCGGACGGTGTTTGTTGATGACGAAATACATGATGTACGGTTCCTGGCGAAAGTACCGTAGATACTGACCGAGTGCGACTGCACCGATGTCGTCTCCGCCCACATCGATAACGACGTCATAGCTCTTGTCGTTAAACACAGAGAGCACCTCAGGGGATATCACTCCGAGCTCAGCATTGGCCAAATGCGGCGCGGCGCTGATTAACCGAATACCTTGGCTCTGCAAAAATCCGCTTACATCTCGAGAACAGAAATACGGGTTTACGATGTCTAAGTCGACAACGCAAACCCGACTGTTCTGTTTCCGTTTTGCCAATTGGACAGCGTAGTTAAGGGCAATCTCCGTTTTCCCGCTGCCAAAGTGACCTGTAAAGACACGTAACCTAGCCATGACCATAACCTCCCCTTGTCAGCCATGGACAACCGAATGATAAGCAGTCCATTTCATCTGACATCGCAAGGAGCAGCCGAAATCCCGACACCCAATCGCCGTAAACTGGGACGGTTTAGGGGACGGTATGGGCTTCGAAGTACTCTCCATTCACAGGATAGTTCTGTTGCTCGTCGCAAAGGAATAGCACATTTGCGTCAACTTAATGCGCCAAACGGGCCAGATAAACTCATACATTGCGGGCGGCGTAACACCATCAACCCCATCAGGTCATCCATCAGGTCATCCATCAGGTCATCCATCAGGTCATCCACTAGGGACGTAAAATCGTCCCCCCATATTCAAAGTGCATTTCGTACCCAGAGGATATACTTTGCGGTATCGAGCGGATTAACGCCTCGCCGGGTACGCTCTGCGTGCACATCTGGCGGACACTCTCGGTACTCCAGAAAACGTGTCCAAAAGGTTCCCCTGCCGCCAGTCAACATCGCAAGTTCCATCGGATAATTGAGCGAAGTCGCAAGTGGAATGGTTCCCTCTACGGTAAACCGGCCGGGTGTAATGACCGGATCGGTAAATTCAGAACGCATTTGCGAAAGCTGGCTTAGCACACGCCCCCCATACTCTTCTGGAACCGCCAGTTTGAAACGTAGCACAGGTTCGAGTAACTGCGTCCCTGCGTTCTTGAGCGCATCCATGATGCCCATTGGTGTTGCCACAACGAAATCAAGGGGATGGGTGTGCCAGACGTGGTGCTGACCTTCAACCAATGTGATATTGACATCGGTGACTTCCCATCCATACAATCCCTGCTGCAATGCCTCTGGCACGCGGCGTTCAACCTCATTTTGATAACTCTGCAGCAGGTCTTCTGTACGCACGTTGGCCGAATATGTCACACCGCTCCCACGCGGTGCAGGATGAATCACAAACCGCAAAATGGCCCAACATGGTTTAGGCATCGTGTAGGCGACATAACCCTCCGCTTTGCGTTTTGGTGTCTCCTTATAAATCACGGACGGTTCGCCAAACGAAACGCGGAGGTGAAATCGTTCAAGGAGTAGTGCCGCAAGGACTTCAAGTTGGATTCGACCCATCACTTTGATGTGGAGCTCGCGCTCATCTTTCAGCCAGCTCACGTCAAGCGCAGGGTCTTCCACATTGAGTTCCTGCAGAGCTTCGACAAGTGCAGAGTAATCCTGGTCATTCTCCGGCAGCACTTGCACGGTGATGAGCGGAACTGACAATTCACCCACACGCAGGCCATTGCCTTCGGTGCCGATGACGTCTCCGATTCGAGCCTGGCTAAAACCGTACACCGCTCCTACATCGCCGGCTAGCAGCACTCCCGTGTCATGGTAAGTCTGGACATCAATCTGCCGAATCTGGTTCACTTTTTCTGTAACCGATTGCGTTTGATTCACAACGGCGTCACGGTTGCGCATCGTGCCAGAGAAGAGCCGGACATAAGCCACGCGTCCATAGGACGCATCGCGCTCGACTTTAAAGACGACGCCCTTCAGCGCGTCTTCGACCGATCCCGCTGACGCCGGCAAATAACGAACCACCGCATCGAGCAGTTCCGGCACACCGATACCCTTCAACGAAGCACCAAACAGCACCGGAAATACCATTCCCCGCCTTGCTTGCGCCGTGAGCTTCGTTATCAGTGTGGTATTCTCAATCGGACGTTCTTCAATATACGAGGCCAACAGTTCATCATCACGCTCTGCCAGCATTGAATAACAAGCGTCAACGAGTGGCGCGCAATCCGCAGCACCATCTCCAAAAATGCTGCGGACCTGCGTGAAATCAGGACCCTCTGCGTCCACAGTTTGGATGGGCAGCATTGCGGGATGAAGGGCTGTCCGAAGCTGACGCGTCACCTCCGCGAGGTTCACCCCAAGCCTGTCCACTTTATTGACGTAAATCAGAGTCGGGATGTTCATGCTCTGCAGCGCATTCCACAGCGTCTCAGTGTGAGCCTGTACCCCATCAACCGCTGAGACGACGAGAATCGCGCCATCGAGGACAGCAAGTGACCTCTCCACTTCGGCAGAAAAGTCAATGTGACCCGGCGTATCAATGAGATTGATGGTTGCCTGCTGCCACACAAATCGGGTTACGGCTGCCCGTACCGAGATACCGCGACTTCGCTCCACATCCAGCCAGTCTGTATGTGCGGTTCCTTCGTCCACTCTGCCAACGGCTTTCAAGCGGCCGCTGAGGTAAAGCATGTGCTCCGTCGTCGTTGTCTTTCCGGCATCGACATGCGCGATGATGCCGATATTGCGAAACTCTGGTTGTGTCATCGGTGGTCGCCCTTCACGATATTGTCTCTCTATCTTATCACGCTTGATTCGCAACGGCAGGGAGCTAGCTGAGGAGTGATTGAACACGACCTCGCAAGGCTCTATACTGATTATTAGAAATATTGAACGATAGATGAGGGGATGGCGTAGATGTCCCGGATTGACGAAGCACGTAAGGTATTTGAACGGATGGAACAGGCGTGGCAAGACGGAGAAAAGACTGTCATGCTCACGATTACAACAGTCAAGGGCTCTGCGTATCGGTTGCCTGGCGCAAAAATGATGATGACCGACGCAGGTAAAATGCTGGGAACGCTGAGTGGAGGTTGTCTCGAATCCGATCTCTACGGTTGGGCGGAGAAAGCAATGGAAGACGGGCAGCCAAGACTCGTCAACTACGACTTGAGCGAGAGCGAACTGTGGTCACTCGGCATCGGTTGCAAAGGAACGTTGGAGGTTCTCATCGAACCGATTCTTTCGGACGACGCCTTTTGGCAAGCAGCGCGCCGAGCTATCGCTGCCGACAAGGCGATTTCCCTGGCCATCGAACTGCCTTCGGGCCACCGGGTACTATTCGACTCATCGGACCCTGTTGCTGGCGAGGTAGAGGGTCTCCCTGCAGCAGTTGTGGAGCGGTTGACAAAACGGATAGACAGTCGAACACGAGCAGAAGTCGTAACCGCCGAAGGACGGCGGTTTTACGTTGACACCATGCGTCCAAACGAGCATCTTATCATCTGCGGGGCTGGGCACGATGCGGTACCGGTCGCTGCGTTGGCTGAGAAGTGTGGATTTCGGGTGACCATCCTGGATCCGCGGAAGGACTACAACCAATCCGGACGCTTCCCCACAGCGTCCCACTTCATCGTCGAACCGGAAAAAGCCAACCCGGACGAATTAAGGGGAAACTGGTGGCTGATTATGAATCACCTCCAACTGCGCGACGAAGCTGCACTAAAGCTGGCAATTCACGCAGATGCGAAATTTATCGGCGTACTTGGCCCACTGAATCGCACCACCGAAATGCTTGAAAACATCGGCGAAGAGATGAGCAGTGGACCTATCCACGCACCTATTGGCCTTGATGTCGGGGCAGAGACCATTGACGAAGTTGCGGTGTCGATTGTCTCTGAGTTACTCGCTGAACGATCCGCCCGCTTGGCCAAACCCCTGCACGGCAGTGAAAAGATCCACGGTTAGCTCGCGGGCACCTTGGCTTCCCGGGAACACCCCTCGGTGCAACCCGGTACTAGCCGGGAACACCCCTTGATGCAACTTGGTACTGGCCTGGTACCAACCCTGGATGCAACCCGGCAGCCCGGTACCAACCTCAAACGTCCCAATATTGCGGGAGGAACATCTGTGAACGTTGATGAAGTAGTCAAGCTGGCAGAACATTCCGGTGTCGACCTCATCGAGTTTTTGTTTGTCGACAACGCGGGTACGATTCGCGGTAAGCTGACACATGTAGATCACCTGAAGAGCCGCATGATTGGCGGCATCGGCTTGACCCCGGCGATGATGGCGATGAACATCCTCGATGATCTCCAACCCATACCTGAAATGGGTCCAGTCGGTGAAGTGCGACTGATACCGGACGCGGATTCCTTCCGTGTCCTTCCATATTCTCCGCGCGTGGCTTCGATGATGTGCCAGCAGATTGCGCTGAACCATGAACCTTGGGACGCCTGTTCTCGCAGCTTTCTTAAATCAGTAATAGAGGAAGCAGAGCAAATGGGCATCCGCATCATGGCCACGTATGAAGACGAGTTTACACTGACGAAAGTAGATGAGAACGGGAACTACGCACCCATCGACGAGGCCCTCTGCTTCAGCTCCATTGCAATGGAAGTTGGCAACCCTGTTATCCTCGACATCATGTCTGCACTGAAGGCACAGGGCATTCAGCCCGAGCAATACTACCCTGAACTCGGTCATGGTCAGCATGAACTGTCCATCAGTCCGACCGATCTCCTAACTGCAGCAGATAACCAGGTTCGGTACAGAGAGACGGTCCGTGCGGTGGCAAAGAAGCACGGTATGGCAGCTTCATTTGCGCCAAAACCGTTTGCCGACGAGGCGGGCAATGGTGCCCACATCCATTTCAGTTTGTGGGACCTTGAGGGTGAAAAAAATCTGCTGTGGCAACCGTCCGACAAGTACAACCTGAGCGAAATGGGTTATCAGTTTATTGCAGGTATTCTTCGTCATCTACGCGGCTTGGTGGGATTGACCTGTGCCAGCGTCAACTCCTACAGGCGTCTGAACCCTCGGTCGTGGAGTTCCGCTTACACTGCCTTCGGCCCGGACAACCGGGAAGCTGCAGTCCGCATTGCCTCTACTTTTTGGGGCAATGAGGAAAAATCTATGAACATGGAATTGAAAGCAAGTGATTCCTCCGCCAACCCGTACCTTGCCTTGGGAGCTCTCGTAGCAGCAGGCCTTGACGGCATTAAGAACGGCTGGCACCCCGGAGGGGGCATAGAGGTCGATCCCGCCACACTGTCCGAACAAGAGCGAGCCGAACGGGGTATCGTTCGACTTCCAGCAAATCTCGAGGATGCGATGGACGCGATGGATGCAGATAAGTTCTTTCGCAACCGCCTCGGTGACCTTCGATATCGCGCTTACACAACAGTCAAACGGTCGGAGCAAGCCGCTTTCGCAAAACACGATGTGGCATTCGAACTCAAGCACCACTTCATGAAGTTTTGAGGAGTGTAAAGGGGGATAACGTGTTGACGATGACATTTCTCGATATTCCGCTTGTGGACCATCATTGTCATAGCATCGTCGATGCATCGCGTAAAGCGGACGCACAGGCGATGCTGCGCATCACCTCAGAAGCACCTGGCAGCTACCCGATTCGGGACCTTCAGCAACGTATCGCCTGGCATGCAGAGCTTGAGATTGTTCGCAGGTTTACAGGACAGTCCGTGAATACGATGGAAGACGTCGCGGAGGTTATGGAACGAATAGACTACAGCGACTACTGCCGTTCGTTGTTTAAAGCCGGTGGATACGGAGCGTTGTACGTTGACACGGGCTTCGCCCCCGCCTCTTCGCCGACTCTGCCCGAGCTGTCAGACCTGACAGGCACCGAGACATTCGCCATTCTTCGGCTCGAGAAGCTGGCGGAGGAGCTATATCGAGCGGATCGGCCATTTGAGGATTGGTGGGAAGCCGTCACAAACGAAGTGCTGCACGCTCGCCAAAACGGTTACATCGGGGCCAAGTCAATTGCCGCCTATCGCTGTGGGTTACAGCTTCATCCGGTGACAATCGCGGACGCCAAAACAGCTTACGCAGATTGGCAAAGGTCCGGGAAACAGCGGCTCAGTCACCCGGAACTCATCAATTATCTCGTCTGGGAGTGCGCACCCACCTTGGCTAAGCAGGCCTTGCCTTTGCAGTTTCATACAGGCTATGGCGATCCCGATACAAACCTTCTCCTTGGCAACCCCCTCTTGCTGCGGGACTTTATCGAGGCATTTACTCCGAGTGGCCTCGCCGTCGTGTTGCTTCACACCTATCCGTACCACAGGGAAGCAGGGTTTCTTGCGAGCGTCTATGACGGGGTTTACTTTGACACCTCACTCATCAACCCGCTCGGTCCTGCCGCCACTCGCCGTGTTGTTGCCGAAGCGCTCGAACTGACGCCGTATAGTCGCTATCTGTTTGCGTCAGATGCGCACTCGCGCCCAGAGATGTTTTTCCTCGCCGCAGAGTTGTTCAAAGACGCGTTTGCGCTGCACCTCGACGACCCACTTGTAACAAGGTACACCAGCGCCAAAGCCAGGGAATCCTTTGCCAGGCAGGTTCTGGCTGACAATGCTCGGCGCATTTACTTGGGGATGGGGAATTGAAAACGTGGAGTGAGAAATGAGGGGCAGGGAACGGGGAACGGGGAGTGGAGAGTTGATGGCCCCAGAGCGGTAAGGCGGGCGCAGGTTGTCTGGAGCCTCTCTGGAGCCTCTCTGGAGCCTCTCTGGAGCCTCTCTCCATCCTCTCTCCATCCTCTCTCCATCCTCTCTCCATCCTCTCTCCATCCTCTCTCTCGATCTTCTCCAACTCAGCAATAACGCGCTCGTAGAGACTGTCGATTAACTTGTAGGTGCTTACGCACTGTGGGTGCGTAAGGGACCGCCAGATCGGGTGGCTGAGCACTGCTTGCGCACCGTGGGTGCTTAAGGGAACATCAAAATCGGCAAAACAGGCGTTGCTTACGCACCGTGGGTGCTTAAGGGACCGCCGGATCGGGTGACTGAGCGCCGCTTGCGCACCGTGGGTGCGTAAGGGACCGCCGGATGGGGTGGCTAAGCGCCGCTTGCGCACCGTGGGTGCGCAAGGGTTCGTCGGAGTGGCTGGCTGAGCGCCGCTTGCGCACCGTGGGTGCGCAAGGGTTCGTCGGACCGGTTCGCTGGGCACTGCTTAGGCATGTTGGATGAAAAACTGTCGTGCTAGTGACCTGTCGAGTTAATCGACAGTCTCTCGTAACTCGCTATGTAACCCGGGTGGCCGATAACGCGTCCATAACTCGCTATTCATCCTGTGATGAGTGGAGGAGAAGGAAATAACGCGCTGCCAGCGCGTTATTATTCGAAGGGAGTTCAGATAGCGATTTGAGAAAGAGCTATATCCTCAGGTGGAGAGTTAACGCTTTGCCAACACGCTATTTCTTGGGCCCCGCATCGCGTTGGCCTGTAATAACGCGTTCTCGAAGTGTTATCGCATCCACAGTGTTATACGTCGCGTTATCACTTTTTACTCACTAATTCTCATGACATAAGTTAATGGTCCATGCTGTCCACCTGTCGGTCCTCATTCGCTAGGATGGCATCTAGCTCCGTCTCGAACGGGATTTGCAAAGCATCAGGCAGCGATTCAAACAGTGGCTGAAAATCAAGGTTTGCCCTTGCTTCCTCGGCATCTACAGGCCGATTCTTTAACGAACGCACCCACTTCTCCACATGCTCCATCAGCATGTAGAAGGTCATTTGGAACCTGTCGGCATCGTCCCCCGCCTCATCCATCTCACTAGTCTTCATCCGGTTCCATAATTCCAGCACTTCATTGAGACTTTGCCGAACCTCTTCGGTCATGGTTAGTACCTCCTTTGTCATCTTCTTTGCCATCTCCTTTGTCATTCTTTCGCCACCCCCTTTGTCATTCCTTTGAAACCTGTTCTCCTGATCCCGTTGACACATCCCGTTCGGCATGAGGTTTTCAAATCCGCGGGTACCCCACAACCCTGCAGATAATGCGCACATCGGCGGGTACCCCGCAACGCAAGTCCACTCAAATCCGCTCAAATTCGCAAATCATGAGCGTCCTTTCACAGAAGTTTCCCTCGGCTAATAAGATGTCGTGTGCGCAACACTTCGAAACACGACGCAGAACATTTATCAACGACAAGAGGTGATAGTGGCGTGAGCACGTCCGAGACTACCATTAGCACCAGCGGCAACGCCGTCAACCGCACCAATACCAACACCAACACCAACACCAACACCTATACCAGCACCAGCAGCAACAGCATTAGCCACACCAACGCGATTGGCGACACCGACACCAACACCAGCAGCATCGCCGTCAACCGCACTAACACCGCCAACGGGGTCAGCAGCCTCGCCAGCACCAACGCGATGGCCAGTTCCATTACGACCAGTCCCATCGGCAGCATCGCCAACAGGGGCAACTCCAAGACTGAACTCGCGGCCCGCGGAGCACTGACCAAACAGAAACGTGGCCTGCAGGCATTGCTGCCCTTCATCGGCCCAGCGTTCATTGCGGCGGTAGCCTACATCGATCCGGGAAACTACGCCACCAACATCCAGAGCGGATCGGAATTCGGATACAAGCTCCTGTGGGTTGTCGTCGCGGCCAATTTGATGGCCATGCTGATTCAAAGCATGTCCGCCAAACTCGGGATTGCTTCTGGCAGGAACCTGCCTGAACTGTGCCGCGAACATTTTCCGAAGTGGCTGTCTTTCACACTTTGGGTGTTTTCCGAGATTGCCGCCATGGGCACCGATCTCGCTGAGTTCCTCGGCGCCACCCTCGGCCTGAACCTCTTGTTTCATATCCCGATGCTAGTGGGGACTGTCATCACCGGAATCGCGACCTATGTTATTCTCATGCTCGATAGATTTGGTTTCCGTCCGCTCGAAAAATTCATTGCCTCACTCGTTGTCCTAATTGGTGTCTGCTACCTTGCGGAAACGGTGCTCTCACATCCGGCGTTCGGTCAGGTGGTTTATCACAGTTTTGTACCCTGGATCGGGAACAAAAGTGCCCTGCTGCTCACAGTTGGCGTCATCGGGGCAACGGTCATGCCGCACGTTGTCTATCTCCATAGTGGACTCACACAGAATCGGATTCCAGCAAAAAATGACGAAGAAAGAAGACTCATCAACCGTTTCAGCGTTAAAGAAGTCATCATCGCAATGTCTCTTGCGGGCCTCGTCAACCTATCGATGATGTATATGGCGGCGTCTGTATTTCATGCAACGGGGCATACTAGCGTCGCGGATATTACGACCGCCTATCAGACACTGACGCCGCTCTTGGGTCCCGCGTCGGCCGCGGTCTTCCTCGTCTCTCTGCTGGCATCAGGGTTTTCAAGTTCCGCGGTCGGAACCATGGCGGGGCAAGTCATCATGCAAGGCTTCGTGGGATTCAGTATTCCGGTGTGGGTGCGCCGAATAGTCACAATGATACCGACCGTTGCCATCGTTGCACTGAACGTCAACCCGACGACTACACTCGTCGTCAGCCAAGTCGTACTAAGCCTTGTGCTGCCCATGCCAGTCATCACGCTCATCTACTTTACGAGACGGAGAGACATCATGGGGTCGCTCGTGAACAGAAAAACGACGACATGGCTTGCAGCTCTGTGTACAGTGGTCATCCTGCTGCTCAACGGGTTCCTCGTTTATCAAACCATCGGTTCCCTGTGACACCTGTGACACCTGTGACACCTGTGACACCTGTGACACCTGTGACACCTGTGACACCTGTGACCCGCAACCTGACGTCCAAAACAGCAAACCGCGCAACCGCGCAACCGCAACCGAATGCACGTTTAGTGGCCGCTCGCAAGGAGCGACCACTTGCCTCCCTGGTACAAATAGAACCGACCCGCCTCAGGGCTGAATTTCACGGGTACGGCAGCAGTGTGGTCAGTGGGCCCGTGTCCAGCACCGACATCCCAATCTGCTGCACCAGAGATGGCACCAGCAATGAACGCCTTAGCACTGGCAATCGATTCGAGGACCGTACACCCCTGAGCCAACATGGATGTAATCGCTGAGGAGAAGGTGCAGCCTGTACCGTGGGTTTTCTCGCTCCTCACCCTCTCACTCGCAAAGTACGTAAACGCGCCCCCTGAATACACGACATCAACGGCGAGTCCACTGGGGGAGGCGTCCGCAGGGGCAACTCCGTCACTGCGCTCCCAGCGCAGCGGCGTATGCCCCCCTTTGAGAACCACGGTCTGTGGGCCCATCGCGGCAATATCCTCGCACGCGCGATGTATGTCCTCCGTACTGCGAATTTCAAACCCACATAGCACTTCAGCCTCTGGCAAGTTTGGTGTCACAACCACTCCGAGCGGCAAGAGTTCGTGCCGCAACGACTGGACAGCCTCCGTTTCGAGCAGGGGGCTGCCGCCTTTTGCTATCATCACCGGATCGACCACGAGGTTCCTCGCCCCCTGTTCCCGCAGAAACCTTGCCACCGTGTCAATGATTTGAGAGTTCGCCAACATGCCAGTTTTCACGGCATCAACGCCAATGTCGCTCCAGACGGACTCCAACTGCTGGCGGACAAACGCTGGCGAAACGTCAAATATTCCTTGGACACCTGTCGTGTTCTGCGCCGTAAGTGCCGTTATTACGGACATCCCATAGACCCCAAACTGGTGCATGGTCTTAAGGTCTGCTTGGATTCCGGCGCCGCCTCCACTGTCCGATCCCGCTATCGTCAACGCCCGCACCACATGCCCTTCAGTTGTTCGCATCATTGGCTAGCCCTCCCACTCCCACTCCCATTTCCGTTCCCATTCCCACTCCCATTTCCGGTCCCATCGCCGTTCGCAGGACGAGCAGTAACTCCGGGAGACCAGCGTTCTTGTGTATAGGCCATCTCGAAAAAGCGGTATTCCATCCGACATCCATCGTCGAAGATGGCCCGGATGTTTGCACGGTACGCCGCATTGGCATGTTCCATCAAGGTATCGAGCAAGTCTGTCAGTTGTTTGAGTCCAGACAGCATCTCTTCACTCGCATAAAAGGAAATCCAATCGTAAAACGCGTGTTCCGGATGGTTCGCAATGTCAATGTCTTTGGCAAGGCGGCGGCCGAAGTCCACATACGTCCAAAAGCACGGCAAAACCGCTGCAACGATATCAGGGAGTTGTCCCGTGTAGGCGCTCGTCAGCATGTGACGCATATAGTGATGGGCCGTCGGGGCGACAGGAACGGGTTGTTTCATGTCTTCGTAACTAACCCCTGCTACGCGACAAAGGTTGTAATGGGGCACCAGTTCTCCACTGAGGACGACGGTAATGAGCTGGTGGAACATCTTCATCTGTTCGCGCGTATCTGCTTTCGCAATGCCAAGACCATAAACCCTCGCGTACGTGTTCAGGTACATAACGTCCTGTTGTACGTAGTGAACGATGGCTTCTCGTGAAAGGCGTTCATGAGCAATGTCCTGAACGAAGGGGTGGTGGTAAATGGCGTCGAATAGAACATCGGCGTCGCTGCGCAGCTGTGCAGAAAAAGACATCAAAAAAGCCTCCTTTACGTGAGAGGCCGCTAGGGGTAAGCGCGTTGTTGTTCAGGTTGCCCTGAGGTTTGTCTGCGGCAGAACCGCTGCGCTTGCCACTTTCCTACGCTGGTATTACCCAGTTCAGGTGCTAAGGGTCCAAGGCAAAGTCCTTGTCTCAGCATGTTGCTCCCCTAGTGGCGCGATATTCCGTTCAATGTCAATGTCAATGTCAATGTCAATGTCAATGTCAATGTCGCAAAAGCCGAATTGCTTTCTATACGAAGTCAATATAGCACCATTTCAGACTGCTGTCACATCCCGATATAGCGGGCGTACAGGCTGCGGGCTGTCGATTCCTCTTCAATTCCGTGTATGAGTGCACGGCCGTCTGCAAACAAAGTGATTTGAATCTCGCCGAGATTGCATCGAAGCAAGTTTGCGTTATGCCGAACCTCACCAAACTGTCTCAACCGCCCTGCCATCTCTGACAACGACATTGTCAACCCGGCTGGGGGCCGGACTTGAATGGTTTGTCTGCCGCACATCGAAACGGTGAGTCCATCAGACTGGCTGTCTAGTGTCACAAATTCGCGATGATGACAACAATTGCACGATGCCTTGGGTTCTCCCATGCGTACACTTCGAAACTCGTTTTTCCAGACGTCAAGGTGCGTTAAGCTGTTATTTAGGGCATCGAGATTTCCTGTCAGATACTTCAGCGTCTCTGCGACCTGTAGCGAAGCAACCATCGATACAACCGGTGCGATGACGCCGACCGTGTCGCACGTGTCATGACCTCCCCCGCCTTGATTCGCACCAAAGAGGCAAACAAGACAAGGTGTCACACCTGGGCGAAAAAAAGCTGTTGTCCCGTATGAGCTCACCGCCCCCCCATAGGACCAAGGAATGTTATGCTTAACAGCCACATCGTTAATGAGATATCTGACCTGGAAATTGTCCGTCCCGTCGAGAATCACATCAACATCAGACAACAATCGCTCCGCGTTTCGCCAGGTGACGTCGTCGGTCGCGACTTCAATCTCGACGTCCCGGTTTGCTTGCTTCAGCTTTTGTGCCGCCGCTTCGGCCTTTGCCCGTCCTTCATCGGCATCAATCTCATCGTAGAGCGACTGGCGCTGCAAGTTCGACGGTTCAATAATGTCTCTGTCAATCAAGCGTGCAAACCCGACGCCCGCCCGAACCAATTGCGTAGCAAGTACAGTCCCAAGCGCTCCCATGCCAACAATCGCAACCCGTGCCTGTGAAAGCCGCTTTTGTCCGTCTGCGCCGATTGGACCAAACAAGACTTGCCTGGAATATCTGTCTTCTCTCACAATAGCGCCTTCACACCTTTCGTTTCTTGCTCACGGTTCGCTCCGGTTATGGCTCAGTTGTACATGAATCACCGCGCCTGTGCAAGAAAAAAAGCCGACCACCCGTCAGGAAAGGTAGAAAGTCGTGACGGCAGGGATTGACTGTTTTTAATACCGCGTGTTAGCCTAAACGCGACTCGGGGGTCATCCTCCGCAGACCACAACTTCATCCACATACCGCTAAGGTGTCGCTTGTTGGGTTCAGACTGGAAACCCGCCGTACCGGCTTTTTAGGTACGGCTTTTTCAATTCTATTTTTCATGTCTGTTTTGATAACGAGGTGAGAGATGAAAGCCGTCCTTCATGTGATTAGTGACAGGAGCCGCCACCGTTTACCACTGCTTGATGCCCTTTCAAAAGCCGCAGAGGGCGGTGCAGATGTGATTCAAGTCCGGGAGAAAAAGGCACCTGTGGCAGACACGTACGCGATGGTTCTTGAACTGCAGCAGTTGTTCCGCTTAAAGGGCCTTCCTGCCAAGCTCTTTGTCAATGACAGGACAGATGTGGGGATAGCGGCTCAACTGGCCGGAGTCCATCTTGCTGCGAAATCGTTGCCGATACAGGTGGTCAAAAGTCTCAGCAAACAAACAGGCTGGTTGGGTATGGTTGGATGTTCGGTTCACGCGCTTGATGAAGCCATTGCAGCTGAGCATGCCGGAGCGGACTACGTCACATTCGGACACGTGTATGCGAGCGAATCTCATCCTGGCCTGCCGCCGCGAGGCCTCCAATCACTGCGCAGGGTCGTCGAGGCACTCTCTATCCCCGTCATCGCCATCGGGGGAATTGACCGCACCAACGTAGGCGCCGTCCTTGACACTGGTTGCAGTGGAATCGCCGTCATTGGAGCAGTTCTCGATGCAGAAGATCCCTTTGCGGCCACCCGCGACTTAAAAGAACAGATGCAAAAATCACTTACCCACCCCAAAGTACCATTCTGGTTGCCCACGGATTGATGTGTGCAAGACTGCCGTGTGCACCCATCACGGCCCAGAGGATTGATGCGTTCATCACAGGTGAAGCTTAGCCCCAGTACTGGCAGGCTTTTCATGGCTCAAGAAAACAAGCTTCGGAGGTGAAATAAGTGATAAGCGTGACGATAAACGGCAACCTCCGGCAACTTACCGCGACAACGACAGTTGGGCAGTTGCTCCTGGAACTCAAACTTACCGAGGAGCGGATTGCCGTTGAGTGGAATCAAACCATTGTTCCCGCCGACGAATGGTCGACGGTGACCCTGCAAGACGGAGATGAACTGGAAATTGTCCGTTTCGTTGGTGGCGGCTGATGCTGGCGGTAGCTGATGTTGGTGGTAGCTGATGTTGTTCATGAACAAAGCTGTGACGACGCAGGGATGCTTAAGTGCGTCGCCTCTCTCGTAAGGTACGTCCCCATATTTCGTTAGGGAGGAATTCCCCATGAATGAATTTTCGACAGATGCACTGACGATTGCCGGTCGAACATTTCGATCACGCCTTATGGTGGGAACAGGAAAATACAGCACATTTACTCAGATGAGAGAAGCCCTCGCCGCGTCCGGCACGGAGATTGTAACGGTGGCCGTCCGACGTGTGAACCTTGACGAGCGCGAAGAATCCCTGCTCGCCTACCTTGACCTCGACAAGTATTTCTTGCTCCCGAATACTGCGGGCTGCCATACGGCCGAAGAAGCAGTGCGGACAGCCCGCTTGGCCCGCGCCGCAGGTTTGTCGAATTGGGTGAAGCTAGAGGTCATTCCGGACGACGGGACATTATTGCCCGATCCCGTTGCCACCGTTGCAGCCGCAGAAACGCTGGTGAAAGAGGGCTTCGTGGTGCTTCCCTACACTTCGGATGACCATCACGTCGCCCGCCGCTTGCTGGAGGTTGGGTGTGCCACCGTGATGCCATTCGGATCGGCCATTGGAACCGGTCAGGGATTGCCAAACCCGGAGCGCCTGTCCCGGATTATTGAAATGGTGAGTGGGCGCATTCCTGTTGTCATCGATGCCGGTATTGGAGCACCTTCCGATGCTGCACTCGCCATGGAACTCGGTGCGGATGCTGTGCTCGTAAATACGGCAATTGCCAAAGCGGTGAACCCGGTACTCATGGCAGAGGCCATCGCACAAGGCGTTAGCGCAGGTCGGTTTGCGTATCGCGCTGGACGCATCGAGCGTACTGCTGTGGCATCGCCGAGCAGTCCAACGTCTGGCCTGGTTGGCAGATAGCTCTAGTCGCATACACGCGCTTGTCTTGGCAATCGTTCTGCGTTTTAGAAACAATCCCCAACGCAGGACATTTCCTTGACAAGCTTTTTCGCGTCACATAGGATACCCTATAGGGTATATAATTCCGCAGAATTGCATTCGCCAAATATCAAATTACAATTATCGGTTTGCATTCAAAGGAGTGAACAACTTGAATCAGACAGACGTACTCGTGGTTGGCGCTGGTGTAAGCGGATTAAGTTGCGCGTTATATACAAGCCAGGCCGGACTCGACACAGTGGTTCTCGAGCACGGAGACTCACAATTGAAATCTGTGAAGATGGTGCACAACATTCCTGGAGTCGAAGCTGGCCTCAGTGGTGCACAGTGGCTGGAATCGGCCAGGAATCAGGTCATTCACGCAGGTGGGGCGATTCGCAGAGGAAACGTTGAAGCTATTGCCTTCAACGAACGACCATATGTGGCTGTAACGACTGACGGCAACAGGTGGTCTGCACGATACCTGGTCATCGCGGTAAACCTCGGTTACCCGCTCCTTGAATCCCTCGGGTTTGAGGTTGCGGTGAATGAACACGTCCCAAGCAAAAAAATCCGAAAAGTCCTGGAAATTGGATACGACGGAAAGAGCCACGTACCTGGGGTCTTTTTTGCCGGACTTCTCACGGACGTACCGAGTCAAACCGTTATTGCTGCGGGTCAAGGTGCGTTTGTTGGGGTGCAAATCGCCAGTGATTTTTTGGAACGTCCATTTATGTGGCACGACTAAACCCTTTCGGCACGCGGGCAGTTTTGCCGCATCGCACTTTTAGCGCTGGATTTGATACACTTTTGCTAATCATGATGCCCGAAGGAGTGTAGCGCATGCGAGTGGCTTATGGAGCAGATGCGTCCCAATTTGGAGACCTACGCCTGCCAAAAGGGGACGGGCCGTTCCCAGTTGTGGTCGTGATTCACGGCGGGTTCTGGTACGACCGTTACGACCTGAGTCTGATGGATGATGTGTCGGCAGACTTAACTCGTCGCGGATTTGCTACCTGGAATATCGAGTACCGGCGAGTTGGAGACGAGGGGGGCGGTTGGCCGCTCACGCTTCTCGACACTGCAGAGGCTGTCGATTATCTGACGGTTCTCGCAGGGCATCACCCTTTGGACCTAGGCAAAGTGATTACACTCGGTCACTCTGCAGGAGGGCATCTCGCTTTGTGGGTGGCAGCACGGAGGAGAATTGCGGAGCTGGGTTTAGCCGGATCGGAAAAATTCCTCGGTCGTGAAGATGACGGGAGTCACCCGCTTCAAATCCACGGTGCTGTCAGCCTGGCCGGCGTATCTGATTTACAGCAGATGTGGCAGGTAAGACAAGAAAACAGCCCCGTTGTAGATTTTCTTGGTGGAACCCCGAGTGAAGTGCCGGAACGGTATGCCGTCGCATCTCCGGACGCACTTTTACCACTTGGGTTGCCCCAGGTACTAGTGCATGGGACGGATGATGATCGCGTTCCGTTCGACATCAGCGACCGCTACTACCAGAAGGCCATGGAACTTGGCGACACCGTCACTCTCATTGAACTGCCGGGGATAGAGCACTTTAAGGTGATTCAACCGAACTCCGAAGCTTGGCCGACCATTGCTGCAGCCGTTGAAGAACTGTTCATGACCATCGAGGCCAGTGCTGCTAACTAATCGGTACCAACTTTCGCGACCCCAAAGGCTTGATTGCTCCAGAGAATCTGTTCGAGTTGTGCCGCCTCTTCTTTCTTACAGTCAATCATCAAGACGACTTCCGTTTTCGGCCGTGTTCCCGGGTGGTTTGACCATGGCTTCATCGTCAGGAGCTTGATGATGGCTCCAAGCAAAAAACCGCCTGCAAATCCAATCATCCCCCACAACACGGGACCCCAGTACAAGGCAAATCCGTAGATGGTGCCGAGTGCACAGAAAAACGCCGCCAACAGGGACGGGACGTCAAAAAATGACTTCCCGTCTGAATGGTGCAGGGAATCTAGCGACATTCCAGGCATCTGTTTGCGTTTTTTGATGGGTACGGCAAACATTTGTGTCTTCTGGATGCCCAACTTCTCAATGTGCACAATGGCCTTCTCAAGGTATAACGAGTGGTCAAAGGTCGACACAATCCGCATCGCGTCCGCCTCCTCTGCGTGCAGGTGAATTGGAAAAGATGGACTTTGATATTGTTGCTGCAGGTAGTTGGCTTGCTGCTGTTCAAATACTTTATCTTGTTCCACGATGGACACATAGGCATTGTAGAATGCGAAGCCGTACATCGATGGTAAGTACAACAACCATTCCGTATTCAGTACTGACACAGCTTGTCGGAAATGGCCCGTAAACGTGTACACCATGGCTGGCAGCACATGTGAAAAATGTACGATAGCCATCCACCAGCCGAGTGAGAAGAGTGCCGACGTAAACCGCCGTAGATACATTTCCCCGAGGCCCGGCATCAACAAAGACCAGAACGCACCCATCCACGGGTCTTTCTTGTTAAAGAAGTTGAACTGAAAGGCGTTGATTTTAAAAACTTCAATTGGAGCGTTTTCTTCATATGCCAGCGTGAACATGTTGTTCGCTTCGACAGCGAGTCGATAACTGCCCAGCACGGAGTAAACGTAAACTGCAGCATACAGCAGGATCCAATAGTCACCGTGCGCAGCGAGGACGTCTGCAGACTCATGAAATTTTCCTGTGAAAGCGAGCACAATGGCAGTGTTAAAGTTGGCACGCACGTTGACCAGCAGTTCCCACAGAAAGAGCATCCATCCCTGAATATACTCACCGAGTATGATGTACCCGAAGCCGGGAAAGAAGAACGACCATGCAGCAACCACGTAGGGATTGGTGTAGTGCATTTGGTTCAGAGCAATCATGCCAAGACTTGCTCGTTTTCTCGAGTACGTCTCCGGCAGTGTACCATTCACGACTATCACCACCTGTTCCGAGCCCTCTCCATCCTACAGTTTCGACAATTTCACACGTTGAAATACTAAATTTTACATTTATTAAAAATAATACATATCGATTCTCGTAACGGCGCGAAAAAACAAGTTCATTCTGTCTATTTCTCGGGAAATATCGACGAATACTGACATCATCGCGTTCCCATCGGTCATCCATTGTGTGTATTGCGCATCAAACACACAGTAGTCCAAATACATAGAGAAACGGCATGCGAACCAGGTTACCCTGTTCGCATGCCGTGAATTGCAAAAATGACCACCAAAGAAAGTGAGCACTTGTTGGAAATCACCCGATTCAAGCTGCTGCTTTCCCCTGCGTCTGCGCATGCCAGATGCGGACCATCACGTGCTGTATACCGTGCTGGTAGCAGTCCTGCTGACTGGGGTCATAGATGTCAATTCGATTACCCCTGATAGCACCGCCAACGTCCTCCGCCTTGTACATGTGATCCGTTCCATCCGGAAATTGAACCTCCACAATGCTGCCAAGAGGAATCACATTCGGGTCTACCGCAATAGTAACCCCGCTTTGTACAGGAGCGCCGCTGGCCGTGATACCATCCCCAGTGCCGTTGATACCTTGGTGACCGTCATACCATGTCGCTGTCATGGACATCCATCGACTGACCGATACCTGCAGCTTTGGAACCGAGTTTACGCTCCGCCCACTAAGTGGATGCACCGATTCCAAAGTGTTTCCTATACTGGTTTCTGAAGTGGTTCCCAAAGCTGGTGGAGCGTGTTTCTGGGCCGTCAACGAACGAACCTTATCAAATGACAGGAAATCTGATTGGAAAGTCATCACATGCTGCCGTTTGACTATTTCTGGGTGAATCGCTCTCGCTTGTACCGGTGCTGGCGGCAGTGAACTTGACGGTGCCATCAGACATAGCAGTGCCACGAGTGCCATCCTGTGTGCCATTACCTTCACCTCCGAAGGACCAATTGCACGAAATTGTGCATCTCATCTCTCTGTTCTCTCTAGGAGTTTAATAGTGTGACTAGCGATACTTACGTGATGGTTGGCAAAGTCTTTGCCGACTACAGGTGGCAAAGCTTTTGCTGATTATGGTTTGCTGATTATGGTTGGCAGAACCCTTGCTTATTTTGGATGAAACATCCCAAAAGAGCAATTTTTAATGATTGGGTTTCAACCCATCCACAAAGTGGGCTTCCGTTTCCTGGTATCTTCGAAGCATGGATTTGTGCTGGTTATCACCCCTCATGCCCGGTCCTGCGAGGACCAAATGATTGAGATTCTTGCCTTTATAAGTCATCAGGCTCCATTGGCGCTTTAACCATAGTTGCTGCACTCGAAACCTGCGGAATGGTTGTGTCTGTGGATACGGATCTGCAATCCCATTCACCATCAGTGTGATTCGAAATTGAGTACGTCCCGGCTTATCGAGGAAGTAGGTTCCTAGTTTAAACGACTCACAGTTGTGAAACAAGTCGTGTAGATGTAGATTCATCAACTGAAAGGTGCTCATCGGCATGTCCTTCGCGCATCCCATATAGGCAATCAATTGCCGTCCCTCAGTGTAGTCGTCCGCTAAATACGGTGTATCCAAGACATCGTGGAGGGGTTCGTCGGATGCATCCGTGTCAAGTGTCCGTGTATAGACAGGACCCTTTGTCTGGGATAAAAACGTGCGGAGGTCCTCGGCATTGACGCTCGCCTGTTCGGAAACCCGCAACATTTCTTCGATGGCGCGAATCGGTTCGTCTTCAACCCAATCGAATTTTTGATAAGCGTCCTCGACGGACGTTTCTTCGTTCAGGGTTTCCAACATACCATCGGCATGGATATAGGTAACAGCATCACATAATTCTCTCATTTGATAATATTGCAAGATTGCTGTTTGCAACCTTCGTTGGCCTTCGAATCGAAATGGAAAGCGGAATATCCCGACGAGAAACACACCCGTTGCCTTTAAGTCACACAATTCCTCGATAAGCCTCGGGGTTTCGCCCACGTTGCCTCCGGAAAAGCGAAAAAAGCAGAGGTCGTTTCGACGAATGTTCGATATCAAGGCTTCTGAATCTGCACCAAGCGCCTGTTTCACTTTAAAAATTCGAACCATATCCCCCATGCAATTGCACTTCCCTTCTTCATTCGCCATTATAATCCGGAGGTCTCGCAAACTTTGTCACCTGCCGTCGAGTTGATATTTTTTGTTTCGATTCCTCTGGCTTGATGGTGATTTACGGAAAGAACAAAATGTTCCTTCACCGCAGAAGAATGTGTAACACCACATGACCCTTTCCAAAGATGAGGTCATGTGGTGCTGCACAGAATGAGGTTATGCGGTGTGTCCACTCGAATCGAAGACTTATGATATTTTCCGTTTGTAAACCCTCATTGCAAGTACATATGCAACAACCAGGATGCCCAGACACCACGCCAGTGCAATCCAGAGGTCATTCCCGACAGGCGTCCCAGCGAGCAAAGCGCGAATGACACCAACGACTGAATTGACAGGTTGGTTGTTGGCAAAGACCCGGACGAAAAGCGGCATCGACTTCGTCGGCACGAACGCCGAACTGATAAACGGCAGGAAGATAATCGGGTAGGAAAACGCACTTGCACCGTCCACCGATTTTGCGGATAGCCCCGCAATCGCTGCTATCCAGGTCAAAGCCAGGGTAAAGAGCGCAAGTATCCCGGCTACGGCCAGCCATGACAGGATTCCGGCCGACGAACGAAAACCCATGACGAGCGCGACGAGAATGATGACGACCACCGAAATGGCGTTCGATACGAGAGAAGTCAGAACGTGACCCCATAAAATGGTCGAGCGTGCGATTGGCATGGAGTGCAGCCGCTCAAAGAGGCCCCGTTGCATATCAATAAACAGTCGGTAAGCCGTATAGGAAATTCCGCTGGCAATGGCCATCAGCAGGATACCCGGCAGTAAGTAATTCACATAGCTGTGTGCACCCGAGTGAATGGCGCCTCCGAAGACGTAGACAAACAACAGCATCATGACGATGGGAATGATGGTAACGGTGATGATGGTGTCCATGCTGCGAAGGATATGGCGCATGGAACGTCCAAACATGACACCAATGTCACTGAAAAAGTGCTTCTGTACTGCTTCCATTTATTTTTCCTCCTTTTTTCCGACAATGGCGAGAAATATCTCTTCCAATGTGGGCTGTTTTTCCACATACTCCACTTTTGCCGGTGGGAATCGGTGTTTCAGCTCCGACAGCGTACCGTTCGCGATAATCCGCCCCTCATGCAGAATGGCAATCCTATCCGCAAGCTGTTCGGCCTCATCCAAATATTGAGTGGTCAGGAAGACGGTTGTGCCACCGTCAGCAAGCTCTTTGACAATCTTCCAAACCTCAATCCGCGCCTCTGGGTCCAGGCCGGTGGTCGGCTCATCGAGGAAAATGACTTTCGGTTTTCCTATCAAGCTCATGGCAATGTCGAGCCTGCGGCGCATGCCTCCTGAATATGTCGATACCTTGCGGTTGGCTGCGTCAGTGAGACTGAAGCGACGAAGTAACTCCTCCGCAACCTGACGGGGGTTTTTCAGGTGACGCAGCTTTGCCATCATCACCAGGTTTTCCCGAGCCGTCAAAATCTCGTCTACGGCGGCAAACTGACCGGTCAGGCTGATGGACTGCCGCACATGGTCTGGCTTTGAGGCAACATCAAACCCGTTGACAGTGGCAACTCCGCTATCATGTTTAAGCAGCGTCGTAAGGATTTTCACGATTGTTGTCTTCCCTGCACCGTTGGAGCCGAGGAGGGCAAAAATACTGCCCTGTTTGACTTCAAAATCGACGCCCTTTAGCACCTGAAGCTGTTTGTATGACTTTTGCAGTCCTTTTACTTGAATCGCGGTTGATTGCATCTTTTTCACTCCTTTGTATGGTGGTTGGCAGGTGGTGGTTATGCGACTGTCACGTTTGACGGCCTCATGGTTGGCAGGTGGTGGTTATGCGACTGTCACTATTCACAACTCTCATGGATGGCGGATGACGGTTCGTTAGATGACTGTCACTTTTGACAACTCAGCCCCGATGCCTTTAAGCGCTGCATAGGTCAACTTATCCATCGTCGCGCCGTCGAAGCAGACGGTTTTGAACTGGCGGTAGTATTTGTTTGTCATGGAGAGAGGCAGACGGAATGACACGTTCTTCAGTGTTGCTCCCTGAAACGAAGCGTCCTTCAGGTCCGACCTGTCAAACTTGACCCCGATGAAGGTCTGTCCGTCAAAGCACATTCCGCGCAAGTCTGTGTATTCGAAGTCGACACCGTTAAAGCTGCAGTTTTCAAAAGTTGTCTTTGTCAGGTCGGTCTTCGACACCTTGACATCGGTCAGTCTGATATCCACGAACTTCGCACCTTTCAGGCTCGAAGCGTTCACGCTTGTGCGTACAAGAACGGATTGACGGAAACTCGCATCTGTGAGGTCAAGGGTTGAAAAGCTGCAGTCTGTAAGGTTTGCACGGTCGAAATTTGCTCCCCGCATATCGTTGCTGGCAAACGAACTACCGGTTAAATCGGCGCCGGCAAAGTTTGCTTCACGGAGCGCGCTCGCTTTGAACTTCCCTTGGTGAGCCGTCACACCGGCGAAGTCACTCTGTCCCAGATTACTTGCACTGAAGTTGATGACCACCTGACGCTCTAGTGAACGAGAGACGTTCGCCACCTCTTGCACGGTTTCTTCAATGTCGCCGATGCTGTTGACCGTCATTTCAAATGCTGTTTCATCGTCCTTGCCTTCAGCCTTCAGTTCGCGAAAGCGCTCCTGCAAATCGGAGAGCAGGTCGCCTTTGAGTTCGCTCACACTCTTAATCCCGTCGTACGGTGCAAATACCTCGTTCACATAGACCGTCAATTTCTCATTCATCCCATTCAGCTCCTTAAAGTAAAGTGTCGAGGACGCCTTTGGCGTACTCCCAATTGCGTTTATTGCTTTCATACGTGGCCCTGCCCTTGTCTGTAATCCGGAAATACTTGCGCCGCCCGCCCTGAGATTCATCGCCCCAGTACCACTCGATGTCGCCGTCTGTTTCCCGCCGCCGAACACTGGAGTGCATTGTGGCTTCTTTCAACTCGTACTCGCCACCTGAGCGCTCGGCAATCAGTTTGACGATTTCGTAGCCATAGCGATCCGCTTCGGATAACAACCGCAAAATCATCGTATCGGTGTGCCCGCGCAGCAGGTCCGATGTAATCTTGTTCTCATTTGTTTTCACGCATCTCGTCACCTCCACATCAGCATGATACATCGTATTACTATGACTGTCAATGTAGTTTGTCAAACAAATTACAATGATTATTTGCAGACAAAATCATGGAAACTCCAATACAAAAACCCATGGTTTGCTGGGCAATAACAGCAAACCATGGGTTTGGAGAGAACTTATACACTCTCGGTATCCCGCTTCAGATGAGAAGATGAGGTTTTAATCTTTCCTCAGGGAGCTGGAACGGAGATGTTGTTTAATGAAGAGTGCCGCTCGGTCAAGGGCCTCCAGCTTCATCCAGCATACCGACAAAGGCTTGGAAGACGTGTGGAACATCAGCGGTCACGTCAAGAATCACATCCACCCCTGCCTCCCGCGCTCGGTCTGCCATCTGTGTGGAGTCGTCAAGAAGTACCTCATTGCCTCCAACCTGAAGGAGAAGTGGCGGAAATCCAGTGAGATTTGCGAATCTAGCAGGACTCACGAGTTCATGATTCGGGTCCTGGCCAGCAAGATACATCGCATCCGTATGCGTAAAACTTTCACGGGTGAAGAACGGATCGACCCCGGCCTTGCTGTCCATACTCGCTCCAGAACGCGTCTTATCCAATCCCGGCGAGAACGCAACTACAGCTGCCGGCATCGGTAAACCAGCTTCCCGTGCCATGAGGCAAGTTGAAACAGCAATACCGCCGCCCGCTGATTCACCAGCGAACACGATAGACGTTGCAGAAATACCCTCCTCCAAGAGCGCGCGATAGGCGGCGAGCGCATCGTCTAGTGCCGCTGGAAACGGGTGTTCCGGAGCGAGGCGATAGTCGAGCGAAATAGACCGGATACTGGTCCTGCTGACGAGATTTCCGGTAAGGGGCATCGCGGTCTCGGGGGACCCTAATACATACGAGCCGCCGTGAAAGTAGAGGATGGTTCCGCTGTGGGTATCGTTGTTGGATTCAACGAGCACGGCGGGTCGCTCCCCGAGGGTTGTCGGCGTGGTGCGCACATCCGCAGGCACATTCATCGTCGCCGTCAGGGCCGCAAAAATCTCTCGCATCTCATCGACAGATTGTGGGTTAGACGGTCTCGGCCGCCGTAACATTGCATCCACTGCCTTTCGCTGTTCCAAAGTCACACTGTGTCCTCCTCATCGATTCATTTGTAACTGTGCAGTGGCTTGCTTCTCCCTGCAATTCGTAGTGTAGGTTAAAATAGTGACGAAACATGTCAGTATTCTGAGGTGACTGAATGGGTAAATCGAGGCGCCTTATCGAATTGATGATGGCAGTCAATCGAAAACGACAATTCACGGTCAAGGAGCTCGCTGAAGAATTTGGCGTGTCTACCCGGACCATGCTGAGGGATTTGCAGGAATTGAGTGGAATGGGCGTGCCGCTGTACTCACAGGTTGGCGCAGGAGGGGGATACCGGGTACTTACAGAGCGAAGCCTTCCGCCGATCTCGTTTACCGAGAACGAAGCACTCTCGATGTTCTTTGCAGGTCATGCGCTTAGACACTACAGTTCGCTGCCTTTCGAAGCATCGGCGGAATCTGCACTTCGGAAATTCTTCGCGCATTTACCAGATGACGTGAAAAATCGGATCGATGAAATGCGCAATCGAGTCGACTTCTATACACATCAACGACAGCAGCAGGCCCGGTACCTTGAAGTATTACTGCAAGCCTCGATTGATAGGCTGCCCGTTACCATCGAATACGGAATGTGGTCAAATCAAACTACACAGAGAACGATTCAACCCATTGGAATATACGCACATGAAGGATATTGGTTTTGCCCGGCATACTGCTATTTGCGAGAAGCATATCGACTATTCCGAGTGGATAGGATATGGTCAGCCATGCTTGCCGCTGTCGAAACCATCTCGACCCTGGTCGATGTTCGAGAAGTGAATTTATCAAACTTTGGACCGCATTTTCAAAGCGACTTTGAAAGTCTTGCCGTTAGTGTGAAACTATCGGCAAAGGGAATTGAATTAGTCGGGGATAAGAACTGGCCATTCCCTTGGGGGAACATCTGTGTTTCTGATGATGGGACAGGTGTTCTCGAAGGTCGTATGCTTACTTCGGAAGTCCCGTTTTTTGCTGAATATTTTTTCGCATTTGGGGCCGAGGCAATCGTACTGCAACCAGTGGAACTGAGAGAAGCCGTTAGAGAGAAGTTGGTCCGGACTCTCGAAGCGTACTATGTGGACGAGTACGATAGTCCAAACGTCTAGTCTTCAGAGCCTTGACGGTTACACAGTTGCGTTGCTGAGGTATTTAGCCGACAGTGGTGGTTACATTCACTTCATCCGCTGTTTTCATAGAGTCGTGCAGTCTTTGCGACAATTTCGCTTATCAAACTCACGGCCCACGCCGGCTCTGTAATCTGCACGTAATGCCCCATACTCAGTATTTGCGAGACCATCGTGTTGACCGATTCAAATGTCCAATCCATCAGATACCACCCTGAGGCATGATGTGGCACGGCAGAGTGTACGGTCTTGCGCGCACCTTCCCCAAGAAATTGGGGGAGTTTGTGCAGAAAGTCCGTATCGACGAGGAATCTAACCTCGACACATTCATTCAAGGATTGGTATTCGCGAACCGAGTTTTCCCAGAATTGATGCAGTACGAAGTCAGGCTGCCTTTCAAACAATGCTTCCATAACACTTACATCCAAAAATCTCGACAATCGATAACTCTTGAACCTGTTGTTATCATATGCGACTAGATACCACACACCGGCTTTGTAGACCATTCCATATGGCTGCAACACGTATTCGCGGGTCTTCCCACCGGCATCTTCATACACGGCATGAAGCGGCTGATTGTTCATGACTGCTGACTCAATGGAAGAAAAGAGGCCTATTGGCGTCTCATCAGAAAACCACCCGACCTGGTCAACCATAAATCGTTCACGGAGTAACAGTAAACGATTCTTCTGCCAATCCGGTACATTCCCAAGTATTTTCGTGACGGCGTCATCGACACTCCTCATCCGCAAATCTCGAAAAGCACTTCCAAGTTGGCGAAGTACCAAGGGATAAATATCCGTGCTCATGAGTCCAGTGATGTTCGCCTTGTAGCCAGAAGGAAGGGAATATCCGCCGTACTGTCCGGGTTCCGCAACAACCGGGATACCTGCCATGCACAACGACTCTATGTCCCGATATATGGTCCTGATTGAAACCCCGAGCTTTTCCGCCATTCGCTCAGCCGTCACCTTATCCTCTGTTTGCAACAAGCCAAGTTCCATCAAAAGCCTATCAGCCCTCATTATAATCCCCCCTGGGCCTTGTGAGATGAGACTATCATAGCACCCTGACAAGAGGTGTCAGGAATGGATGTTACGCTCGCATTACATGGCCGATTACGTAGCTGGTCACGTAGCTCATTATGTGGCTGATTTAAGTGCGCAGCACTGCGGCATCCTGCCTAGGGCCTTTGAAGGAGATGGTGGATTTGAGCAAAATTCAAATGTGGTTCAAAGGTGTTCCGACACCTATGTGGGTAATTGCCCTGGGGGTATTCGTGAATATCGTATTTTTTTCGTTTCTGTGGCCTTTAAATGCAATTTACATCCACAACGTGTTAGGCAAATCGATGACAGTCACAGGCATCGTACTGTTTGTCTATTCGCTTACTGGATTCCTTGGCAACCTTATCGGTGGCTGGTTATACGACCGTTTCGGTGCAGCCAAAGTATTGTCAATGAACGCAGCCATATGCGTGCCAATTGTCGCATCACTTGCGATGTTTCACGAGTATTGGACATATGTCGGTCTAATTACCGTCTTTGGGTTCGTTTCTTCAGTCCCATTTCCTGTGTTAAGTGCATTGGTGGCACGAGCGTGGCCAACCGGTGGCAGACGAGGCTACAATTATATTTACGTGATTTTTAACGTCGGCACGGCAGTCGGTACTGCCTTGGGCGGTGTAATTGCACAGTGGTCTTTCCAAGCCGTCTTTGTTATCCTGGCATGCGGATATACGACTTTTTTTGTCATCGCATTCACTTTTTTCCGCGTCTACTTTCCGCCCGTAACATCAATACAGCCCTCTCACACGGGGCAGGGAAACGTCCGTTCACGGTCCTTACTGCGATGGTTGCCCGTTGCTTCGATTCTGAGTGGATATGGTATCGCCTGGATGATCTATGTACAATGGATGTCCATCGTCCCCGTTTACATGCAATTCATCAACATTGCCACGCGTAATTATAGCGTATTGTGGACCGTTAACGGCATCACTGTCGTTATATTCCAACCACTCATCAATTGGGTTTTACGCCGTTTTCAGTCGTTTACAATGCAAATGGTGGCGGGCATGCCTCTATTCGGAGTGTCGTTCCTGTGTCTTGCACTTAGCCACTTATACTATCTCTTCGTCATCGGTATGCTGTTTCTCACTATCGGTGAAATGTTGGTCTGGCCAGCCGTACCCGCTTCTCTTGCAGCACAAGCTCCGCCGGGTAGGCAAGGTGCTGAACAAGGCGCAGTTGGCAGCTTTGCAGCACTGGGTCGCATGGTTGGTCCTTTGATAGGGGGGCGACTCTACGATACACTGCCGATTTCAACGGTGCTTCTGTGCTTCGCTTTGGCATCCGTGCTCCCGGCTCTACTCTTTATGGTGCGCCAAAAGAGGCAGGCAATTACGGAGAGAGCAATTACCGAGGGAACGGCAGACATTATGTCAGACGCGCTCTTTATCAACGTAGGCCACGTAGAAAGGCAGTTATTAGTCGCCGGTAACTCTCATCCGTCTCTTGTTCCATTTCAAATGCGCCTGCCACCTCAAGAGATGCAAAGCCGTGGCCAATCGTCCTGAACGCGCGAATCGCATGTATCCCTTCATCGTACGTCAACTGATACGGCTCCAATACAGTCAGCAAGGCATCGATAATTACTTTAGACGCGGACTGGATTCGTAAATCATCTTTGGCCGGCAGGTGTATCGTTGCCGCGTATACGCCTGGCCTTTCCTTGGCGAACACACGATACGCCATGAGCATTGAGGACAGCGCTTCGTCCTTGGACTTGCCCAACGCCGCTCGCTGAAGACGCATGTTCAGTTCGTTCACGCCAAGCAAAAACAGTTCTCTGCGCAGCCCATCCAGTCCTTCAACGTGATTGTAGAGGGACGGAGTCCGTACACCAAGGTGCTCGGCGACTCCAGAGAGCGTGAGTTTATCAAACCCGATTTCATCTGCCAATTCCGCGGCTGCTTGAGCAATAATGCCCCTATCTAGTCCTGGTCTTTTTGCCACAATGCATCTCTCCCTGCATGTCTCTCAGATTTGTTCAGCTCCGTACTTCACTCCATCTAGGTCATCTCTACCATCAAAACTAACACAATTACGCCAAAACTAACACACTTAGTTCCCGATCCGTTTCCGACTATGGGCGAAAACGGATGATGTTTGCCAGCGGATCGAAGCGGCGAAATTCCTGCATGGCGTGTAATCGACCAAAATTTCTAACCAGTGGTCAGCGTTGCATATTCAAAGCAATTTGAATTAGATGAATCAAACTTTCTGGATGTTTGGAGGATAACAGGATGCTTGGTATCATCGGGGCCCTCGACGAAGAGATTGCACTGCTGGTGGCTGTACTACGCAGGCGTTCCACCCGCACATATGCAGGAATATCGTTTTACCGCGGGGTATTGGCTGGACAGCACGTGGTGATTTGTTCATCGGGCGTTGGAAAAGTCAATGCTGCGATGGCGACACAGATTTTGATTGATATCTATAAGGTTCGTCGAATCGTATTCACAGGAACAGCAGGATCCTTGCGCACGAACCTCAACATTGGCGACGTCGTTATATCCACCGTGACCCAACAATACGACGTCAACTTCGCGGCCATTGGATTTCCCAGAGGAGTCATTCCATTCCTCAAGACCTCTATCTTTGCAGCCGACCCTACACTTATCCGAGCAGCCAAGAAAGGTGCAAAATCTATTGTCCTGAAGGGTAAGGTCATTTCAGGCAAGATTTTGTCCGGTGACAGATTCGTCGCCAATAAAGCCTTGGCTCGCGACCTCCGAGATAAATTTCGCGGTTCTTGTGTCGAGGCAGAAGGGGCCGCTACAGGACAAGTGTGCTTTCGCAACCGCGTACCCTACATCGTCATCCGCGGCATGTCGGACAGAGCCGGTCGTCGGGCCTCCAAAAGCTTCGACAGATTCTCGAAACTGGCGTCACGTCGTGCCCAACGCGTCGTGCTGGCAATGCTGCGACAGTTGCGTACCGTTCGCCCTAGTTCATCATCGCCTTCTTCTTCGAGGAGGTACAGTCTATCGCGTTGAATCAGCGACGATGCATGCGCATAGATACCGGGCATTTGTCCGCGTCAACGTCACGGCTGAACGCGTAGGCTATACCAAAATGGGCAAAAGGGGGGCTGACAGATGTCCCGAATGATGCGTAAGCATGCCGAATCGTTGGTTGGGCAATCCGTATACGTCTACCACGTCGAGGGGATTGTCTATCACGGAGTACTTCACTCAGTCACGCACGAGGGAATCTATCTCGCCAGCTGTACAATGATGAACCAGATATCCGCGAAATCTAAGTCAACGGATGTCCATCTCGCTGTCGCCGATTCGAAACAACCTGATGTCACGCAGGTGTTCTTTCCATTCTTCTTTGTACCATTTGCATTTCTGACCGGTGTTGCTGCGGCCAATATAGCGCGCCCACCCTATTACTACGGTTACCCAGGGTATTACCCCCCCTACGGACCAGGACCGTATTGGTAAACCCGCGTCTGGTCTAGTCGGCGATTTCGTGGCCGACGCAGAATACGACGGAGATGAAAAGGACGCAGTGAATGCAGTGAATGCAATGAATGCAGTGAATGCAGTGAATGCAATGAATGCAGTGAATGCAGTGAATGCAGTGAATGCAGTGAATGCAGTGAATGCAGTGAATGCAGTGAATGCAATGAATGCAATGAATGCAATGGACGAACACGATGAAGAGGGGGGGGCATATGCCCCCTCTAGGCTAGAGATAAAATTGGATAACGCGCCCTGAGCGCGTTACTTCCGATTGAGTCTATAGTGCCCGCAAGAAATAGCGCGTTGTGGAAGCGCTATGCTCGCGCCTCCAGTCAATAACGACGTGTGAACGCGTTATTTTGACCCGTTTCAGTTCATAACGCGCCACGAGCGCGTTATTTCCATTTGAGGGTGTTTCGCACAGGGTGAATAACGCGTTCCCGGCTCGTTATCGGCGGCCCAACTCGAAGCGAAGCCAAGGCCTGGGCCCACACCTACGCGAGTAACGCCCTGTGGAAGCACTATCATGGTACACGAACGAGAGGTCTCGACATCTTCACGACGGACTGAGACGAAGAGAGGGGCTTTTGCCCTGAACGCGTTATTTTTACCCGCCTCCCTTCCTCCCGAAATAACAGCGAACACCCTTTTATCACCGAGCGTACTCCGGCTCATTGTCTTCTTCTTCCATTCGTGGATGACCACTGATATTCCCAGCCCTGTCATCTTCACAAGCCTCGGAGTCCTCCGCAGCCTGACGGTAGCGGCCCCCGTCGCCCGCAGCCCGGCCGTCCACAGCCCTACCGTCCACAGCCCTACCGTCCACAGCCCTACCGTCCACAGCCCTACCGTCCGCATCCTGACCGTCCGCATCCTGACCGTCCGCAGCACTGCCGTCCCTGCTGCTGCCACGAGCAGCGGTCTCTTCCCCTTGCCACAGCAACTGCATCTCCGAATTCGTTGCAAGCAAGTCGGTTAGGGTCCCGGCGCCGTCGATGTGCCCGTCTTTCATCACTAAAATGTAATCGGCTCTGGTAAGGGCAGCCCTACGGTGTGAGACAGCAATAGAGGTCGCCATTCCGTTGGATTCCTGAAACAACCGCTCCCACAATTCCTTCTCTGTTTCTACGTCGAGCGCACTCGACAGGTCATCGAAAATAAACAGGCCTGCCTGAGTCATCATCATACGGGCAGTTGCCGCCCGCTGGATCTGCCCACCCGACAACATCACCCCACGCGGCCCCACAAAGGTGTCCAGACCCTTCTCAAGTTCCTCGATGTCGCGTTCCATAACAGCGGCCCGAATCGCATCATCCAACTCTTCCATCCCTGCGATGCGGCCCTGGGTGATGTTTTCCCGCAGCGGATCGCTAAACAGTCGCGGAACTTGCGGTGTGTATGCTGTCCGTGGCGGAATCAGGAACTCCGCCGGGTTATCCACGGCCTGTCCGTTCCACTCAATCCTCCCCGCCTGTTTTGGCAACAGTCCGAGCAGGGTCCGGACCATGGTGGATTTGCCCGATCCGATGCGCCCTGTGACAACCAGGAACTGTCCCCGCTTCAGCTCAAAGTTAACGTCAAACACACCGTTTTCCGACTGCGGATACTGATAGGTGAGCCCGCTGACTTTTAGATGCTCTAGCCGGTCTGCTGGACCGGCTGGGTTTGCGACCGCAGCAGCCAATGCGACCGATCCCTCGCCATCGACGCCCGCTCCGGTACCGAAGTCTCCTCGCGCTGTCACGACGACAGCAGCCCGCTCTACTGAGGGTGGTTCCTCGTACAGGTAAATGTCACTGTGATCGCCAATCCGCTCGTCTTCGCCAGGCCGAAACAGGATGCGCATCCTGTCAAGCGATACGCGCAGGCGCTTGTGCTGAAAAATCATATACCCGAACAGTGAAATGCTAAAGGCAAAGTTGCCAAGCAGGGACGTGAACAAGGCAAAGTCGCCAACCGTGAAGTGCCCCGCTCGCATCTGTGCAGCGCACATCAGCAAAATAGCACCTGTTGAGATGTTCAGGACGTGTTGGTTCATAGACTGCATCCACTGCTTGAACAGGTTGTCTTTGAGCGCTGCCTGGCGACGCTGTTCGTTCAACTCAACAAACCGTTCCACGACATTCTGTTCCGCCCGTCCAAGTTTCAGCGCCTGTACCGAAGTGAAGATTTCAGCGATGAAACTGGTGATGCGCCCGGTTGCCTCGCGACTCATCTGGCTGTAGCGGCGTGCCCGGTTACCGGACAGGTTGTTCAGAAGTGTCACTAACAGCAGAGGCAAAATGGCGACGAGGGTAATCTGCCAATTGACCCTTGCCATGATGACGAGCGATACCACAGCGAACACGAATCGTCCCCAGAAGTCCGTCCAGGACTCGATGTACTCGACGACTTCATCCACATCACCGCGAAATCGGCTCATTGCCTCACCGGATGTGGCCGGAAGGTTGCGCCCTGGCCAACGCATGATGCCCTTCAACATATTGGCGCGAAGTACCGCTTGGACGTGGTAGACCATCGTGATCCACTCGAAAAACGCCGCGAAAAACACGGCAATACGCGTGAAGCGCACAAGGGCAACTACGAGGAGCGGCACGGCCAGCCAGATAAGGCTGTGCGCGTGACCGGTAGCCCTGTTAAAGAACCACTGCATGCCAAGTCCGACCAGGACCGGCACGGAGTGAAATATGGTCCATAGAATTGCGTTTATGAGGTACAGAGCTGGCCGAAAGGATAGTATCCTTCCGAGCAGTTTCGAAACGGTCATGTAAACTCCCCCTATCGATGATGATGCGAGTGCTTCTTGCCTGAGTCATGCGAGTGCTTCTTGCGTGAGTCGTGCAAGTTCCTCGTGCGTGAGTCGTGCAAGTGCTTCTTGCCTGAGTCGTGCAAGTTCCGTCTGCCTGAATCATGCGAGTTCCTCCTGCCTGTCGGTGCTCAAAAGTCTCGCGAAGTGCGTTGTTTCATCTGCTGCCAAGGCTGCCCGGTCGCCAAATTCGAGGATTCTGCCATTGCGAAGGACCATTATCTTGTCGACTTTCTCAAGGGTCGAGAGTCGGTGTGCAATGACAATCCCGGTGCACTCTTTGAGCAGCTCGTCGACAGCCTGTTGCAGGGTTGCTTCTGTAGCGGGATCGAGCCTCGACGATGGCTCATCGAGAATGACAAGACTTGGTCGCGTCAGAAATACGCGCGTCAAGGCGAACAATTGGGCCTCGCCTGCAGACAGAGACGTCCCTCCTGCAGACAAGTGCGTGTCGAGTCCCTGCGGCATCGCATCGATAAAGGCGCGCAAACCAAGGCGCTCGGTCGTTTCAAGAATTTCGCTATCTTTGACCAGGCGGTTAAAGAGTGTCAGGTTGTCCCGGAGCGATCCGTCGAACAACTGCACATCCTGCGTCACCATTCCGACCCGCTGGTACAGTGCCTCGAGGCTGAGCGTTCGCACGTCCACACCGCCGATTCGAATCATCCCGCTGTCCACGTTGTAGAGCCGCAGTAACAGCCGGCTGATGCTCGACTTGCCGCTGCCTGTCCGTCCGACAATGCCGAGTCGCGTACCGGGTTCGAGGCGAAAGTGAATGTCATGCAGGACCCGCTCATCACGGTTGTAACTGAAGTCCACGTGGTTGAACTCCACGTCGAGCGGCCCAGTGGGCAATCCTGCACCATCGCTGTCGCCGTCGACGATGCTGCTCTTCAGCGAAAGCAATTCGATGGACCGCCGCATCCCAGACTTCGCCTTTTGGAACTCCTGCATCTGATTGCCAAGCTGCTCAATCGGATCGTTCAACATTTGCGTGTATTGATAGAACAGGTAGAGCGTTCCCAGTGTCGTGTGTCCAGTCAGATACAAGTGAACGCCAAGCAGCAACACGACAGTCACCGCGAGCGTGTACAACGTGACAGTCGCATTCCATGGAATGACGCGGAGCATCCAAGCTCGCCTGCCGGTCTGGAACACGGTGCGCATTGCGCGGTGGAACCTATTGATGACGTACGGGACGTTGCCGTTCGCCTGCACATCTTCGATGCCTGCGATGCGCTCTTCAATCAACCCAAACAGTTGGGCACTGGCTTGGCGCTCGGCCTGTGAGGCGGAGACGCCGAGATCGCGGATCCAGGTCATTATCGCAATCGAAGCGAGCGTGAAGACCGTCATGACGGTCGCAATCAGCCAGTTGTGGAAGAACATCACAACGAGAATCCCGGTCAAGAGCACAAAACTCCCGATGACTTCGGCGATAAACATCGCGAAGAAGTTGGACATGTTGGTGACGTCCCCGTCGATGCGCTCAATCATCTCACCAGGGCTCTTGAGATTGTGAAAGCGCATGTCGAGACGGAGCGTATGCCGCACCAGGTCTTCACGCAGTGTGTTCGTTGCACGCCAAGCGACATCGTTACCGAGGTAACTCACGGCCACGGTGGCGAGTTGATTGATGACCGCGATGATTAAGTACAATCCAGCTAGCCATAGCAGGCTGGTGATGGCCCCGTGTGATGACGCGGTGTCAATAAAATGCTGGACAATTTGTGGATTAATCAATTGAAGGGCCGTTGTCACGAGCAACAGGACAAGCAATGTGAGCATGCGGCCTTTTACAGGTTTCAAATAGCGAATTAGCCAAGTCATGATTCCGTAACCCCCTTTTTAGCAATAAAAAGCCGTGGACGAGTCCACGGCTTGACGTTCGTGTGCGGTTTCGATACCTGGAGTTGGCAGCAGCGGGGGCGGTGGGGCCCTCCAATTTTCGGTGCTGCCAAAAAAAAATGAAAAACTCCAGGCTCACCGCCTGGAGTGTAATGTGCAATGGAAGCTAGCGCACCCTACATCACGAGGTCAGCCTTGGACACAAGCCGATGACATTCGTTGGGGTAATTCTGATTGGGCTGTGCATCCGTGCCAACCTCCTTTACTGAAAGTGTATGGTGAAACATGGAGACTATACCATGCGTGAAATAAGACTGTCAAACACGAATTTTTATTTAGAACTGATTATTTAGTGCGTGAGTCGGCTCGGGACCATTGCGATAGGCTCTGCATGTTCTCCATTGAGCCAATAGTTCGTTAGAACCGATAGTTCCGTAGAGCCGACATTTCCGTAGAGCCGACACTTTTCCATAGGGTCGTCACAAAAACACCATGAGAGGGCAACTTACAGCCAAAAATAAACGGCTAACCTGTTCATGGGGTGATATGAACATGAGCCGTTTCAAGGCAAACCATCCGCATCAGTTGGACACCTCAATGCCGTTAAGGCAAAGTTCAACTGATGGTCACGCGACACATCGGAGACATAAGTATCGCCGCCGTGCACTCTGGATAATCTCTGCCGCCGCGTTGCTTACGGCTTCCTTTTTCGGAGGCCGCTATACTGCGATAGCGGGTGGGACCCCGCTCCTGCGGGCACCACAGCTGTTCAAGCCGTCGAACGCACTGACCGAGAGCACAACGCTCCACCAAGAAAACGTGTTGGCGATTGGCGGATCGATGGCTTACGGATGGAAAGACGCAAACAATGATTCCTACATCGAGCGAGCTTTTGCAGGGCTATCCGCATCGACAAACGTCAACTACACCTATTACAACCACGCCATCGTCGGTGCATCAACGGCAAACTTCATCACTCAAGATGAGGCTGCGTACAAGAGTTGGTTAAACACACTCCATCCTGGCGTGGTGGTTATATCATTTGGGCTCCTCGATGACATGGTGCAGAAGACAACACCGAGTGTATTCGAGAATGACCTGAAGACAGAAATTTCGTTAGCCCTGTCAGCACATGCTGTTGTCCTGGTTGTGACGCCACCCGTCACTTACGCGTCCTATACGTCCGCGGCACAGGCTACGTCACAGTTCATTACAGAAGAGAAACAAGTCGTGAATTCGTTTCACGGACAAAACGTAAAGTTCTTTGACCTGTATGACCAAATGCTCGCATATCTGGCGGCCCATCACCAGACGTATCAGCCGTATGAAGGGGATAACTGGCACCCAAATACGGCAGGCCACATCCTCGCTGGAAGCATGCTCGAGAACGACATCGTCACGGTCCTTGGCCAAGGACCGCTAGTTTACAAGTAAAAGCGCCGATTAAAGTCTGCAAGGAGATAGCAAGAGGGCTGCGAGAAAGGTGTTCGCAGCCCTCTTGCTATGCGACAATCCGCTCAACCATCCACCCACGGGGCCACCCACGGGGCCATGCACAAGGCCATGCACAAGGCCATGCACGGGGCTATGCACGGGGCCATGCACAAGGCTAGGAAATCATCGATGACAGAATTTGCTGTTTCAGATTTGTGCGTTGGACTTTACCAGTGGGCCCCACAGGTATCTCTGCGACAAACTTGATGCCTGATGGCCATTTGTATTTTGACAGCGCCTGGCGACATGCACGCAGGATCTCGTTCGCAAGCGATTCCAGTTCCTTGGCACAAGTCGAACCTCTCGGTACGACGTAAGCTGCAACTTGTTCGCCGTAAAGCGCGTCGGGTAAGCCAATCACCGCCACTTGCTCCACTTCAGGAATTTCACGAATGATGTCCTCCACCTCGTAAGGACTAATCTTTTCACCGGCTCGATTAATCAACTCTTTTTTGCGACCCGTTAAGTACACATATCCACTTGTGTCCCTGCGGCCCATGTCACCGGTGTAAAACCAGCCGTTCCGAAAATCGTCCTGATTGGGGACATCTTCATACGCTTCGATGACGTTCGGCCCGCGCAACACGACTTCCCCAACCGCCCCAGTTGCCACATCCGTCCCGTTCTCGTCGACAATTCGCAACTCCACGCCCATCGGCAAGCCGACCGAATCGCTGCGGCGCTCACCGGGCGGTAATGGATTGACGCAAATCTGACTAGCTGCCTCAGTCATCCCGTAGGATTGAATCACTGGGATGCCAAAACGGCGTTCGAAACGCAGGGCCACCAATTGAGGGAGTTGGGCGGAAGCGGATCGGACAAAGCGAAGAGAAGCAGGCGGTATGTCGGGCCCGTCCCCGTTTTGCAAAATGGAAATGACTGTGGGCACAGCGGACACCCAGGTCACTTTGTAGTCTTCAATCGTGTTCCAGAACCGAGATGCACTGAAACGGGGTGCAAGGACAATTCGGCCACCGGACAGCAAAGTGGACAGGACTGCGACAACCTGCGCATTGATGTGAAACAGAGGTAGAAAGCAATACGCTACATCTGCCTGCGTCAGATTATGAGCGTCGATAATGTTTTCTGCGGCTGCCAACAAGTGACGATGTTTGAGCACAACAGCTTTCGGTCGGCCCGTCGTCCCGGACGTGTACATCAACAAAGCTGGGTTGTCGTCAGAGACCTCGCGAGCCTCACGAGACACACCAGGCACACCGCGCACACCGCGCACACCGGACACACCGGACACACCGGACACACCGGACACACCGGACACACCGGACACACGGGACGCGTACGACACACGCGCCACACGGCTTGCACGGAGGACCGCGTGGGCCTCGGGGTCGCCGATGGTATCCCCCACTTTATCGCTCCACACAAATTGAGGTGCACCTTGTTGTAACTCGCTGCTCGTAAATATAACCCTCAGGGCTATATCTGAATTATGCTCACAGATGGCGTCAAGCGTGGCCTTGACATCGGTATGGAAAAACCCAAACGCCGCTTGGCTGCGCTTCAGGATAGTTTGTAATTCAGCAGGTTTAAGCTCTGGATTCACCGGTACCACAACTGCCCCGGAGTGCAGAATTGCAAGATAGGCGACAAGAAACGCGTATGAGTTCGGGTAATCCAGGACAACGCGATCTTGCGCGCAAACCCCGGCATCTTTGAGCAAGATCATCACTGTTGCCATATCATTTTCAAGCTGTAGGGTGGAATACCACAGACCCTCGTAGTGAATACAGTCTCTCGAAGCTGCGAATAGGGACTTCGTCAAGCGATGGGTCAGATTCGACATCGAAGAAACACCTCACTTTAGCCATCTTCGGCTGGGTCAAATCCCGCCTTAGCGGATTCAGACGGTTTGCGTTGGCGACAGTGAACGAGATGATCGCGGGCGAAGACTCGCTTTCTGGCCGACGAGGTAGCCGAGAATCGGGACTTTGCCCATGTAATGGGCAACAACCATGCCAGACAGGTAAACAAACAGAATGGAAAAGGGCATCAAGCTATAGTGCAGCCACAGTGGAGCACCAATGGTGTGCAGATACAAAATTGCATCCGCCATGTAACTCAGCGGAAATGGCTGCAAAAGAAAGATGCCAAAAGATGCCCCCGCAGCGATTTGAACAAAACGGCTGAAGAAGGCCCACCCAGCGCGATGGCGCCGCCTTGACCACTGCACACCTGCATACCACATGTTTGCCGTAGCGATGAACGAATAAGGAATCATAATCGGTTGCAAAACTAACTCCGATAGGGATTCCGATTCATGCAGCAACAACCGATCCACGAAGTAATGCCCCCACAACACTGCGAGACCTATGACCAAAGTGACTCGAAGAGCACGAACGTGCTTGTCTGCAAAAGCAAGAATTTTGTCATAGTGACAAGCCATAATGCCACCAGCGACAAACCAGAATTGATAGGTGAGAATAAACCTGTCTCGGTACTGGTCCAACTGTGACAACACGGGGGGTAAACTGGCCGGATTGACATGCATGAGCCCAAACTTGTTCAATGCCATCAGGCCGAGCTGCAACAGGAAACTAGCAATGAATATCTGGACATGCCAGCGCTCGAGTTTTCGGAGTCCATAGAGCAGAAGCGGAAACACGATGTACATCTGCATGGATACGATGATGTAATACAGGAAAAACTGATTTCCGGTGACGAGAGATGTACTCAACTGGTGCCACAGTGCTGCCGGCGCCCAACTGAATTTGGGATTATCGATGCCTTCGAACACGATATAAATCATGTTGAATGCGATGTACGGTACAACAATCAACAGGAAGCGCTTTTTGAGAAACGTCAGGGTGTGGAACTCTTTGCGATAATATGTCACAAACAAGACCAGCCCGGTCATAAACATGAACCCTTCACGTGTGTAATGCAGTGACGTGATGAGTGCTCCCAGTGTTAAGAATCCGGCAGACATGTCGACGTTCATGGTGTTGAAGAACGAGGTCGTGTGAACGGACAGCACGCTCATCATGATGAATGCCCGCATCAGGTCAACCTCGTACAAATGCCTCTTTGCCATCCGTTAACCCCCTTGCCGCCCAATTCGCATTTCTAGTTGTTCAAGTGTTGCGCCCTTGGTCTCCGTTGAAAACAAGAGTTCAACCACCACGGCTATCAGAGCGACAATACTGACCACGTAAAAACCAACGGACATGCCATACAAACTTAGCATCACAGGAATGGTGTACGATCCGATGACCCCTCCCGCAAACCTGCCAATGGTCTCAACTGTCGCCGCACCCGTTGTCCTCATCTGCGTCGGATATTGTTCCGCATACGACATCTTGAGCGCCGGAAAGGCACCTGTCCCGAACAGCGACATAACGCATGCGTAAACCATCATCGCCGTTGGTGTCTGAGCAAGCCCGAAAAAGAGCGCCGCGATGCCGGCAATCCCCATAAACAGGACGTACATCGGCTTGCGGCCGAAACGTTCTGCTAGCCACCCGTTGAGTAATTTGCCTGGAATGGCTGCTGCCGTGATGAACGCTGTGAACATCAAGGAATGCGCAAACGATAGTCCTTTCGAGCTGAAAATCATTGGCATATACGTCATCACAATGTAGAACATAAAGAACGTTCCAGCTGCTGCAATCGATCTGGACACGGTAAGCCGGAGATACGGCCGACGCCATGGACTCGAAACCGACATCCCGGGCAAAGCTCGGTTTGGCGCCTCCGTTGCGTCCGTCTGCACCTTTGAAGCCAGCGCTTCAGTCTGCACCTGGAGGGAAAGCGTGCGCACATCATCTTCTGAAGCAGATGTCGAGCCGTCAAACAACCCCTTACCAACCCGGGATTCGATTTGCGTCATCACAGCTTCAGCTTCATCGCGACGTCCACGTTGCAAAAGCCAGCGCGGTGACTCGGGGAGCCCCACCTTGATGACGCCGGCGTACAAGATGGGCAACGCCGAAACAGCGAAGAAGACGCGCCAGGAAATCGAGATCGGCAAATTTGGCAATATCCAGAGGCCTAACAGCGGGGCAACAAAATACCCTACAGAGAGAAAAGCGTCCATCACGCCGTTGAAGAGTGTCCGCTGACGGCTGCGGACAAACTCACTGACAATCGCATAGGGGAGCGGAAACACTGCCCCCATCCCAAGGCCAGACAGAAAACGGAGTGTAAGCAAAATGAGGTAGTTTGGAGCAACAGCACAGAGAAGAGTGAACAGACTGTACTCAACAATCCCCCACACGAGCAGTGCTTTGCGGCCAAATCTATCCGCCAGAAATCCAGCTGGGATAAGTCCCACGACAATTCCAAACGTCGAAGCAGCCGTCAATACACCAATCTGACCAGCACTGAGGTGCATGACTTGTTTTAACGGATTCAGGGCAACGCCAAGCGATCCGATACTGAGAGATTCTATTAACCACGCCAGACCAGCGAGCAGCACGACCTTCCAGGTAAAGCGTGTGACCGGCAGTCGCTCAATTCGTGAAGGGATTGTTAGGACACCAGTCGACGATAGTGTAGTTGCCACAGAGCGAGCCTCCTCCCCCATGCATCGGCGCCGGACTCGATTCGTCGGGCCCACGCATCAGCACGGGATTTTTTGGACCGTAGCACAAGATTCGAGTCGCCAGCGCCCACGCATCAATGCGGGATTCGAGTCGCCAGCGCCCACGCATCAATGCGGGACTCGAATCGCCAGCGCCCACGCATCAATGCGGGACTTGAATCGCCAGCGCCCACGCATCAATGCGGGACTCGAATCGCCAGCGCCCACGCATCAATGCGGGACTCATCATGGATATGGTTTTCTTTGAAATGCCGGGTCTTGTAAGCACGCGTATCTTGCATCTTGTAGGCACAGGCACCCTGAAGGCGCGGCACCCGAGACATGACATCAGCGTATCGCGCAGGGTGTTGCGTTTGGTTGAAGTAGATTGCAATTTACGTGGTGGAGATGTGGCGATGTTGTGACGGGATGTGGAGCAGATTTCAAGGAGTTGGAGGAGCTCGGACGCAGGGCGGGGATGGACAGAGGGCGGATCGAAGTGGGCCTGAGGCGGGGCGCGGCGGGGCGCACGGCAGCACGCAGGCCGGGGTGGCGACCGAGCGGCTGGCCCGGGGGGCGGGGACTCGGGCGGGGGACCGGGGTGGCGGGGTGGGTACCCGCTCATCCGTAAGGCTCATAAGTATCGCTAAGCGGAATAATGGCAGGGTATACCCCGACTGCTAAGATACACAAGTATCGTTACGGGTTTAGGGGGAGGGGTATCTCATCGGCTCGAGGATACAATATGATACGTACGATACCCCCTGGGGTTGACGAATAAGGATACGAAGGTAGCGCTATTTCCGACACATACCCCCGGGGGTTAAGGCGTAGAGAAAGAGTTGATACCTAGTTCCGGCCTTATACCATGGGGGGTTTACCGACTAAGGCTCAAAAGTATCGCTGCAGGGTGGGCATCACGCCGCTGGTATGCTGTCAAAGCGACCCTAGGCCGATAATAGGCACATTGCTCCACTAGGCCTTTGCCTCGGCAGGCCGGGACGGCGGGCCCGGGCGGGGGCCGTGGCGCGGCGGGGTGGGTACCCGCTCATCCGTAAGGCTCATAAGTATCGCTAAGCGGAATAATGGCAGGGTATACCTCGACTGCTAGGATACACAAGTATCGTTACGGGTTTAGGGGGAGGGGTATCTCATCGGCTCGAGGATACAATATGATACTTACGATACCCCCTGGGGTTGACGAATAAGGATACGAAGGTAGCGCTATTTCCGACACATACCCCCGGGGGTTAAGGCGTAGAGAAAGAGTTGATACCTAGTTCCGGCCTTATACCATGGGGGGTTTACCGACTAAGGCTCAAAAGTATCGCTGCAGGGTGGGCATCACGCCGCTGGTATGCTGTCAAAGCGACCCTAGGCCGATAATAGGCACATTGCTCCACTAGGCCTTTGCCTCGGCAGGCCGGGACGGCGGGCCCGGGCGGGGGCCGTGGCGCGGCGGGGTGGGTACCCGCTCATCCGTAAGGCTCATAAGTATCGCTAAGCGGAATAATGGCAGGGTATACCTCGACTGCTAGGATACACAAGTATCGTTACGGGTTTAGGGGGAGGGGTATCTCATCGGCTCGAGGATACAATATGATACTTACGATACCCCCTGGGGTTGACGAATAAGGATACGAAGGTAGCGCTATTTCCGACACATACCCCCGGGGGTTAAGGCGTAGAGAAAGAGTTGATACCTAGTTCCGGCCTTATACCATGGGGGGTTTACCGACTAAGGCTCAAAAGTATCGCTGCAGGGTGGGCATCACGCCGCTGGTATGCTGTCAAAGCGACCCTAGGCCGATAATAGGCACATTGCTCCACTAGGCCTTTGCCTCGGCAGGCCGGGGCGGGGACTCGGGCGGGGGACCGGGGTGGCGGGTTGGGTACCCGCTCATCCGTAAGGCTCATAAGTATCGCTAAGCGGAATAATGGCAGGGTATACCCCGACTGCTAGGATACACAAGTATCGTTACGGGTTTAGAGGGAGGGGTATCTCATCGGCTCGAGGATACAATATGATACTTACGATACCCCCTGGGGTTGACGAATAAGGATACAAAGGTAGCGCTATTTCCGACACATACCCCCGGGGGTTAATGCGTAGAGAAAGAATTGATACCTAATTTCGGCGGCATACCCTGGGGGGTTTGGGGACTAAGGCTCAAAAGTATCGCTGCAGAGTGGACATCCTGCAACCTGGCGTCCTAACCTGCCACCCTGCCACCCGAGCGGCCTGACCAGCACCCTGGCCGCCCGACCTGCCGCCGCGGCGGCGCTACCTTCACGCTTCCACTGTATCTCTATGCTACACCTCAAGGCTACACCTCAAGGCCACGCCTCATTGCTATAACTCATTCCTATACCTCATTGCTACACCTCATTGCTATACCTCATTGCTATACCTCATTGCTATACCTCATTGCTACACCTCATTGCTATACCTCATTGCTATACCTCATTGCTATACCTCATTGCTACACCTCATTGCTATACCTCATTGCTACACTTCATTGCTACACTTCATTGCTATACGTCCTTGCTACGCCTCATTGCTATAACTCATTCCTATACCTCATTGCTATACGTCACAGGTGGCCCTTAGGCCACTTCACTTCCCTGTCAATCGATTCGTTCCACCAAGGTGGCTATGCCCTGGCCTACTCCGATACACATCGTAGCGACGCCGTACTTGCCGCCGCGACGCGCGAGTTCATGGACCAAGCCGCCAAGAATGCGTCCGCCACTCGCCCCCAGTGGATGACCAATGGCAATCGCGCCACCGTTCACATTGACTTTGTCCATGTCGAGTCCGAGTTCATTGATGCATGCGATGGACTGGGCGGCGAAGGCTTCGTTGAGTTCAACGAGATCGATATCCGAGATACTAAGGCCTGCACGCGACAACAGCTTTCGCGTTGCGTAGACCGGTCCGATGCCCATGTATGCGGGATCTACACCGGCAACTGCATAGCCGACAACCCGGGCCAGGGGTTTGAGTCCGAGAGCAAGGGCGTATTCTTTCTCCATCAAAAGCACTGCAGACGCACCGTCGTTAATGCCCGATGAGTTTCCAGCTGTCACAGTGCCACCGGCCTTGAACGCAGGCCTCAGTTTGGCCAACTGTTCAATTGTGGTATTCGGCCGCATGTGCTCATCTTCCGAGAACAGTTCCGTCTCACGACGGCCAACCGGAACCTCCACGGGAATCACATGGTCTTGATAGCGTCCCTGCGTCCACGCCTGTGCCGCCCGCATTTGACTCGTCAGCGCAAAGTCATCCTGTTCCTCGCGTCCAATTCCGTACTTTTCCGCCACGTTTTCTGCGGTCTCTCCCATACTGTACGGGTGATACATCTCTGCCAGCCGAGGGTTCGTAAACCGCCAGCCGAGGGTCGTATCGACCATTTGCCTGTCGCCCCGCGCAAATTCCTCCTCGGGCTTCAACATCACGAGGGGTGCCCGTGACATGCTTTCAACCCCGCCCGCAATCATCACATCGGCAGCCCCCGCCATAATATGAGCTGCTGATAGATTGACAGCTTCGAGGCTCGAGCCGCACAGGCGATTGACGGTCGATCCCGCTACAGACACCGGCAACCCAGCCAGCAACAATGCCATTCTTGCGACATTCCGGTTGTCCTCACCAGCCTGGTTCGCAGCGCCGAAGACCACGTCTTCAATCGCCTCAGGGTTTAGGGCTGGATTTCGCTGCAGCAAGGCGCGTATGACTAGGGCCGCCAAATCATCAGGTCGGACAGATTTTAATGTACCCCGGTAGCGTCCAAAAGGTGTGCGCACAGCGTCTATGATGACAGCTTCTCGCATGTTTTCTCTCCACTCTCCTCACTCACAAAATTTCAGCGTTACTTGCAATTATAACGGTTGCTTGCAATTATAACGGTTGCTTGCAAACGCTTACTCGGTATCCGCCTTTTCACCTTGCCAGGCTGCGACCGCGTCATTTGCAGTCATGGAATCTGCCGTTCTGGGAAATCGCCCAGGCTGGCAGTTCGTCCGACCCGAGAGGTCGCCCAGGCTGGCAGTTCGTCCGACCTGAGAGGTCGCTCAGGCTGGCAGTTCGTCCGACCCGAGAGGTCGCTCAGGCTGGCAGTTCGTCCGACCCGAGAGGTCGCTCAGGCTGGCGGTTCGTCCGACCCGAGAGGTCGCTCAGACTTCCCGTTCGTCCGAGGCGGAGGTCGCCCAGACCGGGAGCTTGCCTCATGCAGTCATGAGTTCGTTTGGTAGAGATGTCGTTTGTCCACGACACGAACGGCCTTGCCTTCGCTGCGTGGCAAGGTCTGTGGTTCGCACAGATGGACCTTCGTGGTAATCAGCAGCGCATTGCGCAGTTCGTGGATGATCTCGTGTTTGACTCTGCGGAAGTGATCTGAGTCGATGTCAAAACCTCCTGCTTTTTGCAAAAATTCTTCCGACACCTCAGCGTGGACGGTGATTTCATCCAGTGTACCTTCCCGTTCGACGTGTACTTGGTAATACGGAGTTAAGTCCGGATGACTAAGGATGACGGACTCAATCTCCGACGGGAACACGTTCACGCCGCGAATGATGACCATGTCGTCGATGCGTCCTTTGATTCGGGACATTCGGGTGTGCGTGCGTCCGCAGCTGCAAGGCTCTTCATACAGGAAAGCCATGTCGCCAGTGCGGTAGCGGATGACCGGAAATGCTTCCTTGGTGAGAGATGTAAAGACGAGCTCGCCCAATTCACCGGGTGGGAGGGGTTGGCCTGTAGCGGGATCGATAACTTCAACATAGAAATGGTCCTCCGCCACGTGTAAACCTTCTTGCGCATGGGCGCATTCGATGGCAACCCCAGGACCCATCACTTCCGAGAGCCCGTAAATATCCACAGCCTTTAACCCAAGCTTATCCTCCAGCGTTCGGCGCATCTCCTCTGACCACGGCTCGGCGCCAAAGATTCCGTATTCAAGCGTTGTTGCGCGGGGATCTTTGCCCATAGCTTCCATCGTCTCCGCGATATTGAGTACATACGAAGGCGTGCCGGCAATGCCACGTGGATGAAAGTCCTCGAGCAGGGTGATTTGGCGCGGCGTATTCCCACCCGAGACAGGCACCAGTGTCATGCCGAGTTCCTCGGCACCGTAGTGCAGGCCCAGTCCGCCCGTAAACAGACCGTATCCGTAGGCATTCTGGAACGTATCGCCAGGCCGTCCCCCCGCGGTGACGATTGCACGTGCGACAATCTCAGACCAGTTCAGGACGTCCCGTTTGGTGTAGCCGACGACCGTTGGTTTTCCTTTTGTCCCGGATGAGCCGTGAATTCGGACCACATCTTGTCTGTCGACGGCAAACAGACCGAAAGGATAGTTATCGCGAAGGTCTGATTTTCTCGTGAACGGTAGTCGGTTGACGTCCTCGAGACTTTGGATATCACCAGGTTTTACGTTGACCGCGTCAAATGCCTGGCGATAAAAGGGGACCCGTTCATATACGCGTTTAAGGGTCGCTTGCAGTCTGTCCAACTGAAGCTTCTGCAGCTCTTCCCGCGCCATTGTCTCCATCTCTGGCTGGTACATGGATTTCCTCCTTTGTCGTGTCTTCCCCATACCCTGGCCTCCGCATCCGCAGTGGGGGTTCAGACAAACTTCATCCCCTCAAACGGCTGTTGGCAGCTCTTGCAGTAATAGACCGATCGGCAAGCAGTTGGCCCAAACAGGCTGACCACATTTGTGTCGGACAGGCCGCAGTATGGGCAACTCGGCGCTGCGTGCGGCGAAAACTGACGGGGCGGCGGCGCAATGCCAAACTCCGACAGCTTCTGTCGCCCTTCGTCCGTCACCATATCGGAAGTCCAGGCAACGTCCATGACAAATGTGACTTCGACGCTGTGCACATCCGCAACCTGCATGATTCGCTTCTCAACCATGCCGCGAATCAGTTCGACCGCCGGACAGCCGACGAAAGTGGGAAGCAATCGGACAAAAACGTGATTGCCCTCAATTTCAATCTTATGGACCATCCCAAGTTCCTCGAGGCTGAGTGTCGGGATTTCCGGATCAAACACGTCCCGCAAGGCCATTCGCACCTCGTCTTGCAACTTCATCTCAGTAGCGCTCTCTGCCATGTTTCTCACCTGCCCTCATGTTGCTTACCTGACTCATCTTGCTTACCTGACTCATCTTGCTTACCTGCCCCATCCTGCTTACCCTGACCATGTTGCTTACCTGGCTCATCCTGCTTACCTGCCCCGCTTACCTGACTCATGTTTCCTGCTCACCACACTGCATCTGCCTCACTGCGGTACACTTCCGTCATCGTTTCGAGCAATTCATCCAATTCTGCGCTGTGCTGTCCAAGCCGTCCATCGCTGTCCTCAACCGATAAGATGAAATCTCCCCCGTCCCCCGGCCAGTGAAGTCCGCATTGGTCGAACATGGCTTTGACCTCCGTCAGCCAGGATGCATGCATCTCCTCGGCACTGATTGGCAAAATCCCCTCTGCTATCAATGCACTCTGGTGACTGCCGAGAGAAAAGAGGTCCGGAAGGTCCTTCCACACCTGGCTGATGGCCGCTTCCAACCGCTCCCTAGCTTCGCCGCCCGCTTGGGCCAACCGCTCGAACCACGTTTCCATGTGCAGCCGATGGTAGCGCTCTTCCCGCAAAATCTTCGTCGCACCTTGCTTTAGCGGCAGGTAGTTAGACTGAAGTAGAGCCTCGAGTCGCACTTGTTCAAAGATGTTGTACACGTAAGCCCTTGCAATCGTGTACGCCCAGTCTCCATTTTGCTGTTCTAATAGTCGGGCGTTTTTACGCAGTCGGCTCGGCCTTGCGAATGCCAAAGTATCTGCATCCTCGCCAGTTATCTCACTCACAAACTTGTAGAACAGTGCTGCATGGCCAACGTCATCCTGTGCAATGGAACTGAAGGCAATGTCCTCCTCCAGGTCGGGGGCTAAGCCCAGCCATTCCGCGCTGCGGTGGCCAAAAACGAGATCGTCGTCAGCCAACAACAGCAACAGTTGGCGAAGTGTATCTTTATAGCTTTGCGTCAAAGTGTCGGCCGTCTCTGCCAGACTCATGCATTTCACCTCTTTTTGGCATGTCACTTCGTCATGTCACTTCTTGATGTCACTTCTTGATGTCACTTCTTGATGTCACTTCGTCATGTCACTTCGTCATGTCACTTCTTCATGTCGTTGACCACGTCATCAATGGTGATGGCTCGTTCCTTGAAGCGCTTCCACTTTTGCGCATTCTCCGAGTAGCCTGAGACTTCGCGGTAGCTCTTGTCGAGAACCTGATTCGCGAGGGCATCCTTGTCCTCGTACGATGTCCCGTGAATGTTTTGCTGCAGGACCACCCAGATGTTGACGGCTGTGTCACGGCGGAGAAAATTCTCGCGCGCCACTTGCAACGCCAGTTCCGGTGAAGGTGCAACAACGCTTCCGACATGAACGTGGTGCGTCAAAATATCCTTTTGAATAAACACTTCGTAGACGTCGTAATGTGCCTCTGCCATGGGTTCACCTTCTTTCCCTTTGTGCATCGTGCTGATTGCGAATCCAGCCACGCCCTGAGTCCGGTCACTCCCGAACCCACACCCTGCGAATCTGCCACTCGTTGTCGGTTTATCGAAGTCAGCTATTTTGCCCATCCAGTGAGTTGCATCTCGCTGGCACGCATCATCGCTTCCCGGACCCATGCTTGGCCCTCGTGCGCTCCTCTGCGCAGCTCTATACGTTCCTGCGACTTCGGACCCGCGTTGTGCTTCACCATGTGGCCGAACCATTCCCAATCGGGATCGGTGTAATTCCACCTCTTTGTTGCCTCGTCATACCCGAGCTTGTCATCCGGGATGGTCATCCCGAGGGCCCATACGCGGGGCACATAACGAGCGATAAACTTCTGCCGTAACTCCTCGTTGGTCTTGGTCCGAATCCGGTACTCCATCATGCGCTCTGCAGCACCCGACATCTCTGTCGGCCCGAAGAAGAACATCATCGACGGCCACCAGCGATTGATGGCTTCCTGCAACATCTCCCGCTGCATTCCAGTGCCTTCGGCCAAAGCCAGGACGATGGACTCTCCGTGCTGCATGTGGAAGCTCTCCTCAGCGCAGATACGCTGCAATACCCTCGCATAGGGTGCATAAGAACTGTCGAGAAGTGACGCCTGCGTGATGATGGCACCACCGTCTACGAGGAAGCCGATGATGCCGGCATCTGCCCATGTGGGTGCTTCCATGTGAAAGACGTTGTGGAACTTCACTTTGCCAGTGAAGACATCCGTAATCATCTCCTCGCGCATCTTCCCGAGCGGGCGTGCCAGGTCTTCAGCGACGCGAAGCAGCAGTTGTCCATGCCCAATTTCATCCTGTACCTTTGCAATCAGCCCAAGCTTTCGGCGCAGATTTGGCGCCTTCGGAACCCATTCTTTTTCCGGATAGGCCCCCATGACTTCGCTGATACCGTGCATGTGAATCTGCTTGATAACGAGCTTGCGGTACTCGTCAGGCATCCAATCAGTCGCTTCAATCTTTTCTCCACGACGGATGCGCTCCATAAAGGTTTCAGATTGTATCTCAGTCAACAGCTATCCCTCGCTTTCACGCTCTAAAAGCTAGCGCTTGCTTGTTGTATACTCATGCATCCCGGCCAATTACCCACGCCATCACTTACCTTGAAATGACGGCTTACGTTTTTCGAGGAATGCTCGCATGCCCTCATTCTTGTCCTCTGTCGCAAACAAGAGATAAAAGGCATTCCGTTCAAACTCCATACCCGTCTGCAAATCAGTATCGAGAGCCTGGCCCACGGCTTCCTTAATCAGTTGAACGGCTACAGGCGCCTGCCTGCCGATCTCGCTGGCAAGCCCCATCGCTTCCTTCACACACGCTTCACTTTGCACCACCCGGTTCACTAACCCCAACTGGTACGCCTCATCGGCCGAGATGGGGCGCCCCGTCAACAGCAGTTCGAGCGCACGAGGTTTGCCAATTAACCGCGTCAGACGCTGTGTTCCCCCCGCACCAGGCATGACGCCGAGCTTGACCTCCGGTTGGCCAAACTTGGCATCCTCACCCGCGATAATCATGTCACAGGCCAGCGCGAGTTCGCAGCCGCCTCCGAGGGCAAAACCGTTCACTGCTGCGATGATGGGCTTGCGGACGAGCCGAATGCTGTCCCAAACGCGAAACTGATTTTTCATCTTCATCTCGATAGCCGAAGCACCAGCCATTTCCGAGATGTCTGCCCCCGCAGCAAAAGCCTTTGGGCCTCCGGTGAGGACAATACAGCGAACGTCGTCTTCCTTGTCGAGTCGAAGAAGTTCCTCTGTGAGTTCACTCATCAGCTCAAGATTCAGCGCATTCAGGACCTCATCGCGCATCATCCGTATCAGCGCAACCGATTCGCTTTTTTCCGTGTGAACGTACTTCAAATCCCTCATGCCCGTCCTCCTCACTGCCTAATCAGAGGTTTCCCCGACCATCATCTCCACGATGTCTCCGGCGAAGCCCATCAAGTCCTTGCCTGCGGCCCTGTTCTCAGGCGACGCCATGGCCGTCTTGAAGGAATCCTCATCAGCGAAATACATCTCAGCCATCAAGTAATAGCCTGCGGGCTTGCCCATCGGTGTCCCGGAAATGCGGGTGACCTCCAGTTTTTTAAGCCCTGGCACCTTTCCGACCAGCGGTGTGTGAACATTTGCGTAGTGCTCATCAAATTGCGCGGCATCAGCCGGCTGGCGATACAAGGCTATCAGCTTGACCATGAAACATTCCTCCTAAAGTTGTACGGTTCTGGTACCTTCAAGGCTTCTTCGTCTTATTCTTACTGGTATTCTTACTGGTATTCTTACTGGTATTCTTACTGGTATTCTTAATTCTTACTGTAAGCCTTACTCGTATTCTCACTCATATTCTTAGTAGTCTGTTTATCTGGCGCCGCTTGTGACGCCATGTAAGATGATGTCCATAAACTGGTCCGCCAGACCTTCCGGTGTAAGTTCACCGGACGTTTTATACCATTCATAGACCCAGTTTCCAACCGAAAGAATCAGGATTCGTAAGTACTTCGGGTCACCACCAACAAGCGTCCCGTCAGCGTACCCCTCTGCAAGTAAAGCAGCCCACAGTGCTTCATACTTATCACGTTTTTCTTGAATCACTGCGCGGCGCTCCTCGCCAAGAGCAGTCCAGTCGTGAAGAAAAACCTTTGCTGCGTCCATCTGCGTTGTGACCACGCCGATGTGTGCTGCCAATCCATTTCTCAGCTTGGATTTCGCATCCTGGCGACTAAAAACAATCGGCTCGAGCGCTGACAGGAATGCCTCTGCTCCGTCGTTTGTGATGTGAAACAGCAAGTCCTCTTTGGAGGAGATATGTGTATATAAACTTCCTGACAAAATGCCTCGTGCTTCGGCAATTTCCCGGATGGTGGTACCGTGATACCCTTTTTTGCTGAAGAGCTTTCCGGCGATGTCATACAGCTCTTGTTTGGATGTGTTCTTGCTCAAATGAAACCCCTTTCAAACCATTGACATTTACAAGCAAGCGATCGCTTGCTTGTAACATAGTGTAAACCGAATTATCGGATATTTCAACATGTACGTGGGTGAATGTCCATTAAGGGGTTGTCTGGACAAAGACCAAGCGGGCACACCTGTACCTTCGATACGTGCAGTGCATCTCAGACATACTTCAGCGTACGTCGAGCACATTCAAGGCACTCAAGCGTACCTCAGGCACACCTCGACGCTTAAATCAGCAGTTGAAACAGCCCTGGATCTTTGTTGATTTCCGTATATTGAATCCCAGCCAATTCCATTCGTGAAATCAAAGCATCGTAGTCTGCACGCTGCTTGAGTTCAATGCCAACGAGAGCAGGACCATTTTCTTTGTTGTTTTTCTTCGTGTACTCAAAGCGTGTGATATCATCGTCCGGACCAAGAACTTGGTCAATAAAATCTCGGAGTGCTCCCGCCCGCTGGGCAAAATGGATGATGAAGTAGTGTTTTAATCCCTCGTAAATGAGCGATTTCTCCTTGATTTCTTGCATCCTGTCAATGTCATTATTGCCACCGCTTAAAATGCAGACAACGTTCTTTCCCCGGATTTGCTCACGGTATTTATCGAGTGCAGCGATGGGCAGCGCTCCTGCCGGTTCCAGGACAATGGCGTTTTCGCTGTACATGTCAAGAATCGTTGTGCAGACCTTGCCTTCGGGTACCACAGCAATATCGCTGAGAACATCTCTACAGATTTCAAACGTCAGTCGCCCAACCTGCTTGACCGCCGCGCCATCAACAAACTTGTCAATACTGTCGAGGACCACGACGCGCTGTTCTTCCTGCGAGCGTTTCATCGAGGGGGCGCCTTCTGGCTCCACACCAATCACCTGTGTAAAAGGGGAGACCCGTTTCAAGTAACTACCGACACCTGATGCAAGTCCGCCTCCGCCTACCCCCAGAAACACGTAGTCTAGGGGCAATCCTTCATCGCTGATATCGTGCATGATTTCAACACCAATGGTACCCTGGCCCGCGACCACCAGTGGGTTGTCAAACGGGTGAACAAACGTCATCTCACGGCTTGTACAATAATCCACGGCCGCTGCGTACGCATCATCGAACGTGTCGCCAATGAGTTCAACAGCAACAAATTTGCCACCGAATTTGCGTACTTGGCTTACTTTCTGGCGTGGCGTCGTTGTCGGCATAAAGATGACTCCGTGGACACCAAGATGCTGACACGAGTAAGCCACACCTTGGGCATGATTACCTGCACTGGCGCAAACCACTCCGCGAGCGAGGCGCTCCGGTGACATGTTTCGGATAAAGTTGTAAGCGCCGCGTATTTTAAACGACCTGACCACCTGCAGGTCCTCTCGTTTCAGGAACAAGTTACATTGATACTTTTGTGATAACACCTGGCTTTTTTGAAGTGGCGTGCGCAGACTGACTTCCTGTACCACGGGGTATGCCTTCAAGATGTCTTCCGTGCTAAATGCTGCTTCTTTTGAGTGTGCGTCTGAAGGTTCTGTCTTGTACAACAGGTTTCTCTCTCCTCCCAAATCTATCTCTGGGATCCAGCATAACACAGATAACAAGCGAAATATCAGATAATTTGTCTAGACGCTTACTGCTCTCTGTGCGAGCTGTGCGAGCTTCGAGAGTCCAAATTCGTCGTGCAGGACATTAACCGCTAACACCATTGATTCAGGGTGAACCAAGCACCATGCTGTATGCTTGGCTGTGCCGTTAAACACCACCGAGATACCTCGGACTAATAGTGCCTCACGGGCACGTTGCATGACGCTTCGGGTGAGCGCCGATTTGCCATATCCGATGACTGCCACCTTCGCACACCGCTTGACCACCTTTGCCTTGGTGGACCACCCCGTCACCAAACTTGCCACCTGAGGCTTATTGTGGCTCGCAGGTGTAATCACCACATCCGCGTTCTCGGCATCGACATACCCCGTGTTGCCCATCATCCCTTGAATGTCAATCAATGCTTCCTGCGCTGTGACAGCGTCCTCGAATTTGATGTACCATGTCTCCGCACTGCTTGTCACACCGCCGACTGAAAAATCCTGGTCGGTGTCTCCCAGGCTGTCGAGGCGGCGCTCTGCAATGAATGTCCCTGGGTCCCTCGTCAATGTATTACGTACCCGGATAGGCACATTCTCTGTCATGGCCATCTCCACCGCAGACGGGTGAATCACCTTTGCCCCGTGGTGCGCCAGTTGACAGATTTCTGTGTACGACGCACTTTTCAGACAGCCAGCGTTCGGTACGATTTTGGGATCCGCTGTCATGATACCGTCCACATCCGTGAAAATGTCCACACACTTTGCCTGCAAGGCTGCCCCGAGTGCTGCTGCAGTCGTATCACTGCCCCCGCGGCCAAGTGTGGTGATGTCACCACCAAGGGTTGCCCCCTGAAAGCCCATGACAACGACGACGTGGGAAGCTTCGAGCGCCTCCATAATCCGCTGTGGCCGGATGTCGAGAATCCGTGCATCACCGTACTGTGCGTCAGTTACAATTCCAGCTTGAAGTCCATTTAGAACCGTGACCTCGTGGCCGTGGCGGCGCAGGAGTGTGGCAAACGTCACCGCGCTGATGGCCTCGCCGCAGGACATCAGAATGTCTAAATCCCGTCTCGCAGCGTATGTAGCTTCACCAATGACCCCAATGAGCGTATCCGTTGCATACACGTCTCCCTGCCGTCCCATGGCAGAAACAACAACAACGACCTTTTGGTGCTCCAGAAGAGCCGCCTCAACATGTCGAACAGCTGCCAAACGGCCTTCTTCGGAAGCGAGTGACGTACCGCCAAACTTCTGTACAATGATGTCCATGTCTCTTCCCCTCTGCTCAACTAGACGCTTTGTCCTACGAGAGTGACTTCTTCCACTCCATGTATCTCTCTCAAATCACTAAATAGTGAGTCCATATCGACGACAATATTTTGTGTGTCCAGACTGACGGTCACAGTAGCTGTACCCTGCAGCGGGATGGCCTGGTTAATGGTAAGAATGTTGGCTTGAATCCGCGAGAAAGTGCCAAGAACTTCGGATAACACACCTGCCACATGCCGAAGAACCAGAGAAATCGTGATGATGCGCCCCATGTCCGAAGAGTAGAAAGGCTTCACTACATCCTTATACTTGTAAAACGCGCTTCTCGAAATGCCGACTTCCTGTGCAGCCTCCTGCACACTCAGGTCTTTCCGGCGCTGGAGAAGTTCCATCACTTCGACCGTTTTCTTCATCACCTCAGGCAAGTGAGAGCGACGAATCAGATAATACGGGTCTTCTGGCATACAGATACACTCACTCCAAAATGTCTATGATACAGAGACATATGTTTTCTTTGTGTAGACAATGTATCACGGTCATTTGTAGTTGGCAACAGAATTTCGGTAAAATGTCTCGAGAACTTCAAGAATAAATGATGGAATCATTGGGATAGGGAGGCGCCGGTCGTGGACAAAAGCGATAGCGCAGTGGTTGTATTTAGTGGCGGACAGGACAGTACAACCTGCCTGGTCTGGGCATTGGAAAGATTTCAACATGTTGAGGCTGTCACGTTCCAGTACGGCCAGCGACACAATCTCGAAATTGAATGTGCCAAAAACATCGCGGAAAAATTGTCCGTGCGTCATCACATTCTCGATCTGAATTTGCTGAATCAATTGGCCCCAAGCGCACTCACTCGTGATGATATTGAGATACAGGCTGGAGAAGAAGGGGAACTGCCTTCTACCTTTGTCGACGGCCGCAATCATATCTTCCTATCGTTTGCAGCCATTCTCGCAAAACAACTCGGTGCAACCCACATCGTTACAGGTGTGTGCCAAACGGATTTTAGCGGCTACCCGGATTGCCGCGATGTGTTTGTTAAGTCCTTGAACGTGACGCTCAATCTCGCCATGGACTATGAGTTTGTCATCGACACCCCGCTGATGTGGCTTGACAAGAAGCAGACATGGGAGCTTGCCGACAATCTCGGTTGTTTTGACCTCGTTCGAAACGAGACCCTCACCTGTTACAACGGTATGATTGGAGATGGGTGTGGGGAATGCCCGGCGTGCAAACTTCGAAACCGGGGTCTTCAAGCGTACTTAGCGGAAATCGGAACGAACGGCTAAGTGCAATCAACGCCTGAGTAGAAGGGATTGTGCAAATATGGCCAACATCTTATCCGCAGAGGGCGTTTCCAAGAGTTACGGTGAGAAAATCCTTCTCGATAGCATTTCCTTCGGTATCGACGATGGGCAGCGCATTGGACTGATTGGGGTCAACGGCACCGGCAAGTCAACGCTGCTCAAAATGATTGCCGGCATCGATATGCCAGACAGCGGATTCATGACGCTGACTGGGAAAGCGAGGGTGCATTACCTACCGCAAGAACCTGAGTTCACCGCCAATACAACCGTTCTCAGCGCGGTTTTTGAGGGCCATCTGCCAGAGATGGTCCTCATCAGAGACTACGAAGCGACTGTCGAACTCTTGGCGCAGGACCCTGGACGGACGGATTACCAAGAGAAACTGATGCGGTTGCAAGCCCAAATGGACGGCCTTGGCGCGTGGGAATTGGAACACGAAGCCAAGACAATTCTCACAAACCTCGGTATTACCAACTTCCAGGCTGACGTGGGGACACTCTCCGGAGGGCAGAGAAAACGCGTCGCCATTGCCCGTGCCCTGATTCAGCCTGCAGACCTGCTGATTCTCGACGAACCCACCAACCATATTGACGACGACAGTGCAGCATGGCTTGAATCTTACCTGGCCGCGCGTAAAGGTGCTCTGTTTATGGTGACGCACGATAGGTACTTTCTCGATCGCGTTTCCAATCGCATCTTTGAGTTGCATCAGGGAAAGCTGTATCAATACAGTGGAAACTACGAAGCCTTTCTCGCTGCAAAAGCTCAGCGTGAAGCGGACGCACAGGCAAGCGAGGAAAAACGACAAAACTTCCTGCGCAATGAGCTCAAGTGGATACAGCGCGGCCCACGGGCACGGGGCACAAAGCAAAAGGCGCGTACGGAGAGATACAATGAGGTGCTCGTGCAGGGTCCCGAAGAATCCGGCGGCAACATCGAAATTTCGTCCGCTTCCACGCGTCTTGGCAAAACGGTCATTGAACTCAAAGACGTGAGCATTGGGTACGAAGAAGGGCGACCGCTCATTTCCCAGTTCAGTTACATCGTGCTGAAGAGCGACCGAATCGGCATCGTTGGTCCAAACGGCATGGGCAAATCCACACTCCTCAAACTGATGTCTGGGCAGATGAATCCGGATGAAGGTGAGGTTGTCATCGGATCGACCGTCAAAATTGGCTACTTTTCACAAGAACACAATGAAATGCCGCGCGATGTGCGCGTTATTGATTACATTCGTGAAGAAGCTCACTACGTGGAAACATCAGACGGACAAACCATTTCTGCCGCTCAGATGCTAGAACGATTTCTGTTCCCTGGTCACTTACAATGGACGCCGATTGCTAAATTGTCCGGCGGCGAGAAGCGGCGACTTGCTCTTTTAAAGACGCTCATGTCTGCCCCTAATGTGCTCTTGCTCGACGAGCCCACAAACGATATCGATATTCCGACACTCACCATTCTGGAGTCCTATCTCGATGACTTTGCAGGCGCGGTCGTCGTTGTGTCCCATGATAGGTATTTCCTCGACACCGTCTGCGAAAAAATATTTGCGTTCGAGGGCCATGGACGCATTTCAACGCACTTTGGAAATTTTTCCGATTACCTCGCACGGACGCAAGAAGTGAAGCTCGACGGGGATAATGAGGAACAAGCGCAAAAGAAAAGCAAGAACAGCGGTGCGATGGAGCATGGTTCAGGCCACCCGGATGCGGAAAAAGTCAAACCCGAACGAACCAAATCTAAGAAATTGAAGTTTACATGGGCGGAGCAAAAGGACTACGAAACAATTGATGCAAGGATTGCGGAGGCCGAACAGTCACTGAAGTCCCTGTCCAAACAAATGGAAGCAGCCGGAGCAGATTACGGACAAGTGCAGGAACTGTACAATCAGCAACAGGCCCTGGAAAAGGCGTTGGATGAGCTTCTGGAACGGTGGACATACCTCAATGAACTTGCAGAGGAAATCGGCCGAAATCAAAATTGATTGGTCCAAAGGGGTCTATTTTCCCGTAGTGATTCAATGAGACTATGCCTTTATATCTCCAAATAAACTCCACATCCTTTCCATAACCAATCCACGCACCTTTCCTATAATGAAGGTAGATAAAGGGACACACGAAGAGATGATTGTGCGAGCAGTCATTTCTTTCGTCAATCATGGCAACAATGGTTGACGATATGCTGTCCACTCACTTCCAACGGAAAGGACGGTTTAAACCATGGGCTACTATACACCAGACGGAGACTCTGGATACCAGAAACCCAAAAAGAGGGGTGCAGCGAACGGACTGAAATGGGTTGCAGTGATTGCAATTTCTGCCATCGTCGGGTCGGGCACAACATTTGCCCTTATCCCGGCGCTCAAAGCAACCGGCGCATTGCCGGCTAACCTCGTGCCGTCCGCACAACAAACAACATCAGGTTCGGATACTTCTTCGGTTACGCCAGTGACCAGCAGTCCAATCAATGTCACGGTCAATAATGGCATTACGAAAGTGTTCAAGGAAGTTGAACCCGCAGTAATGGCTGTCGTTAATTACGGTCAGGTCGGCAACACCTTCTCTCAGAGCAGCCAGCTTCAACCTGTGGGAGTCGGTACCGGCGTGCTGTTCTACAAGGACAGCCAATATGGTTATGTCGTCACAAATAACCACGTCGTTGAGGGTTCGGCCAAGGTCGTCACCGTTCTCTCGTCCGGAAAACACGTAAACGCTACTGTCGTAGGTACGGACCCATACACAGACCTTGCGGTGATTAAACTTCCCCTCAGTGATGTACAAAATATTACACCGGTCACATTCGCCAATTCCGACACGATTCAGACCGGTGAAACGGCCATTGCTATCGGTACGCCGATGGGACTTGACTTCGCAGATTCTGTGACGGCAGGGATTGTGAGTTCGAAATCGCGTCTGATGCCGGTGCAGGACCCGCAGTCGCAGCAAACCCTGGATTACCAGGCAGTTATTCAGACAGATGCTTCCATCAACCCTGGAAATAGTGGTGGCCCACTGCTAAACATCGCGGGTCAAGTCATGGGGATTAACAGCAGCAAGATTGTCGCGTCAGGCTTTCAGGGTATGGGCTTTGCCATCCCAGCCAATGAAGTGCTGACGATTGCCAATCAAATCATGAAGACAGGGCATGCAACACACCCGTCCATTGGTATCGACGGTTATTCCCTGTCGTCCTTGCCACAAGCTTATTGGCCAAACGTTCCCGTTGACTACGGCGTCTGGGTCCAAAAAGTAACCAGCTCAGATGCTCAAAAAGCTGGCCTCAAAGCCAACGATGTGATTGTTGGTCTCGACGGGAAATCGATTAAAAACATGGCAGATTTGCGAACCTATTTGTTCGAACACAAGCCTGGAGATGTCGTGTCAGTGGAGATTTACAGAGGCAGTAACAAAATGTCTCTGAAGTTGACACTTGGCGCGATGGCATCACCAAACACGACGGTTCAACCGCAAACCAGCGGGCAAGGCGGGCAAGGTTCTTCATCGGATCCGCTGAATCCGTTTGGGAGCGGTCAGTTCGGAAATTAAGGTTCCCGTGGTTTGAATCTTCGGGACTGCGCGAAGCACACTGTGCTTTGACGCAGTCCCGTTCTTGTTTTGCCGCATGGCAGCGCAAAACGCGGACTCACGGGCGAAACTCAATCCTGCGGAGCAATAATTGGGGAACCGCGAAGGCCAACTTTGCAAGGTCATCAGTATCAGTAGTCATCAACACACGGTCTGGACCTGTCCATTGGATTGCATGCACGTTTACCGCCCTCTCAGCAGCGAATGATGCGTGCCCCGTCTCCGAGTACGATGCGCATCGTACTCGTCATCATCTTCGTCTTCAAGTTCATTCTCGAATAGACCAATATCAAACGTACTGTGTTCTTGTTCACAGTTCTCCACGTATTTTCACCCTCATCATCAATGTCGAAACTTTACAAACATTTAATGCCATTCATACAGAACGTTTACGTAGACTGGGTAAGCTAAACGCAGAGATGTGATGTTGAGTCATGTTTGCAAACTGGTTGACACAGTTCTGGTAAGGAGTGATCCAAACTGGTACGATGCCCTGCCTGTTCGCAACTCCTGGAAGTCCTCACGTCGGTTCATTGTCTACAAATGCACGGTCTCGACAAACAATGCTTTCTCAAACGATTTGGAAGTGCAGAGACTGTGATGTTTCAACCGGTAAAGTCGCTACCGCCGCCTGTGAAAGACCGGGACTACCCCAACTTCCAACTCTTTGAACGCCGCTTCCGTTCTGCCACAAGAGAATTCCACGTGGACAGGTCTCAGGACCACTGATTTCTCGACCATAAAAGTGTACCCTTACCCCTACAACACAAATCCCTGCGCTGAGGAAGGGGGAACCAAGTTGACCGATTTTAGCGACCTGATTCATGCTCGTGACCTGATTCAATGGAGTACCGCACTCTACAGTGATGTGGACGGAACCCTGGTACCCGCAAGTAATCAAATCTCGCCACTCGTCGTCCAGGAGATTGGGCGTTTCGTCGACGCGGGATTTCACTTTACACTCGCCACCGGGCGAAACTTTGCAGGTGTGCAGCGACTACTACGAAGTGTACCGATTACCGACCCAATTGTCCTCTGCAACGGAGCATACGTGTATGACCCCTCGACCAAAAAAGACGCTTACGTGAGCATCACAAGCGAAACCGCACAACACTTATTGTCTCGCCTTACACGCCTGACAAACATTGTTGTCTATGTGGATACAGCGGATCACACATTTTGGGTATCACGGGTCAGTGCAACAACCGAACCGTATGCAATGCTCGAGCAACTGAACCCTCGCCTGTTCACAGACCCGAATGAAGTCACCTTGCATCATGACATTATCAAAATTGGTGTCAAACTACTCGACGCATCACAGCAAACCAGGTTACAGCTGGAGGAGTTGTTCAACGACATCGAGCGAGAACTGCCGCAACAGCTGCATTACTGTTTTTCCAATCCCAGTTACCTCGAGTTTATGCAAGCAGGGGTCTCAAAGTGGTCGGGAATTCAAAGCAGTCAACGCCTCAAGTCACAGCGACAAGATGACGTCCTGATTGCCGTTGGCGACGAGCATAACGACCTCGAGATGGTGAAACAGGCGCATATCGGAGTTGCGATGGGAAATGCCGTTGACGCTGTCAAGCACGCGGCGCATCACTGTATTGGCACTGTAGACGAGGACGGAATGGCCCACTTTCTCCGCTATCTCCGGACACAGATTCAAGCAATATCCAGTTAATGCAGACTCTGTAGATGATTCCAAATCGTCATTCTACGAATTCTACTTATCTTTTTGAAATCAACAACTAAACTTCACTTACATCTGCTATCATTAGCGCAAATCACAGCGCACCACTCGAGTCTAATGAAGCACTACTACACAGAGCCTGATTTGCGAGAGGAAGAGACTCTTGTCCGTCAACAAGTCGACTTTTCGTATGCGTACCGTTCATTGGCTGGGAATGGCTGGTCTCGGCAGGAACATCGGATACGGAGCAAACAAGGTTTTTACAGGGCCAATGCTCGCGTCGCTAAACATCTCCCAACCGTTAATCGGTATCATCCTCGGTCTTGAGGGGCTCCTTGGATTGATCATGAATCCGCTGACTGGTTGGCTAAGTGACAGGACCACCAGACCGGGATTTCGGCGGAAAATCTATGTGGCCATCTGCTTGCCTGGAGCGGCCCTCGCCTGGCTACTATTTTACTTTCTGCATAACCCCACGCCAGCAATGATTGTTGTTGTCCTCTTTTACCTGTTTCAGCAGAGTTCAACGGGCCCCTACCAAGCATGGATGCCCGAAGTTGTTCCGTCATCAAAATGGGGGCTTGCGTCTGGTTATTTAAACTTTTGGTGGTTGATTGGAAACCTGATTGCCTTCCTCGTGATTCCAATGGTTTGGACGGTAAATCACGTCGGCGCGTTTATCTTGACATCCGCGCTCATGGCGGTCAGTGGACTGATGACCGTATTTGGTGTGCCGGAACCCGTCATCGACACTTCCTCACAAGGGAAGCGAGAGAAAGTTTCGTACCGAACCCTCTTGCATCGAAACCTGGTGTTATATTTCACCGTTCACCTATTGTCCTGGCTGTCGTTTGAAGCCTTGGCTTCCTTCTTTACATTGTTCATTGTGAACGCTGCCAAAGGCACACAGTTGGATGCGGCATTGGCCATGTCTGTGTTTACCGCAACAGGCATTGTTTCGGCGTTTCTCATCGGCAAAGTCTACCGCCGGATGTCACCAAAAGTGACTTTGTCGCTTTCCCTTGGACTCTATGGGTTGTTCTCCCTGTCTGGCCTATTCGTCCACGACATGGTGTTTGTGTACATCCTCGTTGCCATTGAGGGCATCTTCTGGTCTGCCAACCTGACCGTATCGTTTGCGCTGGCATCAGAACTGCTCCATCAAATTGTCGCTAACGAAGCGCTGGAAGAACGTCTTCGTGGGGGTTTGTTCGGTTTGAACGCACTGATGGAGGCTGCTGGGTTGTTGATTGCGGCGCCGCTCGCGGGAGTCGTGATTGCATGGTCTGGCGGCAATTACGCGGGCATGTTCCTCGTCAGCGCCATTGCCAGCTTACTCGGCATCCTGTTTGTCCTGATGATAAGATTGAATCGAAAACATCAGGATGAGGCCATCAATTAGACCTCAACAGATGTGCGTCACACTGGGATCTAAGCGGGACTTCGGATGAACTCCGCAAGGACTTCGGCGGAACTTGTGGAACATTCGGGCCCTATGCGTGTGCATAGGGCCCTTAGTAACCTTAATACGCTCCACGGATTTGATGATGAACCTGAGACTGGTAAAAATCGCTGAGTTTTGCCAGTTCAGATTCCGAGTAGCTTCGAACCTCGGTGGCTGCCAAATTGTCTTCAACTTGTTTTGTGTTCTTGAATCCTGGAATGGCACAAGTGACGGTAGGTTGGTCAAGGATATAGCGGAGTGCTGCTTTTGCCATGTTCCCGCGTCCTTCCTGTATCCATTCCAGTTCTTTGGCCAATTGCACGCCCGCGCGAAAAGGAAGTCCCGCAAACGTCTCTCCGACATTAAACTGCTGACCGTCGGCATTGAAATTCCGATGGTCATCTGCTTCAAATTTGTGTTCTTCGGTAAATTTCCCCGTCAGAAGTCCACTTGCCAGCGGGACGCGAGCGAGGATACCGACGCCTGCCGCGTGGGCCTTTGGAAACAACCCGGTAAGCGGCTTCTGGCGTAAGACATTAAAGATGACCTGCAGAGCTTGAACACCTGGGTATTCTATCGCTTTCAACCCTTCAGCGACGTGTCTTGCCCCATGATCCGCCAATCGCCCATGTCCCGAAGCTCAGTTCACTAACCTCGATACCAGTGCGTCCGAGTTTGCGATACTCCACGGTTATCTCTCCTCTACAGTGGGTTGCTGATAATTTTTGTCTGGCTCGTCTCCAGGTGCAGATGTGTGCCGTAGAGAACAAGCAACGAGACGCGACACGCCCGAATGACGGCTGTACTTACCAATCTCATATTACCGCAAAAGACATCTGCCCCGGAATTCATGTGTCACTCGAGAGTCAGCGCGGAGAAGGGTGACTTCTACACCTCAGAGTTTTATTGTTATAAAACCTTACATAAACGGTTGCGTGTTTTGAATATTCCACCTAATATCAAGACCAATCGCTGGTTCATACAGATATTGATGTTAGGTTTGATAACATACAGAGCTTGAAGGAGGTCACTTTCATGCAAGCAGCAAACTGGGCGCAGGAAGATATCGACACCTTGCACGCGATAGTGTCACAGGCCTTAGCGCAGGGGAAGAGTCGCGAAGAAGGATTCAAGCAGTATGCTCGCATGAAGGGAATCAAGTCTGTCAACGCCATCCGCTATAAGTGGATTACCACATCGCCTTCGAAGGCGAAAACAGACGTGTTAAAAACGCACCATGAACACGACATGCGGGCGAAACACATCCGTGCTGACCATACATCTGGTTATCGCAAGGAGCACGGAAGGCAACCGGTCCCGCTGACTGACGGCACGGATGACGGGGACGCAGGGCAGTTGCGGGCGGAACTGGACAAGGTTCTTGGCATCGTTTCTAAACTCCGCGATAAGAACAGCCGATTGCGGCGCGAAAACCGACAGTTGTCGCAGAACCTACAGGCAACACTATCTCGACTAAATCCGGAAAAACCACCAATCGTTGTTGTCGTCGGATCCGAAGGATGGAAACCAGAAAATCTCGCAAAGTTGATTGAATCGGCCCAACACGACACGGAAGGCACAACTTCCAGGCAACCCGAAAACCAACTCCCACTACGGAACCTACAGCTATAACTCGAATATTCTCCCCGCTTCCACATATGTTGTCAGTGAGCCTTAGCCAAGCTTTCTGTTACACGGATAGATTGGTTGAATCACGACATTCGCAAGCGGGGAGTGGTGTTAAGACATGGACCACGCGTACCAACCTATCAATGGACGCAGGGACTTGTATGACGAACACTGGGACCGGAAAACGTTTCAAAACGGCGTCTTGAAAAATCGCATGGTTGGGATGCCTGTCAATCCTTCTAGACTCTTTATCTACTGGTCTGTCGATGACGAGCGTCGTTCCCTGATTGCGTATCACTTCATGTGCTCCTGGCACACTCTTCCTCTTTGCTTATGCCTCTACGATGTCACCGATTGCTGGTTTGACGGCTACAATGCACCGATGTTGGAAGAGCACAGCGTGCATAGCGAAGCGGACAACTGGTACTTCGAAAATCTCGTGCCGGGTCGAAATTACGTCGTCCATCTCGGGACAACGATTTGCCAACCCATGTTCACCATTTTGCGTTCTAATGTCGTCTCACTTCCACCGACCAAAGGGGCGGACACGAGGCAAATCCTACGCTTCGCGCAGCTGCAGCTGCAGCAACAGCCATACCGAGACGCCAAAGGCGGCAGAGAAGCCATCAGCCACAACGGCCCAGGCAACGACAACAGCAACGACAACATCACGGACAACGGCGGCCACAACGACAAGAGCCATGGCGACCACAACGACAAAAGCCATGGCAACCATTCCCCCTCCCGAGCCTCGCAACCGCTTGGCACATATCACTACGAGACAGCATTTGACGGATACCACGTGGTGGAACCATGACCCAATCGAGGTGAGATGGACGTTGAAAAATGGATATTTGAATCTGGTTTTGCACGCTCATTTACCGTTTGCCCGGCATTTGGACAAGGATGACCGTCTTGAAGAACGGTGGCTGTTCGAGGCAATGACAGAGACCTACATACCGCTCTTGCAGGTATTTCAGCGATTGCTTGATGACGGGGTGGATTTTCGTGTGACCATCTCGCTATCGCCCCCGCTCATCTCGATGTTAAACGATAGTCTACTGCAGTCTCGTTATGAGAAGTACCTGCAAAACCTGTTACACCTAGCCTGCCGTGAACGAATCCGCACGGCCGAAGACCCGCAAATGTCCCAGCTCGCAGTTCACTATGAGCGGCACTTTCATGCGATTCATGAGTTTTTTCACAACCATCACGGGAACATTCTCACTGCCTTTCGGGCACTTTTTGAGACTGGTCGTGTAGAGTTGATTACGAGCACCGCCACGCACGCGTTTATGCCGTATGTGGAAACCGAGGAGGCACTGCGAGCGCAAATTGCCACGGCTGTCTCTGTCTTTGAATCCCACTTTGGCAGACGTCCTGAGGGCATTTGGTTGCCTGAGTGTGCTTATACGCCGCGAGTTCTCCCATTTCTCCAGGAATTCTCGATTCGCTACTTTTTCGTTGGCGCACAGAGCTTCGACGCAGCCTGCCCGCTTCCAGTGTTTGGGTCTTTTGCACCCGTGATTATTGATGCAAAGGGTGACCCTCGTGATGGAATGGACGGGTTGGGTGTGGCCGCGTTTGCCCGAGATAGCGCTTGTTCAGAGCAAGTCTGGAGTTCCGTCACTGGTTACCCTGGTGATTTCAATTACCGTGAATACTACAGGGACATTGGGTTCGATCTCGATGAATCGTACATCGGCCCCCACATCCATCCGGAAGGTATCCGGGTGAACACCGGATTTAAGTATTACCGCATCACGGGAAGTCACATCGAGAAAGCACCATACGACGTAGAGCGTGCACGGGAGAAGGCTGCAGAACATGCCGCTCATTTTCTGACCAGTCGTCAGCAGCAGCTGGCTGCCGCGAAAAGGCAGATGGGTCGTACTCCGATTGTCACGGCAACCTACGATGCCGAATTGTTTGGACACTGGTGGTATGAGGGCCCCATTTTTATTGACATGCTCTTGCGCAAGATGTACTACGACCAAAACGAGATCAGTACCGTCACCCCGTCAGAATACTTGTCTTTGTATCCAGACTTCCAGTCTTGCTCCCTGTCTTTTTCAACTTGGGGCCGAGGGGGATACGGGGATGTTTGGCTGAATCCGACAAACGATTGGGTGTATCCGGCACTCCATGATGCAGAGCACAAGATGGGCCAGTTGGCGACAAAGAACCCCGCACCATCCTCGCTCACCCGCCGAGCGCTCAATCAAGCTGCGAGGGAACTGATGCTTGCCCAAAGCAGTGATTTTGCGTTTATCATGGACGCTAAATCTGCCGTCGATTATGCTGTGTCGAGGACAAAACAACACGTCAATCGCTTCGATGCCCTCTGGACGATGATAACCACGAGTGAAATGGATGACCATTACCTCACCGAGTTAGAAGCTATCGACAACCTCTTTCCAGATGTAGATTACAGACTCTACGCACGTACAAACGGACTCCATTCGAGAATGGAACAGCGTGTTACTCCTCTTTGTGTCAACGAGGTTTCCACCGCGGACGCCGCGACCAACGGGAATCGCGCCCCCCGGGTGCTCATGCTCTCCTGGGAGTTTCCGCCGATGTCCGTTGGCGGGCTGTCTCGCCACGTTTATCATCTAGCGTGCCATCTTGTCAGACTCGGATGTGAAGTTCATGTTGTCACCATGGCAGTGGATGGATACCCCCTCGATGAATGCGTGGAAGGTGTTCAGGTGCATAGAGTTCAAGTCCTGAAACCGGATGGTGATTCATTCATCCACTTTGCGTTTCAACTTAACCTAGTGATGCTGGACAGGTGTCATGCATTGATAGACCATGAGGGCGTTCACTTTGACCTCATTCACGCACACGACTGGCTCGTGACCATCGCAGCCAAGACCCTCAAGGAGCGAACGCAGCTTCCGCTCGTCGCAACCATTCACGCCACTGAATACGGCCGCAACCAAGGTATTTTCACCGATACCCAGCGACACATCCACCACAGAGAGTGGGTTCTGACGTATGAGGCAAACCGTGTCATCGTGTGCAGCTCCTACATGCGCGACGAAGTCATTCGATTGTTTCAACTGCCGGAGGAGAAGTTGGATATCATTGCAAACGGCGTAACCCGTGACATATTGAAGCAACGAGACACCAGCAAAATCGGACCAGGCAGCAATCCATACGTACGGCCAGGTGAACGGATGGTGCTGTTTGTGGGTAGGCTCGTCCGCGAGAAAGGCGTGCATGTACTGCTGGATGCAGCGCCGGTCATTTTGAAGCGATTCCCGGATACAAAGTTTGTGATTGTTGGCAAAGGTCCGATGCAGGATGAGTTGGTTCGGCAGGCGGATGAGCTCGGGGTGTCGGACCGCGTCGTCTTCACAGGTTATGCGGACGACGAGTTGCGCAACCTCCTGTTACACAGTGCTGATGCAACAGTCTTCCCCAGTCTCTATGAGCCCTTTGGCATCGTTGCGCTGGAAGCAATGGCTGCAGGGGTTCCTGTGGTTGCCTCTGCGGTCGGCGGACTGAGCGACATTGTTCATCACGACCATACAGGACTTACGACGTTTCCGGGAGACGCGAATTCCATCGCAACGCAAGTCCTGCGGCTCTTCGCCAACCCCTCTTTGACCAGACATCTGACAAAAACAGCTCTATCGAATCTATGCCAGTTTGACTGGAAAAACATTGCAGAAGGGACTGTGAAAGTGTACGAACAGGCGACTCGCAATGTAGTTGTTTCTTCGGCCACATAAGGCTTCACGAAAATTTTATATTCCTAGCGAAAATGTAATCGCATACGTCGGTCATAGTTCTGTCACCCCCTGTGTATATTGCGACATCAGGAGATTTCAGCATTCATAGCAAAGGGGACATGATTATGCACGCAGTGATTATGGCGGGGGGCCGAGGGACCAGACTTCAGCCTTTGACGACGCGGGTACCAAAACCGATGTTGCAGTTGTTGGATCGCCCAATGATGGAGTACATCGTAGAACTGCTGGCGATGCACAATGTCCGGGACATTACTGTTACTGTGTGCTACTTGCCAGAGGCAATCCGTGAATACTTTGGCGACGGATCGAAGTGGGGAGTAAGTATCAGATACCAAGAGGAACCGAGCCCGCTGGGAACGGCAGGTGGTGTGAAGTTTGCCGTCCGGGATATTAAAGATTGTCTCCTGGTTATGAGCGGGGATGGACTGACCGACTTCAATCTCTCCGAGGCGATTTCTGTTCACAAGCAGCGGGGTGCGGCGGCTACGATTCTCTTGAAGAAGGTACAGTGTCCGCTCGGGTATGGCGTGGTCGACGTCACTGAGCACGGTAAAATCCTCCGCTTTGTAGAAAAGCCAAAGACATGGACCCTCGGCTCAGCATACCGCATTAATACAGGCATTTATATTTTAGAGCCATGCGTTCTCGATTACATTCCTGCCGACCGTCCGTTCGACTTCGGTCACGAACTGTTCCCTTTGTTGCTGCAACAAGGTGTACCCCTCTTTGGCTATGAAGCTGAAGGGTATTGGTCTGACGTCGGAACACTTGAGCAGTATTACAGGTCACAGCTTGACATGATTCAAGGACAGGTGCGCCTGAATCTGCCCATTGAAGCGTTGTCGGTGAACTAAAAGCCACGCCGACAGTGCATGCACGCAGTCATACACAGAGTCATACACAGAGTCATACACAGAGCCAGATGCAGAGCTAGGCTAAGTCACACCGAGGTCCAGACGTCAGACCCAGAGTCAGAACCAGACAACGTCACACAGAGGTTCGGACGTCAGACCCAGAGTCAGAACCAGACAACGTCACACAGAGGTTCGGACGTCAGACCCAGAGTCAGAACCAGACAACGTCACACAGAGGTTCGGACGTCAGACCCAGAGTCAGAACCAGACAACGTCACACAGAGGTTCGGACGTCAGACCCAGAGTCAGACAAAGCCCAAGTTTTTCACACCCTCCCTTTCCCCCGCTTAGTCTAGCAGGGAAGGGAGGGTTCTCTATGCAAATGAGCGTACAAGACGTTTTGGACAGTTTACGAATGCAAAATGGCCTGTACGTGGCCAGTCCCTCGAACACTTACCACTACATTTGGATCCGCGACAATTGCTACATCGCTTTGTCCGAACTAGATGGCCCAAATCATCGGTACGAACAGACCTACCACGCCCTGCTTGATATCTTCCATAAGCATGAATGGAAATTGACGTACCACTCAGTGCATAAACCAAGGGAAGTCTATGAATACATCCACCCCCGTTACGATGCGCAGACCAAAGAAGAAGTATGGGGTCCCTGGGGCAATGCGCAGAACGACGCCATCGGTGCCTTTCTGTTCGGCATTGGTGAAGGCATGCGCCGAGGACTCAGAATGTTACGCGATGAATCAGATGCGAAAGTCGTCTCCCTACTCATCAAATATCTGCAGACCGTTGAGTTTTGGCATGACGCGGACAACGGGATGTGGGAAGAAAATCGCGAACTTCACGCGAGTAGTATCGGCGCCTGTACAGCAGGTCTGTTGGCCATTCAACCGTACTTCCATGTTGACATGTCTGTTATCAAAATGGGCCTTCACGCCCTGTTCGATTTGCTCCCTCATGAAAGCGCTCTTCACGAATACGACCTTGCACTCTTGAGCCTGGTGTACCCATACCGACTGTTGCCAGAAGCATTGTCCCGAACCATCGTTGACGCTGTCGAGAATCAGTTGCTTCGCCGACGGGGGGTCATCCGCTACCCAGGTGATGCGTACTACAATGATGACGGTCAAGAGGCAGAGTGGTGCATGGGCTTACCATGGCTTGGGTTGTGCCATTTACTCCTTGGCAATGTGAACAAAGCACAGGACTACTTACACCGTGTTCATGAGGTCATGACGCCAGAAGGAGCCATACCTGAGTTGTACCTGGCGCAACAAGGCATCGCAAACGAGAACACGCCTCTCGGATGGGCGAATGCACTTTACCTCGTTCTCAGCCAACTGCTGATGAAGAACGAAAGCACGACGGATGGTGAACAACGGCATCGCAGTATCCATTCCATTCGCGGATAGCGATTGGCGATTGGCGATTGGAGGAACAGGACAGAGGATAGAGGATAGAGGATAGAGGATAGAGGATAGAGGATAGAGGATAGAGGATAGCGAGCACGGCCCACTCTAGGTGCAAAAATCTAGAGTGTTTGCCTTTCCTATACCAGGTCGTTTAGAATAAGTCTAATTACGACATCAGTGGTGATAAAGATGGACAGACAGACACATTTGACACCCCAAAGAAGAGCTGTGTATGAAGTCATTCAACAAGCACATGATCATCCCACTGCCGCGGACATTATGGAGCGCTTGCGCCTGTCCGGACAGAAAATTTCCTATGCCACAGTCTACAACTCCCTTAAATATCTCACCGACAGCGGAATGGTTCGAGAGCTGAAAATTGGCGAAACGGTTAGCCGCTATGACGCACGCATGGAAGCTCATCACCACATTGTGTGCGAGAAATGCGGTCAAGTCGATGAACTCCTCACCCCCCTGGAGGCCGCGTATTTACGTGCCGTTTCGACAGATACAGGGTACGAAGTACACGATGTTGACGTTATAGCTAAAGGTCTTTGCCCGAAGTGCCGCGCCAGTCAAGCCAACTAGACTTCCACTATGTCACCTGAAGCACCTTCTTCACCTGCCTCAACGCCTTCGATGCCATCGATGCGCCCGGTTAGAGGCGGGTGCGCCTGTCAGGACTTCGATGCTGCACGTCTGTCATACCACTCCATTGCCCTCCGTACGACAAGGGACTCCGTAGAGTGTCGACGAACTCACCAGTCTCTAGCACCACACTCTTTCATCCACGCTGCCTAAGCAATCCCGGATTCAGCCCATGCGGGGCTCCCTTACGTATCCACGGTGCGTAAGCGCAACTCTATCTGGCCAATTCTCGCTTGCTTGCGAACCCACGGTGCGTAAGCGACGACCATTCAGGCTGGCACCAAGCTCTCCCACGTCTCTCGGGCTCTCCAATAACGCGTTCACAACTCGCTATTGAGTCCGCTTAGACGGATAACACGCTCACAGCGCGCTATTCATCCTGAGATGAGTTGAGCAGAAGGAGATAACGCGCTCGCAGCGCGTTATTACTCGAAGCGAGTTTAGATAGTGATTCTAGAACGCGTTATGTCCATCCGTGGGGAGATAACGCGCCCACAACGCGCTATTTTTAGCGCGTCTCGGCGAGCGGACATCCAATAACGCGTTCTTGAAGTGTTATTTCCACCTGACCTCACTCTTGACTTCACTCTTGACTTCACTCTTGACCTCACTCTTGACCAGGCCCTTGACCTCGCTCTCTCTACAAGGTACTAGCCCAATCGGCTCAGGTAATGAGTCATGCTCGAACTTCAGTAACCCCGCCCCGCATATCGAGCACTCCCTTCCGCATCCATTATTCGTAAGCAACGCCGAGTTATCGACAGCCTCTCAGCTCCGATTTGTTATGACCAGCTCCGATCCGTTATCCCCCGCGCTCCGACCACTCCCGCCTGTATCTCCTATCCACCCACCTATCCCCACAATTCTTGCAACTTTGGTATTGACCTTTTCCATCAGTAGATTTAGACTGAGTCTAAATCTAATTCCAAGAGAACTTCTTGCCTTGAGGCACCCAAGCAATCGCAGGCTCTAGTTCCACAAATTTTCCCATACGAGGTGAATCACATGAACACGGAACACACGAACCATGACAAGCAGCATGACAAGCGGCATGACAAGGGGCTGACGACCTCTACAGGATGGCCCGTGGTAAGCAACCAGAACTCAGAAACAGCGGGGCAACGCGGACCTATTCTATTACAAGACTTCCACCTCATCGAAAAGCTGGCCCATTTCAATCGTGAACGTGTACCGGAACGCGTCGTGCACGCCAAAGGTGCCGGGGCGTTCGGGTACTTCGAAGTCACCCACCCTGTGACCCACTGGACAAAAGCGAAGTTTCTCTCGGAAACCGGCAAACGCACGCCGGTCTTCATCCGCTTCTCAACCGTGGCCGGTGAAAAGGGATCGGCCGACAGCGAGCGTGATCCGCGCGGCAATGCCATCAAGTTTTATACCGAAGAGGGCAACTACGACATCGTCGGCAATAACACGCCGGTGTTTTTCATCCGCGATCCGCTCAAGTTTCCGGATTTCATCCATTCACAAAAACGCAACCCGCAGACCAACCTGAAGGACCCGAACGCGGTGTGGGACTTCTGGTCCCTGTCTCCGGAAGCCCTGCATCAAATCACTATCCTGTTTTCGAACCGTGGGACACCGCTCGACTACAGGCACATGCACATGTTTGGGAGTCACACCTTTCAGTGGTACAACGACAGAGGAGAAGCGGTGTGGGTGAAATACCACTTCAAAACGGAGCAAGGCATACAAAACCTGCGTCGTGAAGAAGCTGCTCGTTTGGCCGGTATTGACGCTGATTACGCCACGCGGGACCTATTCTCGGCTATCGACAGTGGCGATTTCCCGGCGTGGACGATGTATGTGCAGGTGATGCCCCTTGAGGAGGCAAACAACTACAGGTTCGATCCGTTTGACGTCACCAAGGTCTGGTCACAAAAAGATTATCCACTCATCCCCGTAGGCCGCCTGGTTCTCAACCGGAACCCTGAAAACTATTTTGCCGAGGTCGAGCAAGCAACGTTCTCACCGGCAAATATCGTTCCGGGAATCGGGTTCTCACCAGACAAGATGTTGCAGGGGCGCTTGTTTGCTTACGCGGACGCGCACCGCTATCGAGTGGGAGCCAATCACAACCTGCTGCCCATCAATCGACCGCTTCAGCCAACTATGAATTACCAGCGGGATGGAATGATGCGATTCGACAATAACGGGGGTTCAAGTGTGAACTACGAACCAAACAGTTTTGGGGGACCTGCCGAGGACTCTACAGCGAGCGTTCCCGGACTTGATATCTCAGGGCATACAGGGTACTTCGCATATGACCAGGATGACCACTACACACAAGCTGGGATGCTGTACCGACTGTTGTCGAGTTCTGAACAAGATGACCTCGTCGAGAACATCATCGAGTCCATGCGGCCAGTACGCAAAGACATTCAGTTGCGGATGATTGAACACTTCAACAAGACGGATGCATCATACGGCGAACGAATTGCAGAAGGCCTCGGGCTCGTTCCCGTCGAATAAAGCAGAATAACAACAACGGACCGCCTCTCTCGACAGAAAGGCGGTCCTTCATTTCGCAATCAACAGGTAAATCCAGCGACACGCATGCCTTTAGGATACGGAGGCTCTCACAGTCGCCCGGTCACTGACCGTATCTTCTTCTCCAGCGCTCACATTTGCTTCCTCGCCTCTACCCCAGATGAGGAGCAGGGTTGCAATCGTAAAATAGAGAATCACATTCGGACCAAACTCAAACACGTTTTCCACGCCGTTGTGAATCACGACTGCCACCAATCCAATAAAGCCACCCATCACCACATAGCGCTTGCGGCCTTCCATGCGCTTGACGGCTTTTTTCAGCACTTCGCGCAACAGGGCAAGGTGCATACCCATGAACAACAGAAGTCCGATAAGCCCGGATTCCCCGAGTACCTTCATGTAGTAATTGTCTGAGTAGATGCTAAGCCCAAAATCAGACGCAACCGATCCGCCGTAACGACCCAACCCACCCCCCAAGAGCGGGTTTTGTGACATCGTGTCAAATGCGACACCCCAACGAAACAAACGCCCACCTTGCTGGGCTTTGAGCAGGTACACAGGAGAAAACAAGTCTGCGAACCGGTGGTGAATCGGCGGTAGGAAGAACCCAATCACGCCCAAAATCGCCACGACAATCAACAATCGCGGCCGAATTAAAGCCGCAACCACGACTAGAGCGAGCGCTAAGGCGAGCAGCGATCCACGGTCATACGTAAAAATATGTGTGCCTACACACGCAAAAAAACCGACGCCATACATCCACTTGCGTATCCGGTTGCGTTCATACAGAAACAATCCCGCTATGAGAGGTTCCGTCAGCGCCAGATAGGCCCCAAGTTCATTCGGGCTAGTGATAATGGAAAAGACCCTCGTTCTGACATGTTCGTTGACGTCCACCCATCCATGTGGAATGGGGACCGCAAGAATGTATTGAAACAATCCATGCACACCAATCAAAATCGCCAGTGCGGCAACCGCGTGAAGCAACTTCGGTACATCTTCAGGCACAACCACAAACGGAATCAGGAACGCGAACAGCATGTAGAAAACATCTGCGCGAAAGCCATCAATCGCAACAGTAGCGTGGCCGAGACCAAGCCCCATGAACATCAATGCGAGTATGTAAATCATGTACCACCCTGCATACTTGTACCAAGAGAAGCCGACAGGCCGGTTACCCGAACTAATCCGTTTCCAAGCTACCACGGCAAGAATCACAAGTACGATGATGCTCCAGACAGAGCCGATAATATGTAAATGCGGCGTGTTTCTTAGTGCAAAGTCAATCAACGGAAAAAACGTTAGCGCATATAAACTCCAACGTGCCCAGCGATTCCCGGCTAAGCCCTGTTGCATCGTCGAATCCAAAGGTTCATCTCCCACACTGCAGTTTAGTAAAAAGTATAGCCGACTCTCACAAGATAATCGAGTCAAACGGCCAGAGAGAACAGCTCCCTCCGGCCGAATGAGTATCACGACACCTTGTCAATTTCCTCCAGACTGATGGCTCTGTGATGCTCAGTGTGGACCCATTCCGTGCTCTTCAGGTGTCGAATCGCTTCAATCGTGATTGGTACCCAACTCACATTGAATAGCAAGTAGAGCGGGAACAGCACATAGGCGCGCCAGCCTGCACGTTCCAGGATGAGAGCCGTAATCGGCAGTGCCAACCCGATGAATCCGAATGTCTCCCAAGCCGCAGGAGGAATCAGCGAAATGAGCCATGGGTGGAACCATTTCATTCCAAAACACCACTCTGCCAATGAAAAGAGGATGTTTAGTCCCGTCAAGAGCACGAACACGGGCTGCCAAGTGTAGATTAACAGATCGACGGAACGGAGCCAACCGCACTCCAGAGAGAAGGCGGTCTTCGAGAGCGGTTTGGTGTATTTAAAGGCCGTCGTCCAAAATCCCTGCATCCAGCGTTGACGTTGTGGAACGGTGGCCGCGTAATCAAGGGGTTTTTCGTCGTAAACAAGTGCATCATGCGCGAAATGGACACGATGGCCGCGAAGCAGCAAGCGCGCAGTGTACTCCAGGTCCTCAGTAAGGCTGGTAGCCTCCCAGGGAATCTGACGAAGCACTCGAGAAGACAAACAAAATCCGGTACCGCAAATGGCTGCAGACAATCCCAAAATTGCCCGTGCTCGCTGCCAAAACCGGTTCATATACCAATAGGACGAGGCATACACGGTCGTTACCCAGCTATCCCACGGGTTCTTCGTGTCGAGATAGCCCTGGATAGCCATGTGCCCTCGTTCGACGTGCTTTGCCATCACGGTCAAGAAGTCCGGATGAACGAGGTTGTCGGCGTCAAAAAAACAAACGGCATCGTAGGCCTCAAGGTCTGCCTTCTGATGCAACGCCCACCTTAGTGCATGAACTTTCCCGGTCAATCTAAGATTGTGCCGCTCCCAGACGATTGCACCCGCCGCCTCAGCAGTCCGGACCGTTTGGTCTGTACAGTTGTCCGCCAACACGACGATAGTGTACGCATCTTCGGGGTAATTTAGGGATTTCAAGCTCCTGATGTGCGTTGCAATCACAGCATCCTCGTTGTGAGCCGCTGTCAAGCAAAGAATCCTCGGGTATGTGCTAAGCTCTGTGTTGAGTTTTTTCAAGGGCATAACGCCAGCGATACCGATGACGGCCTGGTAAATGGACCAGAGGAGAAGTACTGCTTCAACAAAGCACACAATCACGGAGAGAAAGTAGCGAATATCCTCGGAAATGAAGTTGTGGGTCAAGGCGAGACCGATGCATCCGAACAGCATCAGGGATGTAAACGCGATTACGGCGAAGCCGAATCTCTGCCTCTTCACAATTCACGCTCCCTTCTATTTTTAACCGACTATGACTGAACACCCCACCCTCCTCACAATAATATTCGAAGCAAAGTTCAGATTATGGTCCTTCGGCCCTCGTTTATAAAGCCCAATTTCACGAAGAGTTTACCCAGATTCAATATTTCCTGAAAATTTCCTTTACAATCCGCCATTACTATTGAACTCTGGAAGTCACTCAGGTAACGGAAGGGAGATTGTTCCATGAAGTCGCGGTCTAAATTCGCTAAAAGTGCTGTTCCTCTTGCAGTCCTCGCATCTACACTAGCTATCGTCACTGTTGGCGCCACTGTCCCGAAGCACGTGTTTGCAGACAATGTGTCTCATCCTACACTCGGACAAAGTGTCAGCCAGGAGAAAATTAAACACGTCGTGTATATCATCATGGACAACGTACATCAGAGCGATATTGAGCAGATGCCTGCTGTGATGAAGTTTTTGCATCAGGGTACAGTCTTTACGAACGACCACACAATCCTTGATTCCCACACCCAAGACGGAATGCTGTCTGATATGACGGGCAAGTATCCAAGCCACACGGGTGTAATAGACCAAGGGTTCTACGAACGGACAGCAACAGGTTTCGCTTACTCAAGTTTACGGTACTGGACCAACGCCGATGCCGATGGCCAACCTCATGTCACAACCACACCCAACTGGACCGCGTTTAACCAACATGGCTGGAGTGTAGGTGCCGTCGGTGCACCTGATATGGAACTTGAGAGCGCGAAGGAAGTCACGCCTTCGATGATGACTTCATCCGACACCAACGCCAGTGACTACCTCGGGATTGCGGTCCACAACGCGGACGGTACAACCACGTTTGGCTCCCCCAACCTGCCGTACCTCTATAACGCAAAATCCTGGGATAATTCCACCACACTTGGCGCCTTCCCGGGTTGGAGTGATGGTACCGACTTAAATTGGTCTCTTCAGGCAACCTACGAAATGCAGACCCATGGTGTCCCGGTCACGTTTACGTACCTGCACGACGCACACGAAATCGGTGGCAAACAAGCCCTGCCAGGCACTTATAACGCTACGCTGACGGCCTACAACAGCGCACTCGAAACCTTCTTCTCGAAGCTGAAGGCCGCTGGCATGACGCCAGCAAACACGCTTTTTGTTCTGACCACAGACGAAGGTGACCAGTTGATGCCGCAAGGTGAACTTAGCACCAATTTGACGGCGTGGCTCGCCAGTAACTCCTTGAATCAGCAGAATGCAAGTAACATTACGGTGTACGGTGACAGCGGGGCACTTGTTTACCTAAAAGACAACACGGAGCTCAGCAAGACGCTGGCATCGCTGACTGCCGTACCCGGTTGGAACTACGTAGCCAATCCGACAGAATTAAAAGCCCTCCACATGGATGTGACAGCCGCACCAAATCGCAATCCATCGTTTGTACTGTTCAGCAAACCCAATGTCTACTACAGTTACAAAGGCAGCACAGACTGGACCTATAACACGAATTACTACTGGAACCACGGGACCATCAGCCCGGACATCCTCGATACATGGGCCGCGATGGTAGGGCCAGGTGTCAAAGTGAATGCCACATCTACCCAGTGGCTCGATCACGCTGACACGATGCCAACCATCTACTCCCTGCTCGGCTATTCCCTGACAGGCGCTTCGTTTGATGGTGTACCTGCTCTAAGCGGACTCAATGCCACCAAGCCACGCATCCATAAAGACGACGAACTACTCCAGGCAGAATCAGTGTTCAAACAGCTCAATGCACCTGTTGGCCAGTTCGGTATGGCTACACTGCGAATGTCCACAGAGGCTTCCGTCAACGCCACCAACACGGTCGGTGCGACACTCGACGCAAAGATTAGCCATCTGACCGCAGAGCGCAATACAGCTGCCGCCGCACTCCAAGCCGATATACTCAGGGCCGTAGAAGGAAAGCCCGTTTCACCGGATCAATTGCAAATGCATATCGCGGCAGCCAAAAAAATCCTCAATGCTGTGGCTACATACTCATCCAACTGAGGAATCGAGGAAGAACGAAGGAATAGAAGAACTCAGGCATCGAAGAACCAAGGGATTAAAGAGCAACAAAGGGACCGAAAAACGAAGGCATCAAGAAGTGAAGGCATTGAAAAACGAAAGGATCAAAGAGGAATAAAGGGAACGCAGGAATCCAAAGCAAAGGAATTGAAAGCAAGGGAATTGAAAGCAAGGGAATTGAAAGCAAGGGAATTGAAAGCAAGGGAATTGAAAGCAAGGGAATTGAAAAACGAAGCTGCAAAGGAGAATTCAGACTCTCCTCACGGCTTCGTTTTCATTTTTCCTGTCGTCATGATGGAGCCACCGGCGTGCAACCTGTTAATAACCCTCGACTTGTGACTGCAAACTATCGAGCAACCCCGCATCAGTGAGAAATTCCTCAAAGGCTGCAGCCGTTGTATATTCATGTGTATGGAATCCGACCTGGGCTGCCACACGAGTGTTACGGGACTTGTCGTCGACGAAGAGAATTTCCTGTGGTTCCGCGCCCACACGCATGCAGGCGTACCGGTAGATTGCTTCGTCCGGTTTCGCCATTCTGATGTAGTGAGAGTTTATGACTTCACCAAAGAGGTCCGCAATCCAAAAGTCACGCAGCCGTCTTTCGAGTTCTGCTCCTGCATTCGACAGTGCATGCACGTGATACTGGAGCTTCAACCTCTTTACCAGGTTTACGAGTTGTGCATCGAGTACCACAGCACCGTCGTATGCACGGCATATGGTTGCCCATGATCCCTCATACTGCGGCGTCAATGTGCCAAGAAGCGTCGTCCAATATTCACGTTCCGTCATGCGCCCACGTTTGTACGCGTCCCACAATTCACCGCCATGCATCATGTCATCGGTCAATGTCGGGTCGGTGATACCAAATCTTCTCCAGAATTCATCTTCAAGTTCTCTTGGCTGGTGGAAGAAAACGCCGCCGATATCAAACACTATCGTGGTTATCACGCAAGCACCTCCAAGTCTTGGCCATGAGTTACAGCGCAATGTCACGCGGTGAGGTGACGAACATTCGTGATAGGGACCAAAGAACCAGCCAGCCATCGTGACACGACACACCACCCCTGTGTACTGCACGCTAGGAGCTTTATGCTTGAGTACTTTACGTTTAATGTATCCAACACACGTGAAATCGCTGTAAACTCATGGTTAAATAATTGTAAATTTAAATGTGTACGGAAGGAGTCTTGAAATGACCGACGAACTGCATGCTGTCATGGATTTAGGCTCAAACTCGGTTCGTCTGGTTATCTACCAGCAGGGGCCTCATGGTACTCAGCAAGAACTGGACAACCTAAAACAAACCGTTCGTCTTAGCAGCCATCTGGATAGCAAAAACATGCTCAGTGAAAAAGGAATCCAACGGACAGTCGACATCATTGCGCAATTTAAACAATTGTGTGACGCATATGGCGTAACCCGAATCGGCGCTGTTGCCACACAAGCTGTCCGAATGGCTGTAAATCGCGATGTCTTGTTACGAAGAATCGCGGAACAAACCGGTATTCAGTTTCGTGTCGTGAGCGGAGAAGAGGAAGCTCATTACGGGTACCTCGCGGTCGTTAACTCCCTCCCCTTCGAGGAAGGGGTCACCATCGATATCGGTGGCGGGAGCACGGAGATTACATATTATCGAGATCGAAAATTGATGTATTCAACTTCAATCCCTTACGGGGCAGTTTCCCTGACGCGGGAGGCAATTCAGAGCGACCCTCCGTCCGCCAAAGACCTTAAGGCACTCGAGACGACTATTGTTAGTCAACTTGAGCAACATGCCTGGCTCAAGAACCTGAATTGCCCGGTCATAGGAATGGGCGGCACAGCAAGGTCTGTTGGGCGCATTCACCAGCATGAGTGCAATTACCCACTGAATATCCTTCACGGGTACGCAATGCGCTCAAGTGAAGTGACGGAAATTCTCCATCATGTGCGCTCATTGCCTGTCGATAAACGCGGCGAAATAAACGGTCTGTCTGGAGACAGAGCCGACATCATCATTGCCGGAATGACGATTTTAGATCAGGTGTTAAAGCGCGTGAATGGGACAGAATTTGTAATTAGTAACAAGGGGCTGCGTGATGGCGTTCTGATGGAGCAAGTCCTTCATGCCCTTCATCAGAGCGAGCTTCCTGACATGCTCATGTACAGCATCCAGAATATCCATGACCACTTTCATTTGAACGACAAACACGCTTTTCACGTTTGGCAACTCGCGGATCAGTTGTTTTCGGACTTGACGGACTACGACCAGATTGCATCAGGCAATGAGGTGCGTCGTTGCTTGCAAGTTGCCGCCCTGCTCCATGATGTAGGGCGCACCATCAGTATCTATAACGCCAGAAATCATAATTTCTACCTGTTACTTCAGGTTCCTTTGCTTGGGATTACGCACCGTCAGCGGATTCTGGCGGCTGCCGTCGCGGCATTCAAGACAACGAAACAAATTACAACCGTACTCGCTGGGTACGAAGAATTTCTTACCGGGGATGACATTTCGCTCATCACACAGCTTGGCACGATTCTCGGGCTTGTGCGGATGCTTGACCGCACTGAGATTAACGCAGTCGAGGACATTCATCTCGTGCAAAAAGCGAAGGGATTTGTACTCCGCGTCAAGGCGAACAGGCCTCTCTTTCTGGAGCTGGAATTGGCAGGAGACTGGTTGAAAAAATGGCGCAAGGCATTCCAGAGCGACATTCGACTGGAGGTGGTACAAATTGACTGATGGCAAAGTGTTCGATAGACCGGAATACTACATAAACAGAGAGTTAAGTTGGTTGTCATTTAACCAACGGGTGTTGGAAGAAGCTCTGGATGACACGAATCCTCTGGCTGAACGACTGAGGTTCCTTGCCATCACGAGTTCAAATCTTGATGAGTTTTTTATGGTCAGAATTGCTGGCTTAAAGGAGGCAATCAAGAACGGAAATCACCTCATCGATAATAAGACGCAAATGACGGCATCGGAGCAGTGGAATGCTGCACTCATTCAAAGTTACGATTTTATGGAGCGGCAATTGAACGCTTGGAACGACGTCCTCGTACCACTGCTGAAGCAGACCGGGGTGTCCTTTGTATCTGCACATGACTTAACACCGGAGCAAGAGGATTATCTTGCAGACCTGTTCACAAGGATGGTCTATCCAGTTTTAACGCCAATGGCAGTGGACGCAAGTCGTCCATTTCCACTGCTGTCCAACTGCAGTTTGAACCTCGCCGTGCTTATCGAATCCGAGCAACCCGAAAAGGATGGCTATCTGTTCGCGTTCGTACAGGTTCCCAGCGTTTTGCCTCGAGTGATTGAATGTCCAACCTCGACAGGTGAGAAGACGTTCATCTTTCTCGAAGAGGTCATCCGTATGCACCTCGAGGAACTATTCCTCGGGAAAAAGATTGTTTCAACGAGTTGTTTTCGCATGACGCGTAACGCGGACTTAGCTCTGAGCGAAGATGCTGCAGAAGACCTATTAGAGGAGATTCAACGGGAACTGAATAAACGAAGGACGGGGGATGTTGTCCGTATCGAAGTAGAACAGGACATGCACCCCTTCTTGCGTGAAGTCCTGGAGGATTGGGAGGAGGTCAGCAACGAGGAAGTATTTGAACTGAATGGTCCACTCGACCTCACCTTTCTGTTTCGGTTCATCAGCCAAAAGGATTTGCAGTCATATCGATTTCCCGACTTTGTCCCTTCCCTGCCGTTGGAATTGCGGGGCGACACGGACATCTTCGAAGCTGTCCGTCGCAGAGACATTCTACTTTACCACCCCTACAGTTCGTTCGAGCCCGTAGTTCGATTTATTCGGCAGGCTGCAGAAGATGCAAATGTTCTCGCCATCAAACAGACACTTTACCGCGTCGGAGGGGATTCACCTATCATCGCGGCACTCGCAGAGGCTGCTGAAAGAGGCAAACAGGTGACTGTACTTGTTGAACTTCGAGCCCGTTTCGATGAGGAAAAAAATATCGTGTGGGCAAAAAAACTGGAGCAAGCAGGGTGTCACGTCATTTACGGACTTGTCGGTCTGAAAACCCATTCGAAAATGATTTTGGTTGTACGTCACGAGGACAATCTTTTGCGGCGCTATGTTCATCTCGGGACCGGAAACTACAACGAAAATACCGCAAGACTATATTCCGATTTTGGATTGTTCACGAGTAACGAAAAGATTGCAGAAGATGTGTCGTCCATTTTCAATCAACTGTCCGGGTACTCGAACCTTCCCAAGCTAAATCACCTGAAAATAGCCCCGTGGGGGCTGGAAGATGCGTTTCTGTCGGAGATTGAACAGGTGATATCGCTCTCAACACCGGATCAGCCTGGCAGAATCATCGCAAAAATGAATTCATTGACTGACCAACACATGATAAGGGCTCTGTACCGGGCCTCATGCCATGGTGTGAAAATCGACCTGATTGTGCGCGGCATCTGTTGCCTACGACCCGGCATCACTGGTGTGAGCGAGAACATCCGGGTCCACAGCATTATCGGCCGATTTTTAGAGCATGGCAGAGCATATTACTTTCAGAATGGCCGGCAGAGCAGGCTGTTTCTATCGAGTGCAGATTGGATGACACGCAACCTTGAATCACGAGTAGAGACGTTGTTCCCTGTTTTGCATCCAAAATTGAGGCGCGTTATCATCGGCATCCTTGAGACCCAATTGAGAGACAATGTAAAACGCAGAGAGTTGCAGCCTGACGGTACATACCGACGAGTTGTCCCTGCACCAGGCGAGGAACCCATCAGCAGCCAGAACAGACAGTACCACGTGGCTGCCGCATTGAAACGGCATTCCGGGTTCCGCCACCCATCAGATAGGGACGTGACGCTGATGAGTCCGGACACACCCTAGAACACGGTCACCAAAACACAGTTATTGACCTATCCGTATTCGGAATCTCAGCATCTGCAGTCTCAGCATCTGCAGTCTCAGCATCTGCAGTCTCATCATCTGCAGTCTCATCATCTGCAGTCTCATCATCTGCAGTCTCATCATCAGAAGTCTCAAGTGCCGAAAAGGAAACCGAGCCTGATGAAATACACCGTCATCGCAAGAAGTGCAGAGTCTCTACTCACTCATGACCCATCTCAACTCCACTTTCTCTCTGGATTACGGAACGCCCTCGCTGTTTTTATCGCCTTGGTGTTTGGCATCGCCATCGGACAACCGACTGTCGGACTGGGTGTGGCAATCGGCGCTCAGGTCTCCGGGTTTGCAGGCCTCAACGGAACCATTCGGAAGCGTCTGCAGACAATGATTGTGGCTTCACTGTGGATGGGCGTCACCACCTTCATCAGCGGACGCGTCGGAGGGGCTTGGCTGGAAATCCCGATGATAGCGATATTGGGATTTATCGCTGGGTTTATGGGCTGTGTTAGCAACGAAGCTGGTCTCATCGGCATGTGGGGGACAATTACTTTTATCCTGTTCTCCTGGTTCCCGCACCAAAGTCTGGCCTCGACCATTATGCAGGCACTACTGGTCGTTACTGGCGGAATTTTGCAAGCAGTATTCATGGTCTTACAGGAGGCGGTGTACCCGTCGAGGGTAGAAGAAAAATCCATTGCGGAAGTTTACCGTCTGACGGCAGCATACATGAGAGAGCCGTCCCGTAAGGCAGATATTCAACTGGCAGGGGCGCTGCAAACATCATGGAGCTTGGTCCAAGACTCCGAACATCGTACGGACGATGACCATTACCTTGAAACTCTGCTCAATACCGCCGAATCCATCCGCATCGAAGTCGTCGCAGTCCAAGGCATGCTATACACACTAAGAAGCAGCAAAGCGTTAGCTCCCGCGGAAATTGCATCTCTTGAGCACAAGTCTAGTGAGCTGGCGAGCTTTCTCGATAAACTGGCGAGTTCTCTTCTAAATGCCAGATGGCTTGGCGAACAGGACATGGTTCAACGTTTGAACGAGTACTGCGCCGACATGAGCGTGCCAGCCATTGGTGGAGACTGGCAGCAAATTGAGGCTTGCCTAATCCGGGCTGCAGAGGAGTTATTACATCTGACTCTCTTGCCAACGGAAGCCTACACTCCGGCACAGCGCCTCAAAGCAAACGGGCTGTTGCGTCCCACGCTTCAACTGCAGAGTGCATACGGTGCACTTCGCGCCAATTTTACGCCACAGTCAGGTAATTTTCGTCACGCGGTTCGTCTGGCCGCTGCACTCACTGCAGCGACCCTGCTCTATCACATATTGCCCTTTTCACGTGGATATTGGTTACCCTTGACTACACTTGTCGTTTTACGTCCCGAATTTGCGACCACGTTTTCGCGCGGCGTTGCCCGTGTTCTTGGCACGCTTCTGGGCGCTTTGTTTGCAACTTTCGTGCTGCTCATTCCAGATACGCAGCATCTCCTTGGAGCACTACTCGTCAGTGGATTATTGTGGGGAATGTACACCGTCTTAAATTACAACCTGTTCCTCTTTTCAACCATCCTAACAGCTGAAGTCGTCGTACTTCTGTCGTTCTTCGCGAACGGCCAAGCACTTGGGACTATTGACGACAGGGTTACTTTTACAATTTTGGGCGGTGTCGTTGCTTTTGCCGCCTATTTTCTCTGGCCAACATGGTTGCACTTAAGCTTGCCGGACGCCCTGGCGAAGTTATTTGCCGCCGAGCAGAATTACGTACAGGCGGTGTTTCGTCTACATGAGAGTGCCAGTGAGAGTGTCAGTAAGATGCAGGCAGCTATTGAGGCTAAGGACCGGACTGACAGCGGAACAGACAACGGGACTGGCAACGGGACTGGCAACGGGACTGGCAGCGACACTGGCAGTGCCACTGGCAGTGCCACTGAGGACCGGATCGGGGGACGGCCTGACATCGGGGACGGGAACGGAACGGGCGGTGTCACAAAGACCCGGACCGGCAGTGAGACTGAGATGCGAAGTCGGATCGGCAAAACTAGCCAGCAAGCGTTTTACCGCAAACGCACTCGACTGGCACGAACGAATGCAGTGAACCAGTTTACTCAGGCTCTTGGGGAGCCAGCTTCGAAAGGGAACTTTGACAAAGATGCTGTTAGCGGTGTGTTAACGGCTGTCCATCGACTCTCTGAAGGATTATTGACGCTCGAATCCCACTTTGCAGCGGATGGGGCCGCATTCGTGTCTGACCCAGATGTCAGCCGCTTTGGTCAATATGTGTATCGGTGTCTCGAGGACCTGGAGCTACTCGCTAAACCAAGTGGGCCTGCGTCTAGAGCAACGGAGGAATCTGACTCGAGGGGCCTGAAGCACAATGTTGGGGTTTTGGACGAAGTCAGCCCATACACGAAACAGGAACTACAAGACCTGAAGGTCCCTGCGTCCCTACGGTCAACCTTTATACGTATGGAGGACAACCTCGGAACCCTGTTTCGCATGCTCGCGCCAAAGCGCTAACGAGACTGTCGTTTCGGGGGGAGGCCTCGGGCACTGCTCAAATCTTCATCACATTGACCATGCAAAACCCCGCAGGGTATCTCCCTGCGGGGTTTTGATTCACGGCAGTTTGCAGCAGTCTCTAAATCAGTTTGCAGGATGCTGCAAGTTTGAATCAGGTTGAATGATGTTGGAGCAGTCGGAATCAGTTTTTAGGGAAGGCTTAGCTCAAGCTTCCGTCAACACTTGATTCTGGTACAGATGCTTTGCCCGCAGTGAAAACATAATACAGTATGCCAGTTACAATTGGTGCTGCAAATGCGGTCACATCTGCACCGCCAAACCAGGTCTTCGTTAGTGGACTTGCCCACAGTGCCCCGTTGGCTGAGAAAAACGTTGCAATGACCCCAAGAATATAAGCCGTCATTGCCCGCCAGTTGGTTCCGCCCTGATACCAATATGCGCTGTCTGGACCATCGCTGGACAGACCCTGCGCGCTGTATTGTCCTTTAACCATACGGTGGTTCAAGAGGAAGATGACAGCCCATGGACCAATGAACACTATCATGATATCCAGGAAATTCTGGAAGAATGTTACGAAGTTTGGCGAGAAGAAAATTGCATAGATGGCAATCAGGGTACAGATTACGCCGTCGACCGCGACTGCGAAGTAGCGACGAAGGCGAATGCCCATCGACAGGAAGCTCATTCCTGAGCTGTATGCATTCAGATAGTTGGCTGTGATATCGCCAACGATAACAGCAATGAGGAACGGGACGGCAGCCCATGCTGGTACTGCTTTGGCAATGGCCATCACCGGGTTTGCTGAGTAGGCCGAACCGCTGATAAATGTACCGAGCAAAATGCCGACACCCATCATTACAAAGTTCGCGATGCCGCCGCCCGCAAAGGTGACACCAACAATTTTCCGAGTCGGTGTTTGCGTTGGCATGTAACGGGAATAGTCAGCTGCGAAGTTGACCCAGCCGTAAAATGTGCTTGCTAGACCAATCGACAAGGCGAGCACGAAAGTCGGGAACGCACCTGCGGCAGCCATGTCCTTAACAGGTGTTGAATAACCCCAATGGACATGAGGAATAATGGCGACAACAACCAAAACTGCGCAAATGGTGAGTACAAAGGCCAAGATGCGCTGAACTGTAAGCAGCGTTGCATGTCCGAGAATCGGAACCGTATAGGTGAGCACAAGCGTAATAATAAGTGCAATGATTGTTGGACCGACACCCGTTGAAGGTAAGCCGACATACTGAGCAAGACTCAAAAACGCCCAGACGGTCAAAACCATCGTGACGCTTTCCCAGCCAACCGCTGTCACCCAGCTAAAGAAAGCAGGTACGCGGTTTGCCCTCGCGCCAAATACTGCGCGAGAAATGGTCAGCGTTACAGTCCCTGCTTTCGGTCCTGTGGCTGACGCGTATCCGAGCACTGCGAATGACGCGGAGCAGATGATGGCGACGAGTAAACTCTCCCAAACATTCAGCCCTAGCGCTGTGAACAATTGTCCGGTGACGACGCCCGTAAAAGTTAAAACTGCAGCAAACCAAACGAAGAAGAGTTCTCTAGGCCGACCGTGGCGCTTGCTCTGTGCGATGACGCCAATACCTTCTGTTTCAATGTGAAACGCTGCGTCGCTTTGGTCTTGACCCCGTACAGGCAATGATGGCTCTACCAATTGACTCACTTCATCAACCCCCAGTCTAAATCTATTTGGAGAAACAAAAAAACCGACACCTTGAGTTGCTCGGGCACGAAGCTCGACTCAAGACGCCGGCCATAGACGTTCGACAAGATGGAAACAATGACATCAGCAACGATACAGGTTTACAAAAAGGTGTACCTGTCTCGTTGCCTAGCTGCTCCATCTATGAACAATATGGACAACATCCCCGTAGTCGAGCGATTCCCGGTCACTCGGTAGAAACTGTCGGGCCATATTCCCGACATTATACGAGGGCTTTTATCCCACATTTGAAACCACGTGACGATTTTAATGTCAAATATATCAACCGTCAATACCTGTATCGAAGAAATATCCAACATGCATATCTAACAGACCTAACCAGCATTTGTGTGATAAATCAAACAGACTTAGCACATGCTTTCGCAGAAACTATCGATGAACTCAACAGTAAAGAACATCACATCACACCGCGTCCACGCAGCCTTACGCACCCACCATGCGTAAGTGACGCGATTTGACCAATCCATCACTCCCTTGCGCGTCCACATTTTCACGTCTGTTTTACCATGTGACTTCCAAATTCCACGGCGCCCGCTGCCTTTGGCTCCGCTTCGAGTTGTGCAGCCGATAGCGAGCCGGGAACGCGTTATTCACCCTGGACGAAACACGTTCAAGTGGAAATAACGCGCTCGTGGATACGTAAGGAAGCGCCAGTTCGGGTGGCCGAACACTGCTTACGCACCGTGGGTGCGTAAGGAAGCATCAAAATCGGTAAAACGGGCGTTGCTTGCGCACTGTGGGTGCGTAAAGGGTCGTCGGAATGGCTGGCTGAGCGCTGCTTGCGCACCGTGGGTGCGTAAGGAAGCGGCGAATCGGGTGGCTGAACACTGCTTACGTACTGTGGGTGCGTAAGCAGCATCAAAATCGGTAAAACGGGCGTTGCTTACGCACTGTGGGTGCGTAAGGGGTCGTCAGAGTGGCTGGCTGAGCGCTGCTTGCGCACCGTGGGTGCGTAAGAAAGTATCAAAATCGGCAAAACGGGCGTTGCTTACGCACTGTAGGTACGTAAGGGTTCGTCGGAGTGGCTGGGTGAGCACTGCTTACGCCCCACGATGCGTAAGGGAGTGCGAGTTGGTCGACAGTTTCTTCCTATCGTTCGAACCTGCTGAGAAGATGCTGAGAAGATGCTTGGAAGCATCCCTGGAAGCATCCCTGGAAGCATCCCTGGAAGCATCCCTGGAAGCATCCCTGGAAGCACCCTGGAAGCACCCTGGAAGCACCCTGGAAGCACCCTGGAAGCACCCTGGAAGCATCCCTGGAAACATGCTCAGAGCATGCTCAAAACAGGCTTTCTCATCTATCTAACATATCTAGCAAATATTTTCTTAAATCCCACAGCCCAAACTTGACACGTTCTGACGCCGAAAACGTCTAAACATACGACAATGCCCCTCAAAATAAATACACGATATATGCACGGAATCTTAAGACTGCATAAAGCTGGTCTATGGTAAGATTTATAAGTATGAAGAGGGGGGATAGTTGTGGCGACGGATGATTTACCGTTTGACTTATCCGCCGCACAGTGGCGCAGAAGTATCACTGACGAGCGGGCCTTTGTTGAGGCGCTCGCTGTACGTCTTGTGCAGGCCCTGCCTTCACTAGTGACAGTCACCCGTCACTTTAGTTTTCTGGCGAAAGACAAGCGTGTTAAAAGTATTGTCGTACGACTCGGTGATGCCGAGTACGAGCTGGAACAAATGAAGGATGGTGGAGGTCTTCAGACAAAGAAAGGAAAAATCGTCCGGGACGTGCGCCTTCGGTCGGAAGTGCTCTCTTTTACAGACTGGTTGGCACAGCTTTCACAGGACATAGCACGATATAGTGAGGAACACGAAGAAACGAGACAAACCCTCGAAAGGTTTTTACTCGGGGACTAGTTGCACGTTGAACCCAGCGAGGACAGGTAGGGTGGTGAGTGTATGGGATTCTTTCGACGAGGTAAGGGCCCGCGCGAACAGTCTGCGCAGGACTTGGCAAAGCAGCAGGAACGGGCAAGGCAGACCGTGGCCGCGCTCGAGCATGGGCAAGTCCCGCAGTACGTGCGCGAGCGGATCGCCAATCAGAGTCAAGAGAACTATCCGTGGACGAGCGACCTGTCTGTCAACGAGTGGTTGCTGCTGAAGCAGTATGGACTGAAGCCACTTGGCATGGTGATGGGAAGCTCCATTTATCACATTGGCTATTCGGCTGCGAGTTATGGGGGGTCGTGGGGCTCCGGATCGATTCCCGTCATCGAGCAAGCTTTGCTCGAAGGTCGACGCCTGGCTCTCAGACGGATGCAACAAGAAGCCGAGCTGATGCGGGCTCACGCGGTTGTCGGGGTACGCTTGAAACACCATCTTCCTGACGTGAACAGCCACGAAACGGAATTCACAGCATTTGGTACAGCTGTGGTTCTGGAGGGGCAAACGCCTCCTCGTGAACCACTCTTATGCACGGTGAGTGGGGCAGAATTTGTCAAGCTGGTTAACGCCGGATCGATGCCAGTATCCCTCGGTCTTGGCGTTTCAGCATATTACCAGTACACGACAAGACAGGACCAGTGGGCTTCAAACAGTTGGTACAACCGCGAGGTCACTACTTTCACCGAGTCCGTGTATGCGACACGTCACGCCGCGATGCAGAAGCTGATGCAGCAAGTTCGAGAACATGGGGGAAACGGTATTTTGGCGCATGAAACCAGCCTTCACGTTCACGAAGTCGAAGTAGAACGCGGCGAGAACGATGACAGAACGGATCACATTCTCGAATTCGTCGCGATGGGGACAATTGTTTCGTCAGTTCACGAACGGGCCTATCCCGGCGTCGATACAGTATTGTCGCTTTCTTCGCGCCGCAATTAGAGGCGATATTACCGAGTAGGAGGGATTTGGTTGGCAGGAGTTAACCAAGATTTGCCGCAGCACGCTTTGGAACGTTTGCATGGGTTACGCAGTCAAGGAAACCCAAAAGGTGTCTTTACGTCTGACTTGTCGGTGAACGAATACCTGTTGGTCAGAGAAACCGGATTTGAGCCAATCGGTATGGTGATGGGGAGTTCCGTGTATCACATCGGCGTCCAGGTGGGGCGTTGGGGGCAAAACATGGAGCTCGATAACCTAACACAAGCCATGTACCACGCTCGCGAACTGGCGATGAGCCGGATGGAAGAAGAAGCCGACGCTCTTGGTGCGGATGGCATTGTTGGCGTACGCCTGAAAATCAATCGCTACGAATGGGGTAACGATCTCGCTGAGTTTATCGCCATCGGCACTGCCGTTGTGGCTAGGCCAGATGCGGGTATTGCCGATGCACCGAAGAGTTTTCGCACCTTCCACGGCAAGCCGTTCACCAGCGACTTGTCGGGACAAGATTTTTGGACACTTCTCAGATCCGGTTACAGACCGCTCGCAATGGTCATGGGCACCTGCGTCTATCACGTGGCACACCAAGGGCTCCTGAAGAGCATTTCGCAAATGGGTCAGAATCAGGAACAGCCAAACTTTACGCAGGCCTTGTATGACGCGCGCGAATTGGCGATGGAACGCATGCAAACAGAAGCTCATGAGGAACAGGCGGAAGGAATTGTCGGCGTGCATATCGATGAAGGGTCCTACGGGTGGGCGTCACACATCATCGAGTTCTTTGCTGTAGGCACAGCCGTCACACCTTTGCGCAGCGACCATACGATTCAGACACCAAACCTGATGTTGTCTCTGAACGACTAGGGCAGCATCCCGGAGCGGAGCGTGCATTCCGGAGATGCTCGGACTGTACAGAAAGTTTTCGAACTGTAATGGCAAATAAGCAAGATAGAGGAGGAATTCAAAGTGGGCATGTTTAAACGGGCAGCAGAAATGATGGAAGCAAAAGTCAGTAAGCTACTCAATCGACTGGAAGACCCGAACGAAATGCTCGATCTGAGTTACGAAAAAATGGTGAGCAACCTTCAAGACGTAAAAAGACATCTGGCAGATGTCGTCACAGAGCAAAAATCACTTGAAGCCCAGATGGCGAAAACCGAGAAGGAAATCGCCGGCTACGAGGAATCTGCACGTGCGGCCCTCAAACTTGAGCGCGAGGACCTTGCAAAAGAGGCCCTGCTCCGTAAGCAACAGGAAGTGGAGCACTTGGAGCAATTACGACAGGGTCACGAACGCATCGTCACCCAAGTGGAAAAGTTGAAAGACATGGAACGCAAGTATCGCGATAGGATAGAGTCATTCCGAACGCAAAAAGAAGTCACCAAAGCCACCTATCAGGCTGCGCAGTCACAGGTTAAAGTCAGTGAATCAATAACGGGCATCGGCAAGGAGCTTGGCGGGGTTGCCGAAACAATGCAGCGAGCACAGGACAAGACAGACCAGATGGTAGCACGGGCAAGCGCCATCGATTCGCTCACTGACGAAGGTGTACTTGAGGATCCGCTCGATAAGCGCGATAAGACAACGCGCGAATTGGATGACATTCGTAAGCACGCCGCCGTTGATGATGAACTCGAGCGGATGAAACAAGAACTAAACAAGTAACAGAGATTTACCACAGAGCAGAGATCTACCACAGAGCAGAGGCCTAACACAGATAGCAGAGATCTAACACAGAAGGCCCTCTGCGGTGAGCTGCAAGGCGCGCCATTATCAGCGCATCCAAGATGACAAGAGCCACCAGAAATAAGCCACCAGAAATGGTGGCTCTTTCGTCGCGCTCTCCGGCTTTGGCTCCGCATCGAGTTGGGCCACCACTGATAGCACGCCGGGAACGCGTTATTCACCCGGCTCGGAACACGTCCATGTGGAAATAACGCGTTCGTGGCGCGCTATTTACTGAAACGGATCAAAATAACGCGTTCGCACGTCGTTATTGACTCAAGGTCCGAACATAGCGCTTCCACAGCTCGCTATTTGTTGCCGGCACTAGGGATTCCATCAGACATAACGCGCTCAGGGCGCGTTATTACAAATTAGTAGGCAAAAACCAAGGCCCCCCTCAGGAGCCCCTCACAACAAAACCCTTATCACGAATCCCCTACAAGGCTTCTACGACAATCACAATCTCTGCAGCAGGCCCGTGAACGCCGATGCTCTGGTCGTTTTCGATATCGGACGAGCGGCTTGGCCCTGTCACAAAGTGAATGTATGAATCGAGGCTTTCGGACGTCAGTTCTGTCAGCGCTTCACCGAGCCTATCACGAATTTGACTCGCCCCAACCACAGCTAGATGCACAGCTGGCAGTAGATGGACAGACCGACCACGACCGCCGCCGCAGGAAAGGACCAAAGTGCCTGTATCCGCAATAGCGTACGTGGCACCTGTGATACCAACATCGGTTTGTGTGAACTCGTGAGGGGCGTCAACACCCCATGTCAGCACATCATGACTCTTATCATGACTTGTGAGCGCCTGCCCCAGCCATTCGCGCAGTTCTGGGTCGTTCCAGATACCGACTTTTTTCGGACCGAGTTGTGCGAAAACAGTCGTCAACTCGCTTTGAAGTTCTGGAATGTCTTTGACAACACGCACATCGCCGCCAAGAGCGGTCAGTTTGTCACGAAACATTGGCAAACGCGCATCAGGCGACAAGTGCATCTCCGACCAGAACTCCGGCACCCCGATGACATCCCGTTCCGGTGCCTCTACGGGTGCGCGGTCACGACCGAGCCTCGCGGAGATGTGTCCCAAAAAATCCGCCCTATTCATGTCGACCGTCACCCTTTCGGTCCCTGCTTTCTTGGTTTAAGCTCGATCCGTTATTCAGTTCACCATTCCGGTCACCATTCAGGTCACCATTCAGGTCACCATGCCGCTTGTTGTCTGTGTTCCCAAACTGGTGAAGTTCCTTTTGCAGAGAAGTCCAGCGTTCCCGGAACGAAGATTGCGCCACCGTAGGTGCATCGCGCCCTTCGGTCCATCCACGAAGCGGCCCGATTTTAGACTCAATCCGCCCGTTCTTACTGAGTGGTTTTTGTCCGAATCTCGCAACCTTCATGGCCAAACTTAGGCGCCCCGGCTTCGAAAAGGCAAACTGAAACCCTTTGAATGCCAGCCTTTCCGTTCTTTTCGTCTGCCCCGAATCGACATGCCGTTGGCGCAAATGCACGAGCAAATCATGCAGTGGGATCTTCACGGGACATGCCTCAGAGCATGCTCCACAGAGACTTGATGCATAGGGGAGATCGCTGTATTTCTCACCGTCGTTCAGCACAGGGGACAATACCGCTCCAATCGGTCCCGGGTAGACTGACCCATACGCGTGACCGCCAATCTGTCGGTAAACTGGGCAGACATTGAGACAAGCACCGCAGCGAATGCAGTTGAGGATGTGTTGCATTTTGAGGTCACCTAGCTGGCGCGAGCGGCCGTTATCAAGGATGATGAGGTGCATGTCCCGTGCCCCGTCGACATCGGTCGGTCTGCGGCAGCCGGTCAGAACCGACATGTACGTGGTGATGCTCTGGCCCGTAGCGGATCGTGGCAACAGATTGGCCATCGTCTCCAAGTCTGCGAAGGTCGGCAGAAGCCGCTCCATACCCATCAGGACAATGTGCGTGGACGGAAGGTTGGTGACCATATCTGCGTTGCCCTCGTTTGTGAACAAGACAACACTCCCCGACTCCGCAATCCCAAAGTTGCAGCCAGTAATGCCGACGTCCGCGTGGATAAACTTATCGCGCATGGTGCGGCGTGCGAAAGCAGTCAGGGTCTTTGTGTCGGTGGTTAAATTTTCGCCGCCAGCCTCGGTGAAAAGTTCCTTAATCTGCTGCCGGTTTTTGTGAATCGCCGGAATAATGATGTGCGACGGTGTCTCCTTCGCCAACTGAACAATGTATTCGCCAAGGTCTGTCTCCACCACTTCAATGCCTTCTGCCTCGAGCACGTGGTTGATGCCAATCTCCTCCGAGACCATCGACTTCGACTTCACCACCCGCCGTGCTTGTTTCTCGCGCATAATGCTCTGGACCACAGCTCTTGCCTCCGCAGCATCAGCGGCAAAATATACGTGACCCCCTGCAGCAGTGACATTGTCCGCAAACTGGCCCAGATAGTAGTCGAGGTTGGCAACCGTGTGGCTGCGGATCTGCCGGCCACGCTCCCGCCACTCTTCCCAACGTCCGAGACTCGTTGTTGCTGTTTGCTTTTTCCCCCGCAGCCGATCCGCTGTGAACCGCACTGCAGCCCGCAGAAAATCATCCTGGAGTGCATGGCGCGACCTGCCAAGTACACCTTGCGCAAAGCCATCATCAGATGAAGCGTGGTTCGTGGCTGTGTGCCTCGTTTCCGCTGTCACTGCGCAATCACTCCTTTGTGAATCCCTTCGTAGAGTAACTCTGCGATGTGCATTGGCCGCACTCGCAACCCCTCCCTACTCATGCGCCCGCCAATGTTCATCAGACAGCCCATGTCCGTCCCAACGACGACGTCCGCTCGAGTCTCCTGAACATGGTCTACTTTCTCGGTTACCATCGCCGTCGAGATGTCCCCCATCTTTATGGCAAAGGTTCCACCGAACCCGCAGCAGTCGGTTGCGTAGGGAAGGTCGACGAGCTCGATGTCTCTGACGTTACGAAGCAACGTCAGCGGCTCATCCTTCACACCCAACAACCGCGCCCCATGGCAAGAAGGGTGATAAGTCACTCTATGTGGAAAACTCGCTCCAACGTCAGTCACCCCGAGTACACTGACCAAGAACTGCGAGAACTCAAACGACTTTGCAGCAAGTTCTTTCGCCTTTTGCGCTCGCTTCAAATCATTTGCAAACAACTCTTCGTAATAGTGGTGAATCATTCCTGTGCACGATCCCGATGGTGACACGACATACTCCGCATCCTCAAACGCATCTACGAGGGTTCTCGCCGACGCCCTTGCCTCGTCTGTATAACCACTGTTGAAAGCAGGCTGTCCACAACACGTTTGACCTGCGGGGAAGACGACTTCGACACCGATGCGGTCCAGGATCCGCACCATGGCTTCCCCGACCTGTGGGTACAGATTATCCACAAGACAAGTCACAAAAAGAGATACCTTCACAAGCACAACCCTCTTTATCCGGAACTTGGTTATTGGCTAACCGATGACTCGACTGTCTTAACTTTACCACCCGCGCGACCATGTCAGACATCACAATTGAACCGAGTAACCATGTTTCTCGACGTGTAAACAGAATCAGATGAGCGGCAAGCCCGTGATTCGCGCCACTTCGCTGTCCCATGCCACGAGATCCGTGCGGTCGACCTCGCTTAATGAACGTTTGCCAAGGGCCCGAATCCCACTCTTTAACTCTTCACTCGAACTTTTTAGGAACGTGGCAAGGCTGTTCGCCCCCTCATCAAGGGAGAATTCTTTCGCATGTGTGCCATTGACCCATGCAATTTGAGTGGGGGGTTCGAACGGCAGTGGCTTCAATACCTGTTTGTGCGCAGTTGCGAACAGCGCTGCAGACGCGATATACACCGCATCGGCACCGAGAGCGAGGGCTTTTAGCATGTCCCCAGGTGTCCGAATACGTCCCGAGATAACAAGACTAACGTGGTCTCTTCGCCGATTGAGACGCAAGTATTCATCCGCACGACAAAGGGCTGCCAGTGTCGGTAAACCAAAGTCATCCACCAAAATAGCTGGAGACCCGTGTGTGCCAGCCTGTGCTCCATCAATAACGATGACATCCGCTCCTGCTCGAAGAGCCATTTCCATTTCAACCTCGAGATAATTGCTTGCTGCCAATTTGACGCCGATGGGAACACCGTGTCCCGCCACTTTGAGGTGGTGAATTAACTGCCGCAAGTCCGACTGCGTGCGAATTTCCGGAATACCCGCCGGAATCACCAGTTCCTGTGTCGGTGTATTTCCCATTCCGTCTGTATTGGCAAGAAAGTCGCTGAGAACATCTGGGGGCAAGTCGGCTATCTTAACCGTCGTTCCTGCTCCGGCGTTTGCGCCTTGGCCAAAGCGGATCTCAATCATATCCGCCTGTTCCAACTGGTGAACCGACGGGCGCCAAAAGGCACCATGATACTGCACGACCATCAACTTCGCATTCGCGCGATGCTCCCTCAGCACCGGGCCCTGACCGGTGTTGAACGCGGTGCCCGCCAAAGCGGTCCCCTTTGCCAGCGCCAAGCTAAATGATTTGCTGAGTGCCACGCCGTACCCCATTGCACTGACCATAATTGGCATCGAAAGCTTGAGTGGCCGCCGCGCATGTGGGCCGAGTCTTGTTTCGATATTCACAGGAACGTCATCCGCGACAGGTTTGCGGATGAACTGCACTGGCGAGAACAATAACCCTTCGAAATGAGGAAAGGTTCGACTCGACCCTAAAGGCTTGTGTAGTGGCTCTATGCTTGCTGAACGGATCTCGTTTTCGATGGTCTGCTCAAGGCCCACGTGTTTCAGTCCTGTGACCCCTTCCCAGAGGTTTTGTGGGTATGGGTCAGAGAAAATTTGTCCAATACGCTTGTGAATCTGTCCTCTGAGCACAAAGTACCCAGTCACAAGAATAGCCGTAATGAGGCCCGTTTGAACGGTAACCGTCCATAACACAATCGAAAGTGTGTGCGGCATCTCATCTACCTCGCAAGATGGGCTAGATATTGAAGAACTTGTCCTCCTGAATATCTGGCTAAACTGCCCATCTTTTGAAGGGTGACCGACTCCGCCCTGAAACATACACCATCGGCACAAGCTGACAGTCTGCTCTACAGGTCGCTCTACAGGTCGCTCTACAGTCCGTGCTACAGTCCGTGCTACAGTCCGTGCTAGGTCGGGCTGCAGATCGCTCTATAGGTCGAGTACCAAGTGACCTTCTCTGGCCCGCGATACGCAAGTCACCATCTCGTTGTTTTGACACTGTTCTTCCTCAGTCAGATAAAAATCCCTGTGGTCAACCTTACCTGCAAGCACACCAATCACACACGTCCCGCAACCACCAACCTCACACGACGATGCAACATCGATGCCCTCTGCACGCAGGGCTTGCAACAAGGTTTCATTCGGTGCGACAGTCAATCGCCGGTTTTGGCGAGCGAGACTCACTTCAAACGCATCATCGTCTCCTGTGTTTGCACGAAATGCCTCAAGATGAATGCTTTGCTTTGGATAGCCAATACGCCTTGCTTCGTCCCGGAACTCTTGCATGAGTCCTTGTGGTCCGCACAAATATAGGTGGGTGCCAATGGTCTGCTGGCGCAGGATGTTCGGGGTCAATCGATTCCCAGTTTTTGAGAAATAAAAGTGTGTATTCTCTGGGAAATATTTCGTCAACCATGCGTAAAAAGGGCATTCTTCCGGGGATTTTGCAGCAAAATGCAATTCCCAAGACCCACTTGTCCATGGTCTGATGAGTCGGTCGGACGGGGTGAATGGGTTCGATGGGTTCGATGGGTTCGATGGGTTCGATATTCCTTCTTGATGCGCTGTGTAGCGTACTTCGAGAAGTGCTTTATCCAGTGTCCCAGTCAGTTCAAATATCATCGGTATGAATGGCGTGATGCCGATTCCCCCAGCGATAAACACGTGGTGCCGGGCTCGTCGACTTAAGGCAAAATGGTTAATGGGGGCGGAGATTTCGAGCCTTTTACCCACAGAGACGTGTTCATGCCAATACACAGACCCCCCGCGTGAAGCAGCACTCTTCTGAATCGCAATCTGGTAATAGCCTGTTTCGGCCGGTGAGCTACAGATGGAATAATGCCGTTTGAGAACTGCTTTCTGAGTATGAATGATGGTCTCGATATAGGCTCCGGGATGAAAGGCAGGCAGGCGGTCTGAGCTGTCCACGGGTCGCAATGTGTACTGTTTGACTGTTGCTGTCATTTGTTCAATCTTCGCCACTTCGACAACGAACGTCTCCGTAATCCGCAATCTGTGTCACCTCAGAGTGTATGGGTTTCCGTCATTCCCGATGGATTTGCCTTTCCTTCTGGATGGCAGGTCTCTATCTGCGAATGGATTTGCCTGTCCCTCATCTGTTCTGCCAAGGCCACATAACCCATGACCGCATGATGCTTTTTTGAATAATGAGTCGAGACTTCAAGGACGCGGCTGCAGGCTTCACATCTGATATAGGTGTCTGAACGTGTCGGGTTGAGGTGATAACAGGCAGCACAGAACACTTTGTGCGCGGGTTCATCGAGAACGATAGCGATGGCCTCTTCATCCGTCATTCCGATACACTCGAACAGCATATCCAGGCACGCTGCCACCTTTCGGCTGGCAAAAACGACAACGCGGGTGCCCATCGGCTGTGACTGTAAGATGTGGGCAAACGCATGGTCATGAAAAAAACCTAGGAGCATGCGATTTATGTCTGGTTCAGGATATGCAGTTCCGTCACCACAGGGATGTACTCCAGCGCTACTTTGACACTCCTTAGCGAAGGCATCCGCGTGAATCACAAAGGTGGAGAGAGGGAGTTCCGTTGCGCCTGCAATCTCTTGCAGCCTCTTTGACTCAGCCAGTACCTGCCCCTTCTCATCCATAATCACAACCAAGCTTGCTGCATGACTCACCAAGCTCTTCAATTGTTCCGCATCGATGGTCTGAAATATTTTCATTTCGCCACCTCTATCACTTCTGCCAGATAGTCCACGACAGTCGCTGCATAAGGTCGTAGACCCTTGTAGTCTATCAGTTCCGGAGATAGAGAGCACAGCACCCGATGGAGGCGAAAGAGCCATTCGCGGTTTTGCACCAGTTCCGACAGCGGCAAGAGATACGTGTGAATCGTAAACAGCAACGCATTGCTGCGAGGCATGCGTACGAGATTCTGTTCTTCAACCCGCAAGTGAACAGTACTGGCGACGTTCTCAGCAGTGACTTGATATCTCTTCGGACCCCATTCATCAAACGTCTCAGGAGACGTGTCAAGGCGCTTACCTGCGTTTAACGACCAATTGAGGCGCGTCCACGGTTTTCCGGTTTCAATCCGCATCAGAAAGCGCTCTATTTTGTTCGCGAGACCGTCCGATATCAAACCCGGAACAGGAGTATGAATATCGAGAAAGGGCATACCCGAGTCGAAACGAAGAGACCAATTACCTGGAAAACAGAGTTGTCCTGCCTCGAGTACGAGCCTATCGTCGTATTGTGTCAAAAGGATGAGGTCTTCCTGTAGTTGTCTGCCAACAAAATCGAGTGGAGCCATACCCAGGCTGCTTCTGTCTCCATAGCGAAACTTGCTCGTCTCTTGCAACAAGTGATTGTGAAATGTCCACACGTCATCCTGTTTGTGTAAGTCGAACCAACTTGGATAGACCTCGGCAAGCTCGTGCAGCAGGTGGTCAAGGACTTCCCACTGCGCATCTGTTGTATGCGCGTCTTCGTGAAAACAGCGGTGTGGATGTGCCCTAAGCAAACTCCGCTTATACATGACTTCCTCTGTGTACGTTTCAGTCACGCACGCAGCAACCGCCGGACGCAAAGGCCGGAGGTTGTTCGAGTACTGGTATTCATCCGCTGTAAAGGGAAATGGAAAACGCGACACCATTATCATGCTCCTCTACGTGCACTTCGGGACGCATCAACACTCGTAAGCGTTTTTCAACACTCATCAACACTTGCCATCATTTCTCCAATATTCGTCAACCAGAGTTGCGATTTTTCCAGTCTCCCGAGGGAATCTCCTTGAGGTCCTTTGCATCCTCTTCGGTGTATACGTACATCAGCGCTTGCATGGTGCCGTGTTCAGTCTCGACGGGTTGGGAAATTCGTTGATAGTCATTATCCTCCCGATTGGGTCCACGATAGTCTTCGAGTGCATCCAACTGCGCTAAGGTTGCCTTGTTCACCTCATAGACTTGGCCAAATGTCCACTTCTCTCTGTCAGTGACTAGAGCTGGGTATCCGTTGCCCGTGTCGTACATTCTCCCGTGTGCACGGGCTTTTGCCGACACCAGTCGAGAGGAAGCCAGGAGCCCATGGTTTGACTCCCCGGAGAGCAGAGACCCGTACACGTACACCAAGACAGTCTCCGGCAACCCAAAGAGCATGTTCACTTCATCCCGCAGCTCCTGCAACATCGGAAACTCAGATGACACACCAAGGCTCTCGACGATGCTGCGATAATACCATTCTTGATGCTCCCGCCCACGGTGGAAACGGGCCCAAACAGCCTCTCCCAGGCGTTCTGCGTCTATGCGGATGGAGCGTACATTATCCAGTTTGTCTGCGCAGACCAAAACCCGGATGTCATCCGGAGCATGCTTCAAAAAAGAAATGGTATGTCGTTTTCTCTCTTCCCAAGGCTGGGACTTGTCCGGTTCTGACGCGCCGTCAACCAGGTTTGCCACCCTGTCCCCGAACTGGGCTCTGACATCATCTAGTGTCAGGTCTGTGTCTTCCACCGTGTCATGAAGCAGTCCTGCCGCAATCACATCTTCATCGCATCCCGCTCGCATCAAAATCATGGCCACAGAAACCGGATGTACAATATACGGCGTACCGGAACCCTTTCTCGCTTGACTACTGTGTGCACGAGCGGAAACCTGCACCGCACGTTCCACGATATCCGATGTAAACTTCACAATATTCCCCCTGATAAGTTTCTCTTGGCGCTATTATACTCTGGCCGAATGATTTACACCTCAACAAGGCGTAGCAGAACAAAATGGGATATGATTAGATTTGTTGCTATTTGAGAGGATAAATTCCGCCGCAGGAAAGGAATGCATACTTATGCAGGTAAAAGAAGCCATTACGTCACGTCGTCATATTAAGCAATTCAAGCCGGATGAAGTCACGGAGGAGCAACTTCTAAATTGGCTTGACACAGCCCGCTTCGCTCCGAATCACAAGATGGCTGAACCGTGGGAAGTCCTCGTCATCGGATCGGAAACGAGAGCTACACTTCATCATGGAGCCAATTTTGGCGATGCTCCAGTTGTCCTCGCCTTTTTGTACAAGCGCTCGGAAAACGAAGTCGATACGTTTGAGAACCTCGTGGCTGCGACATGTTTCGTGCAAAACTTCTGCCTCGCTGCCTGGGCTGATGGCGTTGGCACAAGATGGACCTCCATCGCATCAAAGGCCGGTACAAAGGAAATCCTTGCACTTTCGGACGACTACGAAGTCCTGACAATTCTTGGCGTAGGCTATCCTGCTGAGGTGCCACCGGTCAAAGAACGTACGCCGATGGCGAGCAAAATTAAGCACCTGTCGTAGGAACAGTCGAAATAACGCGCTGCGAGCGCGTTATCACCTTTCATGTCCGGAATAGCGCGTCAAAAGCGCGCTATCCACTGGCGGATGCCGCGGGCTGAGTGGTAACGCTTCGATAACGCGTTATTTTTCGCCAACTCCGAGAGAATGAGTCGAAATAACGCGCTGCGAGCGCGTTATCACCTTTCAAGTACGAAATAGCGCGGCCACAACGCGCTATCCACTGGCGGAGGCCCCGGGCTGAGTGGTAACGCTTCGACAACGCGTTATTTTTCGTCAACTCCGAGAGAATGAGTCGAAATAACGCGCTGCGAGCGCGTTATCACCTTTCAAGTCGGGAATAGCGCGTCCTCAACGCGCTATCCACTGGCGGATGCCCCGGGCCGAGTGGTAACGCTTCGACAACGCGTTATTTTTCGTCAACTCTGAGGGAGTAAGCCGAAATAACGCGCTGCGAGCGCGTTATCACCTTTCATGTCCGGAATAGCGCGTCCACAGCGCGCTATTCACTGCCGCGTGCTCGATGGGTGCTCGATGGGTGCTCGGTGAAGGCTCGGTGAAGGCTCGGTGAAGGCTCGACCGGGCCAGATGGCGGCTCGATGGAAGCCCCGGGAGGCTCGGGGCCGCCGACGGTTATCGGCGGCTACTCCGCAGAGGCGACTGGGGCGTCAATCTCAGTCTTCCTTGGCGCACCGCCTGGCAGCATCAGGCTGCCCATGACACCAGCCAGTGCAAACAAGGTCGGTAAAATGAAGGCGACGGCATATGCGTGCCGTGCCGCTTGCACACTCGCCCCTCCGACGCCTCCCGCGGCATCGATAATCGCACCAAACAGAACCGGGAGCAGCACTGCACTAAGGAATCCCCCGGTGTTCGCAAATCCAGACGTCACACCCGCTCTCGATGGCGGAACAAAGTCTCGAATCGCGGCGAACGTCAGGAGGCTGCTGCCACTCGAAAAACCAACGACAAACATGATGACGCCAGCAAGGAAGAGCGGCGGCTGACCATGAAAAATGACCACCAACAGCCACGACAGTGTACCGAGCATCTGGACCGTGAAGTAGGGACGTTTTCTGTCTTTCAGTCGGTCGCTCAGCGCCCCCATAATTGGACTCGCCACTAATGCCCCGATAAACGCTGTCAATGTGAACCACGCTGCGCCCGCGCGCGGAAGTCGATAAACGTTCATGAAATAGGGAACAACCCACAGGCTCACCATCGCAAGGTAGGTGCCCATGGCACCGAAATGACAAAAGAAAGTCGCCCAAGAAACCCGGTCCTTCAAAGCTTGTGCCAACGTGCGCCCAACGGGAATGTGCTGCACTCGGACTCGTCCTCGCGCCTCTCTGTTTTCGGCGCGTGCCGGAGCACCCGTAATCAGAAAGATGATATCCCCTGCCGCTGCCACCACAAGCAGAACGCCAATGACAATGAACGGAATATGCCAACCTTCAGCCGCAATCCAGGCGGCCAAGGGGATACTGGTCACGAGGGCACCGATGTTGCCAGCCGTACTGACGATGGCGAGAACAGCAGCAAACTGCCCCCGCGCAAACCATTTGGCAAGGATAAGGACGATATTGACCCAAATCAGGGAATCGCCGAGTCCGACAACCGCGCGACCAATCAAAATAACCGCGAAACTATGAGCTGAAGCGAATGCAAGTGTACCAACGCCGTCCAACAGTACACCTGTAATCAGCATGCGTTCGGGACCGGATTTGTCTGCGTACAATCCAACGGGTATCTGCATCACCATGTAGAGGAGATATTGAATGCTGGTAATGGTTCCAAGGACGGCAGCGGAAACGTGGAATTCCGCCTGAAGCTGATCGGCGATGACCCCCGGTCCGGTACGCTGCGTAAAGACGAGGAGATAAGAGATTCCGATACTCAGCAATACAAACCAGCGCCAGCGCACAGCCAGCGCCGCTGTGACTCTTGATTCCTGCATTTCTGGATGCCTCACAAGTGTTGAAGTCTGTGTAACATCCTGACTCTAGTACACACCGGCACATGTGTCAAAGCCAACTCCCGGCAAGGCTCAGCCGTCGCCAGGGCCAGCTCCAATCAAACCGAAACCTGACTCCCACCATGTCCAGCACGCCTGCCACAGTGAGACCCAATTTCACGAATCAGCAAAAAAATTTTCATTGAAAAGACAGACGCACCTGAATGTTTGACTCCGTGAGTGGCAATCCTTGAATTTAACGAGCGAGAGTTGACTGAAATATCCGAAGAGAACGGAGGTGGTATTTGTGCCAACGGATCGCATGCAGCGAAATATTGAACGCCATCACGACCGATTGCGTGGAGCTATGAAAGAACAGCTTCCACAGATTATCGGTGGCGAAGATATCATCACCGCCCCAGACGGCAAAAGAATTCGTGTCCCGGTCCGCTACTTGGACGAGCCCAGGTTTATCCCAGCCCGTGAGAGGCAAGGCGGCGGGTTTGGTCAAGGGGCAGGCCCTGGAAGTCCCGGTGACCGACACAGAGAGCCGGAAATTGAGATTGAGTTAACCATTGAAGAATTGTCTGAGCTTTTGTTTGAAGACTTGAAACTTCCCCGTTTAAAGCCCAAAGCCAGCAGCGACGAGATGTCAGACACCCAAATTGAGGGAATCACAACCCGGGGCCCTCGAGGCAGACTGCATCTCAAGCGCTCTGTCATTGAACACCTGAAACATGGCGGAGACTGGCGAGATGAAGACCTGCGTTACAGAGATGTGCGCACGCGACCTACGGAGGTCACAAAAGCAGTGGTCGTGTTTGTGCGAGATGCGAGCGCAAGCATGGATGAGGTTAAACGATACCGAGTCAGGGCAGCAGCCTTCTGGGCTCTCCGCTGGCTGCGCCGCCAATACCAACACTGTGATGCGGTGTTTATTCTCCACGATACCGCCGCGGAAGAAGTCGACGAAAACACATTTTTTAAGGCAAGCGTCATGGGCGGCACAATGCTGTCGAGCGGCGTGACACTGGCTTCTCATTTATTAGCCAATCGCTTTCCCAGTGGTCAATACAATCGCTACGTGCTCCATTTCAGTGACGGAGAGAATTGGGCAAATGACGACAACCGCTTTGTAGGGGCCGTAAAAGAGTTACACCCAGAGGTGGAAATGTACGCCTTTTGCCAAGTGTCGCCGATGCATTTTGGTAGACCTACTGGCGCCGGATCGTTAATTGAAAATTTAGGAAATCAGTTTCCGCGCATTACCGTTGGCCACATTTGGAGAAATGAAGAGGTCTCAAAATGGCTGCAAGACACGTTTGGAGGCGAAACGTAATGGGATGGAGACAGCGCCTTCCGGAAATATGGCGGGCGGCCGAATCGCTTGGCCTGTGTCCGCCAGAAACAAACTTCTGGGAAGTGAGCGCAGACAGACTGTATGCCATTGCAGCTTCAGGACTGCCCGGTCACTACCCGCACTGGACCATCGGACGAAATTATGAGCAGCAACGGACAAGCCATGAACGCGGTCACGGAACCATCTATGAAATGGTCTGCAACCTTGAGCCATGTCAAGCATATCTGCTTGATGAAAACAGTGACGAGATTCAAGAGTTTGTCGCAAGTCATGTGCTCGGTCACACGGACCTGTTTCGGCGCAATATTTACTGTGAGCGCATGCGTCTGGACATGGATCAAGTGCTGCATGCCGCTACTCTCCGCTTTCGCGAGTATGAGGCGGAGTACGGGATAGACGCTGTAGAACAGTTGCTGGATATTGCTCATGCCCTAAAGTACCACGCACGCTTTGAAGAACCTGCACAACCAGAGTACCCTGTGCAGGCGCAGGCAGATACGTACGGCGATCTATTTCCTGGACACCCCATCGACCCAAGTCAAATGGACCGAGCTTACAAGGAACGCAAACGCGAGGTAAGTCAGGGTATTGGTGAAACAGATCTGTTGCGCTTCCTGACACGTCACGCTCCCATCGAAGACTGGCAACGGGATGTTTTGAGTGTTGTCAGAGAAACAGGCCTCTATTTCCAACAGATTGCGCGAACGAAAATTCTGCACGAAGGGTTTGCAAGTTGGACACATAAGCGCATATTGCGCGAGATATCCTCTGCTGTGATTCAGGATGCGGTGCTCAATGCGGGTGTCGTCGGCAATCCGGGGACATCGACGCCAAACCCGTATTGGCTGGGCCTCCATCTGCTTGAACACCTCGAACGAAACGGCGCCGATGTCCTGGAACTCGTGAGATGGGAAAGTGATTCGAGCCTGCTTTCGCGCATCGATGAAACCTTTATCAACGAAAATGAAATCCTCCGCGAAACGCTTAAAGGCGCAAAGCTGGACTGGCGGCAACTTAGGGACAGTCTCGAGCGATTTGCAGCGAAACTGCCTGCGGTTGAAGTACAAGTCAGCTCAGTCAAAACAGAACTATTGCAACTGAGGACGAATGTTGATGTAGATGAGACCTACGCACAACCCATCCTGAACGGGATGGCAACGCTGTGGAGGGGACAAGTTGAACTCATTCAACCGAAAACCCTACTACGAAACAAAGGAGTGTATGCGTCGTGACGCTCGCAAACGATTATCTGTCGATGGACAAGCAGCCTGAGCTTTGGCAGGGGGATTTTGCAGAGTATTTGGAACTCGTTCTCAGTAATCCAAAGGTCGCACGGAGTGCCCATGCACTGCTCTATGATGCCATCATTGCCAAGGGAATAATGCTCGGCCAGGATGACCGTCCGCCCGTGTATGGTGCATTTGCGGACGAGGTCTTCGGTATCGATGAACCTCTGTCCTCATTGATGAAAGCCCTCCATGCAGGTGCAGAGGGTCTCGATATCAGGCGGCGTATTATCCTGCTGATGGGTCCCCCGGGGAGCGCGAAAAGTACCATTGCCACCCACTTGAAGCGGTTGCTCGAACAATACACACGGACACCGGAGGGAACAGTCTACGCCATCGCAGGCTGCCCAATGCACGAAGACCCGTTGCACTTGCTTCCATATTCGGCGAGGGAAAAGCTTTACCAGGATACTGGAATCGTCGTGGAAGGAGAGCTTTGCCCGGTCTGCAGGTATCACCAGGAGCAAGGGGAGGGGACTTGGGCAAGCATCAGCACCGTCCGAGTCGAGCAAATCACATTCAGTGAACAACGCAAGGTGGGCATCGCCGCGTTCGCTCCAAGTGACCCCAACAGCCAGGATATCAGCGATCTCGTTGGTGGCGTCGACATCGTCGCCCTGCAAAAGTATGGCGTCGAGAGTCACCCGCTGGCTTGGCGCTTTGACGGAACCTTGAACATCGCTAACCGCGGGATCGCCGAACTCATCGAACTATTGAAGTCAAAGTCGGAACTGCAGTTCTCCTTGTTGACACTCGCTCAGGAACGCCAGATTAAGGCACCGCGCTTTGAGCTCATCAGCGCTGACGAAGTGCTCTTGGCCCACACGAACGAGGAAGAGTACAGGAGATTCGTGAGCGATCAAAAGAATGAAGCCCTGCAAAGTCGCACTTACGTCATCAAGGTCCCGTACAACCTGCAGTGGTCCGCAGAAGAACGCATCTACACAAAAATGATGGGAAACTACCTGAACAACCACATTGCCCCGTGGACCCTCAAGGCAGCGGCCGGGTGGGCACTGCTGTCCCGCTACGAGAAGTTGGAAAAGTACAGCCCTGCACTAAAACTGAAGCTGTACGATGGGCAATTTGAAGGGGAATACAGACCTGCACACCTGCGCGAAGTCAGGGAGCTCAGCCCCCGCGACGGTATGTTTGGAATTTCTCCAAGGCAAGTCGTGAACGCCCTTTCCCAGGCAATGGCTGCGTCAGCGGATCATTGCTTGACACCAACAGATGCGCTGAAGGCCCTGCGGGAGTCGCTTGACCACCACACGGGCGCCGAGAACAAGGAGAAGCGCGATGAACTGTTGAGTGCCGTAGGTACCATCCGCGCCGAGTACGACAAATGGGCAAAAGAGACCGTGAGCCGCGCCTTTATTGCGGCGTTTGAGTCAAGTGCTCAGAACATTCTCGTGCGTTACCTGGACAGCGCCGAGGCATCTGTCCGGGAAGACAAGCTGAAGGATCCTGTGACAAGTGAATGGGTCGATCCCGACGAGAAACTCATGCGCTCCCTGGAAGACCTGATTGGGGTATCCGAAGCCTCCAAAAAATCGTTCCGGGAAGAGCTCCTTGTTCGAGTGGGAGCCCTCGCACGACACGGCAAGGACTTCCGCTGGGACAGCCATCCGCGCTTGAAGGAAGCCATAGAACAGCGTTTGTTCGCGGACTTGCAAGGTACCATTCGAACGACCCTGAGCAACAAGGTACCGGACGACGAGCAGCAGAAAAAGCTCGAAGTGGTGAAAGACAGGTTGAAGGAACAGGAAGGCTTCTGTCATCACTGCTCATCTGCCATCCTCGATTATGTGGGTTACCTGCTGGAAAAGGGAAACTAGTCGAGGGGAGTGGGCAGGCAGGCGACCAGCCGCGGGCGGACGACCAGCCGACCCGGGAGGCGCCGAGGAGGACGCGGGCAGGCGGGCGCGACGGCCCGACGCGGGCAGGCGGGCGCGACGGCCCGGCGCAGGCAGGCGCAGACCAGCCGGTGCCGAGCCGACCCGGCAGGCGCCGAGGAGGACGCGGGCAGGCGGGCGCGACGGCCCGGCGCAGACCAGCCGGTGCCGAGCCGACTCTGAATACGCCCAGTTTAAACTCTAACGTTTAAACTCTAACGGTTAAAGTTTAGCTATTTAACCGTTAGAGCTTATTCAACTTTACGCTTCAAGCCTTAGACTTTAACATTTATTCTTTTCAACCACTTGTTCCGCAAGAGTGCGCGTGAAGCGCCGTTTAAAGCTCATCTTTGACAGTGCCCTTGGCCCAGTAAGGGATTGTAGGTGGTATTTTGCCCTACAACGCAAAGAGCCCCAAACTGGTTGGGGCCTCCGGATGTGAATTCAGACTAAACGAGCGTGCCGGACGACGTCTGACGCAGATGGATGGCTTTCGCAGGAAGTGGAATGTTCAGTGCCTTGAGCACCTCACGCAGGTCCTGCGGCGGAGGTGGCACGCTCAGAAACTCTTTCCCAAGGAATTCAGTCTTCATTACGTGCCATCGCTTTAGTTCCTTCATGATTCGTTCGCCGGTGTACCAGCGCGCGCCCAGTTCCTCCAGCCGTTGCTCACGCCCTGCAGCGTTGTCCATCTGCTGAGCTTCGCGCTCACGCTGTTCCCACCAGCGGCGGTACATCACTTGAACCTCTTGCTCGAACAGATATGCCAGTACACAGACGAAGATGTGGCCACGAACACGCTTCTCATTCCAGTGGTAAACCGGGCCGACATCGAGGAAGTTCTTAATCTCGCGAAACGCCCGTTCCACGTTCATCAATGTTTTGTAGGAGGTGACAACCTGTTCGGCTGGTAGATTGGTGTTGGTTTTAATCACAAACTTTCCGTCTCGGAGCGCTTCCTTGGCTAGGGCCCCCTCGTTACGTTTGTAGGAGAGCTTCTCGTCATTGAACTCCACTTCAAGAAACGCTTGTACACCTTTTTTCGTGAGGATGTCGCTGACCTTGAGCATCACGGACTGTGTGCTTGTTTTCCGACCGCGGTGAGGTTTCTCCAACCACGTCCCGTATTCGACCAGGGCTTGTTCTGCTTCCTCTAACGCGGACACACGGAAGGCTTCGTCTGTCTTTGCCTTGAGTGGGTTGTGGCAGAGAATATAGCGAGCATCTTGCCCTTTTTCATCATCCTCGACGGCAGATGCAGGCACCTCAAGGTAGCTGAGGTTACCACGTAGTTCGGTATAGACTGAGATGTCATTGTACTTTGTTAACAAGGTGTCGCTGACCACACGACCACGTTTGTGGTAGCCCACAATAAAGGGATATTGGAGTTCTGCCAATAGCTCGGTGTTCTTTTTGGTGACCATGCCACGGTCCCCGACGAAGACACACTGTTCTACCGAGAAGTCTTTCTTCAAACGTTCTAGAATCTCTTTGACGGTCTTCTTGTCCGGTGTGTTTCCTGCAAAGACTTCATGAGTGATTGGCAGGCCGTCCGGTGTGACAAGTAGGCCGAGTTCAACCTGCTCTAGGTCTGGTCGGTGGGTTCGGGAGTATCCGTGTTCGCCAATCGGACAGTGGTGGCCACTGAGATGCGTACTGGTTAGGTCATAGAGTACCAGCGACAGGCGAAAGCTCAGAAGGTCCGTGAGTCGCTGGTAGATGAGCTTCTCAAGCTGTGGCTTCATGTCCATGAGGTGATCCAAGGCACGGTAAAAATGTTGGAGCTGCCACGGTTCATCACCTGACTCTGGCAGATACATGTCTTCAATGGTGTGGAACAGGTCCAGCTTGCTGGACGGGTTCATCAAACGGTTACAGACCATCGCCTTCACATAGCGGGCCACATCAAATGTGACCTGGCGATCTTTCAATTCGTTTTGTACAGCTTTGGTTAGCCCCAACTGGTCCCACAAAAATTGAACCACGTAGGGAACGCCGAAAGAGAGGGTCGACTTCGGGTCGAAGTCCTCGATCGAACCAGAGGCACGGTTTTGTAGGAGCGATTCCAGAGTGCGAATAAACTGTTGAATTTCTTCCTCAGAGTAGCCATCAACGTTACCAAGGCTAGCAATCCGGCGCTTTTTAACTGCCTTTCCCTCGCGGTAGGATTCAACAATATGCATGTACCTGTAGGTGCGACCATCGGGGCGTTTTGTGGATACAATTTGTGCGAACACAGGGCTCACCACCACAACTATTATTACCTACGAATATAGTACAAAAATATAAATATATCAACAATAAAGTTATCCACTGTCCAAACAATTTTTGACCTACATTTTCGAGCTAAAAACAGGACTTATCAACAGAAAACCGCGCAGCAGCGCGGTTCCGGGTCCTACAGGGCCGAGTTTTCCACAGTTAAACTGTCAAAGATGAGTTAAAGGTTGGTCATTCAAAGTTTAACCGTTTAAATGTTAGCGTTCAGGATTTAAAGTTTACTCGTAGAATGACACGCCCAATTGCCAACGTGGTGTGGGTCGTGTGGGTTGCCGATAGCGAGCTCAAAACGCGTTATTCACCCTGCCCGAAACACGTTCAAGTAGAGATAACGCGTTCGTGGCGCGTTATTAACCGAATCTCATCAAAATAACGCGTTCACACGTCGTTATTGCCTCACGGTGGGAGCATAGCGCTTCCACAGCGCGTTATTTCTTGCCACCACTATAGACTCGTTCGGAAATAACGCGCTCAGGGCGCGTTATTACAAATTAGTGAGCAAAACCAAGGCCCGGGCCACGTACCTTACGCATCCACGGTCCCTAAGCAACGCCCAGACAGGCGATTTCGCCCGCTTCCATCGGAACGTTGTTTCCTTATCCACTACACTTCCATGACTTATGCCACCGTTCAGACGTCACGCCCCATATCCACTCCTCATGCGACCACAACATCCGTTGCCGTAAGGGCCTATGGGAGGCGTATGCGCGATGCAGTGGCACCGTTCCATTCAGGGCGCATGAACTTTACCTTTTACCTTTTACCTTTTACCTTTTACCTTTTACCGTTCGAGCGTTCCACCATAACCGCGCACGCCTACAGCTTCTCCAGACCAAACACTTGAGCATCCCCCTTGCCGTACAGGTGTGTCAATCTCGTTATCCTATGCGGATCTCGTCGCTGTACGTATCTCGTTACCCTATGCGAATCTCGTCATCCTATGCGGATCTCGTCGCCCTGCGCGAATCTCGTCATCCTATGCGAATCTCGTCATCCTATACAAATGACGTCACCTAAACGTTAAAGTTTCCAGTCTCACCCTCGGAAAGCAGTCCTCTACTGCGAATCTCTTAATATCCACTACTAGTAGAGTAGGTGCCCCGCCGCTAGCAGGGTGCCCCCGTGCTAGCAAGGTACCAAGTTGCTGATGCCTTCCGTCAGGTGACTCCGTACGAGTACGGTGGCCCCGGCAGGGTGCCCCGCCGCTAGCAGAGTGCACCACAGCGAACAAGGTGCCTGTGGCAGAGTGGCACTTATGGCGTCTGCTCTGTGAGCACGCTACTACTAGCAAGCCTCTGTAACCCACCCCTTCGTCCAAACTCGAGCTGAGAGAGGAGCAACACATTGGCAAAAACTGAATTGATGACCACATCAATTGTCCTGTCTCTAGACAATGGGAGCAGTCACATTAAAGGCATTTATGACAACCTCAATCAAACGTTCATCTTCCCGAATGTCGTAGCCCAACCGATTGGCGAGCGCCATCACCTTACAGAACAAGGACACCCGCTCCAATTCCTAGACCTCCACTTCACATCACCCGCCATTGTCTCTGGTACCTACCGCCATATGTACGTCGGCGATCTCGCTATTGGCGACGAAGGCGTCGTCCACGAAATTGTGGGTGATAAGGCGGCGCAAAAGAAAGCCCAGCGTCCCGAGACCATCGTGACGTTACTGACCGGGGCCGCGTATGCAATTGCCGCTAAACATGAACGGGACATTGCCAAAGGCGTGAAGCGCATCAAAGCCGCAGTTCAACTCGGTATTGGGCTGCCTATCAGCGAGATCGCCAAATTTCGCAGTGAATTTGCTGAAAAGATTACCTCCGGTGTCCACTCCGTTACTTTCGGAACCACGCCAAAATTCCGCGATGTCACCATTGAAATGGAGTTCACGTTGCCAATTGACATTGGTATTGACGACGTCTCTGGCGTCTACGATATTGAGGCCACGTCAAAGTCACCCTTATCGCACAAAGGGTTTGGCATCGCGGATGTTGGCGGCGTCGACATGGACATCGCATTTTTTCGCCCTGGATTGGAGTTGGACCAACGCTATTCCACCGGAACCAAAATCCACCTCAATGATGCGCTAGAAAACATCCGACAGGAAGTTAACCGCGAGGGAGAAGAACTTATCGCCAGTACCGCAGAGTTGACACAGATGCTGGTGAGCAAAGAATACGAAATCTTTTCCGAAGGTAAAGTTATCTTTGATATGACGGATCTCGTGAATCGTCACCTTCGCATTCTTGCCGAAAAAGTCCTTAAGTCTGCTCGAACTGCATGGAAAAATGTCCGTTACGCGAGTGAATTCTGGTTCATCGGTGGCGGTGCGGTGGTGCTTCAGCCATGGATCGAGAAGTTGAACGCTGAGCTTGGACTGCCCATCCGTTTTGACGCACCTGAACACAGCCAGTTCCGCAATGCTCGCGGAACATTCCTCCTACTAAACCACGCACTGTCGACGCAAGAAGTCGCCGCTGCCACGAGCAACCGGAAAGCTCCGGCAGAGGGCGAGACTGAATCGAAGTGAGAAAGCGACGGTCAACAGTGTACGTCTCCCCGGGCAAAGACGTTACGCTGTACGTACCCGCTGACACACCGAGCGAAGTCATCGATTACCTCAATCGTTTGAAGGATGAGGGGCAATTTAGTCAGGGAGTGATGGACATCTTGATCCGCTCCATCACCGCGCAGGCTGCAAACTCTCCCGTAGCGCAGCACAATCCAGCCGTAGAGCGAGATGAGACCGCTGCGTCGCAGTTTGAGGCCGTAGAAGCGGATCACACCGATTCTGACGAAGCCGAACCGGAACCGGTACAGCAAAAGCCCAGCTTCCACCTTAGAATGGCGGATATCTTTCGTCAGGCACAAAAAAACACAAGTAAACTCGCTGAGCCACAGCAAGATTAACCCTGAGCTAAGTGCGTAGGTAGATTCGATGAGGAAACCCTGTTGGCTTTCACTGCTCCGTTGGCCTTCCCTGTTCCGTTGGCCGTCCGAACTCAGTAACCCGGCTCGATTCTGCTGACCCGTCCAATCTCTTTGCTGCCCTGTCCCGTTTCTGTTGGCGTTCCCACTCTGTTCGTCTTCCCACTCTGTTACAATGAAAGGAGACTGCCTGATGAGTACCGCCCAACCTGCGGACACAAGCAAGCGAAATTTCATGATGTCAACGGAGATATTCGAACAACCAAACATCGACATCTACGCGCAAATGATTTTCATTGTGATGCGCTCGTACGCTGGAGAATCAATCATTCCGACGCTCGATGAATTGGCAAGATACGGACGAATGACCGACAAACAGGCCGTGAAGGCCTTACAGGAGCTTGTCAATCATAGAATTCTCACCCACAAGCTGTTTCGACAAATCATCGGGGATTTTGCCGATGATCGCCTATCGTGGGCAGCAAAAGGCATTCTGGCATTCTGCAAGGAACACCGCATGGCAGCACTCAGGGACATTGTCAGTCTTGCGGGCCAGTCTGGGGACAACGAGCAGACCATTCGCAAAGCCCTAAGGGAGCTTCGTGACCTCGGGTACCTCGAGGATTACCCGGAACTCAAAAAGACAGCCACCTAAAGGAGGGCAACCAACGTAGGCCCGCACAGCACGTTCTCTCAGCTCAGCTCAGCTCAGCTCAGCTCAGCTGAGCACGGCACAACACAGCACTGGACGGCACGGCACGGCAAATAAATGAAGGACACCTTAGGACTCACGACTCGGGATACCTGGGTTTCTCACAAAAACACTGCACGGGTTAGTAAGGGGATGCAGGGCATCTACAAAACCCGGCGACCAAAGAGAAACCTGGGCCCCCAGTATGGGTCCTTCATGCTGATGGTTAGCATCCCGTGCCCAGTCAAGGCAGTAAATTTGCCGTTACCCATGTAGATGCCGTCAAACGTGACCTGATTCGGGTTCTGACTATTCAGTCCAAAGAAGACCATATCTCCTGCTTGCAATTGATTCGTGCCTGCAATCAATGTACCTGTCTTGGATTGCTCGGCAATCGTCCTTGGCACAGTAACCCCGGCAGCGGCTAAGGCATGTTCCACGAATCCCGATGCATCAGGAACACTCGATGGGCCTGCTTGTATCATCTGCTCCACCGCAGAAATCACTTTTGTTTGCGCCGTTGAGTTGACCGACGTGGAGGATACAACCTTAATCACGACGTTATTTTGCGCCGAATTGGTAGTCGACGATGAAGATTGTGACGAGGAACCACCGGACTTACCGAGTTGGCCCGTAGCGAGCGCTGCGTGTGATTGCCTGCCGACGTGCCAGTTGGCATACTCTACAACTCCTGCTGCCAAAACCACGGTAACAACGACGGTTCCAACTGCGACCTTGTGCCAAGCTTTCATCGTCACACTCACTTCCTAACTGGATTCATATCAAGGCTTGCTCCGAAGTCGCATGAAACGACGGACATTGTCCGGTCGTAATGCGCTGTCTCATCCGTTACATAATGGACCGCCGAAATGCGGTCGTCGGAACACGGCATCTGCGTATGTCGACGGCATGCGCTGTTCATCAGAATGGCTGAAATGTGGTTTGTTTATATACGTTCGTGATTTGTACGTGTTTTGTGTGTGCGTCTGAGGAAAACGGCGTTTGCTATGCATGATCATGAATCGTCATCCATCACTGTGCTGTTTGTTGACGAAAGATTACAACGGTGGCTACTATAGACGATAGGCAACATATTCATAAAATCCCATAAAATTCGAAACGCCACGGTAACAACCGGCTCTCTGGTAACAACAGACTCTCTATCTAGTCTAAAGGAATGAGATGCGTTGGTCGAGGAAGAGAACAGTTCACCAATCAGCGAAAATGAGGTTCTGAGCCGTCTGGCATCCGTGGGACAAATTGCAGCCGGAGTGGCTCATGAAGTACGGAACCCCCTCACTTCAGTCAAGGGGCTCCTGCAACTGATGAAGGAAGAATGTGATCACCAGTACTGGGACGTCATTTTCCCTGAGTTAGACCAAGCCATTACAACCATCCAAAGCCTGCTTGCAGTATCGAAACCCTCTCTACATAATGAACCATCCACGGATTTCTCTCTATCCGTGGAGCTCGAGAATATATTGTCACTCTTTCAGCACGACATGTATCGAATTGAATTCATCAAAGAATGGCATGACAAATCCGCCAAAGTCCGGGGAAAACGAAACCAAATCAAGCAAGCTTTATTCAACATTGTTAAAAACTCCTGTGAGGCTATTCCAGGAACGGGGCGAGTCACGCTCAGCCATTACCGCGTTGGCGACCGTGTTCACCTGGTACTCTCCGACACGGGAGTTGGCATCTCTGAGGAGCATCTGTCGCGACTCGGCGTTCCCTTTTTCACCACGAAGGCTGATGGGGTGGGTATGGGACTCACTCAGGTTTACTCAACCCTGTATGAACATGGGGCAACGATTGACGTGAAAAGTGCCCCCGGTGCAGGTACGACATTCACCATCACCATGCCCGTTTCGCCGAGTCAGAAGCATACAGATTCGCCCGGAGGTGTACCTGTGTCAACAATCTCTGACCTGCACCCTACGGAAGACGTACGTGAATTCTTCCGAGTCAACCAGAAAAAGTTCAACGAATGGCTCGAACAAGAAGCACGAACCACATTCGAGATGGTATCCAAATCAAAATTTGTGTCCAAACAAGACCTCATCGATCACGCCAATCAAATTACCGAATTGATTCACGACGGTCTCACCCAGGATATCATCGAATTGGCGCAGGAGCGGGGAAAGGCTTGGGCAAAGTCTGACATCCCTATCATCTCGAAAATGGAATGGTTCTACGCATTGCGAAAAATCACGTGGCGGTTTCTGCAAGCATTCTACAATGACAAGGGCCTTGATGCTGCACAAGTGTTTACAATTGCCGATGTGACCAGTGATGCACTCGATAACTTCATCGTCCACTTCAATGTGAGTTTCGCCAAATATCGGGAAGATGTCTTGAAATCGCAACAAGCGGTGATTGAGGCCCTGAGTGTGCCCATCATCCCGCTCTTCGACGGCATTGCCGTACTGCCGATTATTGGCACGCTTGACGCCGACCGGCTAACGATGATTGAGCAGCGGTTGCTGGAACAACTCGAACACAAAAACTTCCGCAGGGTGTTTATCGACTTGTCGGGGGCTCTTGTGACAGATGAACTGGCGCTCGATGCTTTCGAACGTATCATCGACGGCGTCATGTTGTTAGGCTGTGAAGCCGTGCTCACGGGAATCGGGGCACGACTGGCTCGATTCTTACTTAACTCGCACAGAGACCTTGTTCACAGGGTCACTGTTGAATCGAGTTTGCAAGCCGCACTGCTGCCATACACCGAATCACAAGGAGCGCGAAATCCATGAACAAGAATCGGCTTGGTCAATCAGACTTGTACGTCAGTGAAGTCGGTTTTGGCAGTATGTCGCTGCCAGACGATGAACAGTCATCTATAAGACTCATCCACCACGCGCTGGACTCTGGTGTCAACTTCATCGATACCGCTGACCTGTATGGGCGAGGACGTGTCGAAGACCTTGTCGGTAAAGCACTCACCGGTAAACGCCAAGATGTGATTCTGGCGACGAAAGTCGGCAACCGCTGGGAAGCGGATAAACCAGGATGGCATTGGGATGCGACGAGGGCTTATATCAAGGAAGCCGTCAAAAACAGCTTACGGCGCCTGGGTACGGATTATATTGACCTCTACCAATTGCACGGCGGCATGATTGAAGATGACTTCGACGACACGGTCCGAGCCTTTGAGGAACTGCAGCAAGAAGGGTATATCCGCTGGTACGGAATCTCGTCCATCCGGCCGAACGTCATCCGCCGCTTTGCTGAACACGCGAACATCGTCAGCGTCATGATGCAGTACAACATCCTAGACCGAAGGCCAGAAGAGTGCTGCCTGGATTTCCTGCTGCAAAAGCAGATTAGCGTGATTGCACGCGGCCCGCTTGCGAAAGGGGCGTTGTCAACTTCGATGGAACAGCGCCTGGAAGAAACAGGGTATCTTGACTACAGCAAACCTGAAATCCTCTATCTCGGCCAACATCTGCGAACGCTCACATCGTCAGAATGCGGTCTCACGCAATTGGCACTGCGATACCCGCTCTCTCATCCTGCTGTGGCAACGGTCGTTCCCGGAGCAAGCAGATTGGAACAATTGCGAGAAAACCTTGCTGTTGCTTCCTGCCATCCGCTTTCCGATGACCAATTGGCACAAATACAGGCTTGGTCAAAGACTTCCGTCTATCAGCAGCATCGGTGACATTACCCGGCACCAGAGCTCAATAGCCAGCCTGAGACAGGACCCCGTCCAAAATCTCAGTCGCCAATTGTTTTTGGCTAGGTGGCACGCTGACCGTGACTTCTTCATTTCCAGACTGGACAGGGTAGGTCAGGGTAAGTCCGTAAGTTTTGTAGGGATCCGTTTTACTAGCGGGTAATGTGTATGCTACAACGTGATCCGTCAGCCAAATATAGGTTTCCCCCGGCTGGACCGAAAGCAATGGCGAGTCCACACTTGCTATGTTCTGCGGCGACGTCACAGTAGGGTCATAACAACCTTCGCAAGCGTTAAAGGACACAGACACTTTTTCATTTGCGTCGTGCGGGTTCTTCGCATTGACCTCTTGGGAACTGCCACCTGGCAACCACTCGGTCGACGTCCAATTGTATGGCACACGAATAACAGGGGACTTCTGCGGACCGAGGTATATCCAGTGGAAGTTTGCCGGAACAGGCCCATACACCGGAGTTGTTGCAAGCTTGACGGGCACAACCTGTTTCCCGACTTGAATACCACCCGCTACAACGCTCATGGCGGGTGGCTTCCCGGACCAATGTAGGGACTCTTCCGCCCCAGTCGCAACTTGAACGACGTGAATCTTGTCATGCGAATCAGCCCAGACAAACACCCCATGACCCCAAGTTGTGCTTGTGCCTGCCGTGTACGCTCCGATGCTTACCGCATGCCCGTCTTTCACACTGTACGCTGAAACTTTTGTACCCCCCACCCCATCTGCCACTTTTACAATCGCATATCCATTCGTCACACCTACGATACGTGGGTGCTCGCCGCCCGGAAATTGATGGAGCAATATGCAGCCTGTCCAAATGCTTCCGCCTTTCGTCTGTGCCGAAGTGAACCACAGTGCGGCGGAGGACAGCGGCGTGCCGGCCTCATCAGGGAAGCCGGACGGCGTCATCCACAAAATCCCCCCTGGGATATCTATTGCCGTGACGTGAGTTGAGTTCCCGTTATCGTCTGCTTTCGGTACAGGAATGGTGTACTGGTAGGAACCATAGATAATCTTACCGGGACTTTCAGATAGTGCCACCGGCGCACCTGAAGTCGACGATGATGTGGATGTGGATGAGGGTGCATTTGTCGATATACCTGAGGCGTTCCCTGAGGCGTTCCCTGTGGTGTTTCGTGACGCACTCCCTGTGGCGTTTCCGATGGCGTTTCCTGAGACATTCCCTCCGGTGTTTCCGGCAGCATTGCCTCCCGCGCCACCGCCGCCGGCACCATTTACAGCCGCCTTGTTTCCAACTGCGTAGGCCGTATTTCCTTGTCCACATCCTACAAGTGTCATTATCAGTAACCCCGACGTTGCCAGGGTTGTTAGCCGGCGGCCCATCATCCATCGTCCCTTGTTCATCACCCGGTTCCCCCATTCCATGTACGCACTGTAAGTGACGCACTCGGGCACTCCGGTGTTACAAGTGTTACGACGCCCCTCCGAAACGGGAATTGCACTTTTCAGTCAACTACATTATGATTATTTATAGGAATCGTAGTCCTATTATAGGAATTTAAAGAAAGGGGGAAACATACTTGTGCAACCGTTAGACGGGGTTCGTGTGCTGGATTTTTCACGGGTCCTCGCCGGTCCATTTTGTACCATGAACCTTGCTGATTTGGGCGCTGAGGTCATCAAGGTCGAGTCAATGACCGGCGACGATACGCGCAAATGGGGACCTCCCTTTGTCGGCGGTGAAAGCGCCTACTACCTGAGCGTCAATCGCAACAAGAGATCGTTGGCTGTTGACCTGAAGTCCCCGCACAGTCACGATATCGTGCACAAACTCATTTCTGAAGCGGACGTCGTGATTCACAATTTTCTTCAGCCAGTCGCAGAAAAACTCGGGCTTACCTATGAGCATGTGATGGATATCAACCCAGAGGTGATTTACTGCTCTATCTCGGGATATGGATACGATGACGCCCGCCCAGGTTACGACTATATCCTGCAAGCTGTCGGTGGGTTGATGAGCATTACCGGTCAACCAGATGGCCAGCCGATGAAAGTTGGCGTCGCAGTAACCGATTTGTTTACTGGGTTATACGCCACGGTGGCTATCCAGGCAGCACTCATGCACAGACTTCGGACTGGGCAGGGTCAGTCGATTGATATGGCACTCTATGATTCACAAATTGCGATGTTGGCTAACGTTGCGAGTAACGTGCTGATTGGCGGTAGCGATGCGCCGCGTTTCGGAAACGGCCATCCAAATATCGTGCCTTATCAGTTGTTTCAGACCAGCGACGGTGCAGTGGTGATTACAGTGGGAAACAATCACCAGTTTGCAGCACTGTGCGACGCGTTTGGCCTCGACAGCTTACCAGAGGACCCTCGATTTCAGACAAACGAGCAGCGCGTGCTGCACCGTGATGAATTGGTCTCGTTATTTGAGGATGCATTTCGGACAGTACCCACCGAGGAGGCATTGACTCGGGCGTCTGTTGCCCATGTACCTGCCGGAGCGGTGCGCAGCGTCAAACAGGCACTGGACTCAGATGACACCTCACGCCGAGCGTTGCTCTGGCACGTCACGCACCCTCTACTCGGTGACTTGAATCTGGTTGGCAGTCCGTTAAAACTGTCCGGCAGTCCAGTCGTGTACCGCCGTGTACCTCCGCGCCTCGGAGAACACACGCAAGAGATTCTGACGGAACAGGGTTATTCAGTCGAGCACATTCAATCTTTGATAGAAAAAGGAGTGCTGAAAACATGTTAGATTTTTCTCTCAGCCAGGAGCAACAGGAACTGCAAACGATGGTTCGCAAATTTAGCGCCAAAGAAATCCTTCCGAACATCAAGGAATGGGACCAACAACACCACTTTGAAACCAGTATTATTGAGAAATTGGCCGACCTCGGCCTGATGGGAGTCTGCATTCCGGAGGCTTACGGCGGGGCGGGGATGGATTACAACGCTCTTGCCATTGTTTGCAGTGAACTTGAGTATGGCGACACCGCTTACCGCACGGCAGTTTCTGTACACACGGGTCTGAACAGCATGACCCTCTTACAGTGGGGCACTGAAGACCAGAAGCAGCGTTATCTGGTTCCAATGGCGCAAGGTAAGCAATTAGGTGCCTTTGGTCTGACTGAACCCGACGCTGGGTCGGATGCTGGGTCCATCCGCACACGAGCCGTACGAGACGGCGACAGTTATGTGCTGAACGGATCGAAGTTGTGGATATCCATGGCTGACTATGCGGACAACATCCTCGTCTTTGCCACCGTCAACCCTGAACTGAAGCACAAAGGTATGACAGCATTTATCGTAGAGAGAAGTTTCCCGGGTGTCACAACTCGACCCATCTCGGGCAAGCTCGGGATTCACGGCGGCGACACTGGCGAAGTCATTCTGGAAAATGTCCGTGTGCCGGTGGAAAATCGGGTCGGCGAAGAAGGCGAAGGCTTTAAAATAGCCATGTCTGCGCTCGACAACGGGAGATTCACGGTAGCCGCAGGAGCGGTTGGGTTAACTCGCGCGTGCCTCGATGCTTCTGTAAAATACGCCCATGAACGTAAAACGTTTGGCCAGGAAATTGGAAGGCATCAACTCGTGCAGCAAATGATTGCGAAAATGGAAGCGGGCCTTCAAACGTCCGAGTTACTCGTCTATCGGGCAGGGTGGCTGAAAAACCAGGGTGTGCGCAACACGCGCGAGACCTCCCTCGCCAAGTGGATAGCATCCGACGTCGCTTGGAACAGCGCAGTGGACGCCATTCAAGTGCACGGCGCATCCGGCTATTCCAACGAGTACCCTGTAGAACGGTTCATGCGAAACGCGAAGGCACTAGTCATTTACGAGGGTACTCGTGAAATCCACACCATCATGCAGGCGGAATATGCCCTTGGTTATCGGGAGGACAGGGTCCTGAACAAGATGCTGCCGGCATGGGAACCGGAGGTGTAAAATATCGCAAATCCAGTAAATCCAGTAAATCCGGAACAAACAAACCTTCGGACTGAGCGCAGCATCACGTCCGGTGACAAGACGCGTACCTCCCAGACGCTGGCTAGAGGTTTGATGCTGCTCAATTGTTTTCAAGGTAGTGCTGCACCACGGGAGCAGAGTCTTAAGGAACTGGTGCAACAGTTGCATCTCCCCCAGACTGTCGTTTCGCGGTTAGCCGCCACACTGGTGGAGTACGGTTATCTTTATCAGAACGAGGCCAACAGGAAATATCGTTTGGGGCTGGCGGTTTTCACGCTTGGTTTCGCTGCGGACCCGCACTTGGAACTCAAAACTGCAGCCCGTCCCTGGATGGAGCGACTGGCACTCGAAACGGGGGAAAGCATCAGTCTAAATGTGGTCGATGCGATTACAGGTGACGGCATCTGCATCGCCTCCTTGGACAGTCCGAATCAAATCAAGCTGACAACCGTTGTGGGAAGTATCCGGCCATTGCATCGAGGTGCAACGCGCAAGGTTCTGATGGCGAACCTGTCGACGGAAAAGCAACACGAGTACTTCACAAGATTGCGGTTGAGCGCTGAAGAGCAGGCAACATTGGAATCGGAGTTAGATACGATTCGCAAAGAAGGCTATGCGGTCAGCGAAGAAGAACTGGACAAAGGCGCCTTTGCCATCGCCGCACCGATTTTCACGCGAAATGGAGTGCTTCTGGGAAGTATTGCTGTGCTCGGACCGTTATTTAGACACACCCAAGAGGAACGGCAGATGTGGATTGAACCGGTCCTCCAGGCGGCGAAAAATATTGGCCAGTTGACCACAGGCTCGCAAGGCAGCTCCATCTAGTCACTGCGCCCGAATGAAGCCCGGCCGACGGGCAGGTGACGTCGGCCATTCGGCCGGACAACGGCCGTATAACCGGCAGGTGACGTACCGATGCAAGTCATGCTTAGTGCGTCGTGGTCCTCGATTCAATCACGTCGCGTAACAGTGTTACACCTTGCGTCATTGATGAGCCCCCTCCGACCGCTGAACACACTGCAATCACTTCTACGAGTTCTCTATCCGTGGCGCCGCAATCAAATGCCCGCGTTGCGTGGTATGAAATGCAATACTCGTCCTGTCTCTGTAGGACGGCTGCCAGAGCAATCAGGTGTTTGTCCTTTTCACTCAAACTTCCTGGTTCAAAGCAGGCTTCGGTAAACTTCATATAGGAATCCATCACACCTGGGTTTTGCTTCGCGTACCAACCAAGGCCCTCTTTGTATTCGTTGACTGTAGCAAAGATGTATTCCCCGATTCGTTCCTGTGAAAGTTCTTCGTTTGTGTCCACTCCTGACGCCACTTCGACCACCCTTTTCTGGATTGTTCTGGGTATATCGTGACCAACGAAAGCATCGTCAATACAAGGGCAGAAGAAAAATTGCGGTCCCATGCTAAGGGACGATGCCAATTTGGGCGGAATGAGAGGCCCGGACAGGATGACAACCTGAAGCAGAACGAGGAGCCGAGGCAAAATGACTGTACGAAGCACGATTACTGTCGTTGGATAAGTTCAAATGTTTTTAGGCAAGATGTCCCTCATAACCACGATTCATGAGGAGAGAATGCACGGTGAGGCCTTTTGTACCGGATCGTGCCTATTTTGAACCTGCAGCGCTGGATTATCCGCTTGGTCAGGAAATCATGGAAAAATTGGAAGGCATGAACGTCGAGATCTCGTCGACGACATCACACAACCGCATCACCAACATCCCAGGTGAAACAGAACTGCAGGTCTACGCAAACGCGAAACGGACTCTTGTTGTCGGTGTCCGCAAGACGCTTAAGTTTGATACGTCCAAGCCCTCGGCAGAATACGCCATTCCGATTTCCACGGGTTGTCTTGGTCATTGTCACTACTGTTATCTGCAGACCACGCTCGGAGCCAAACCTTACGTGCGTGTCTATGTCAACGTTGAAGAAATTCTCGAACAGGCAAAGCGCTACATTGTGGAGCGGCAACCAGAGATTACGCGATTCGAAGCGGCTTGCACGTCCGATCCGCTGAGCTTGGAACACATCACCGGCAACTTGACGCGACTCATCACGTTCATGGCCGACGAGGAATATGGTCGGCTGCGGTTTGTGACCAAATACGACCTTGTCGACTCTCTTCTCCAGCTTCGCCACAATGGTCACACTCGTTTCCGGTTCTCCGTCAACGCAGATTATGTTATCCGCAACTTTGAGCCTTCAACTGCCCGGTTTACTGAGCGGATTGAAGCAGCCCGCAAGGTTGCGTTAGCTGGCTATCCACTTGGTTTTATCATTGCCCCTATCTACCTTTACGACGGTTGGCAGGATGGCTACACCAAGCTGGTTGAGAATCTGGCTGAGGCTATTCCTAGCTCCGTTCATCATCAGGTAAGTTTCGAACTCATCCAACATCGGTTCACAAAACCAGCAAAACGTGTCATTGAGAAACACTACCCTAAATCCAAACTTGACCTTGATGAGTCGAAGCGAAAGATGAAATGGGGTCGCTACGGCATTCACAAATACGTGTATCAGGACAAAGAACAAGCTGCAATTCAGGACTTACTCCGTTCGCTCATTCAAACGCATTTCCCGGTGTCGGAAATAGAGTACTTTACGTAGGCCTCGTGACGTGAAATTTTAAAACTGGTGCAGGACAATTTTAAATAACGAACGTCTCGCCGGACCGATATAGAGCTAACGGAACATTTTTGATGCGTGCCGCCACGTTCAATCTTGTAGTACAGTCCTCAGTCTCGTTGTACACTGGCGGATTATGAAAATCCTGAAAATGAATCGGAACGAGCATCTTCGTCTGCAAAACCGCACTCGCTGCAATCGCCTGTTCCGGAGTCATGCAGATAGGTTGCCCACTCGGCGTAAGTCCGGGCTCCTCAACAATGGCTCCGTTGACAGGCAGGAATACCGCATCAAACGGACCGTACTTCGCAGCAATACTCCACCAGTATCCATGCCACAGTGTGTCCCCGCCGTGAAAGATGGTGGTATTCCCGTCTGTGACTACCCATGAACATTGTGGGTCACCCAATCCATCCACTGCATCTGTTGCGGTTATCTGTAATCCGCCTACGGAAACGGATTCGCCTGCCTCCACACCAAATACCGCAGTAAGACCGCAGTTACGAGCACTTTCGACAGACGACTTCGGCACGTACGTTGGCACATGAGCTCCATACGCATGACGAATCTCATCTGGGTCGAAGTGGTCTGAATGAAGGTGTGTAACGAAAACAGCATCAACAGTTCCACAAGTCGAAATGGAAATACGCTCTACTTTCGGTTTGCCGAAAAGCTCTTCGTTCATCTTAAATACCGGGTCTATTGCAATAGCAGTCACGTTGTCACTGATCCGAATGCCAGCCCAATTCAGGCGCGTGATGTTCATACATATCTCCCCATCCCAGAAGATTTTCACGGTTACTTGCAATTTATTTGGTTACGAATCCGTCTCGGAGAAAAAATTCTCTACCTCGTAATTGAATCGTTCGGATGCTTCAATGTACACCCAGTGACCACACTCGGGAACTTCTATCAGTTGTAGGTGTGGCAGGTGTTTCTGCATGTGCTCATGAATATACGCCGGTGACAACAAATCCTGACTCCCCTGCAGAACCGCGATGGGTATTCGCTCAAGAGTGGTAACATGATGCGTCACGTCGTAGAAGTCTAGAATCTGCTGATGAAACGCTTCGTTCACTTGTGGGTTACGTATTGTCTTTGATGCCTTGGCTAACGTCTTCGGAGAATAAACATAGTACTTATCAAGTACCCCAAACAACTCATCCAGTGATGCGTTTGACTGATTCAGACGTGTAGAGATATCGGCTAACTTGTCCCTATCAGCATTTGAGAGACGGGCTTCAAGTTCCTCCGAAAAATGGACATACCCGTCAGCATTCAGCCCAATCGCAGATGCCAAAAACAACTTGCGGGTATGCTGGGGATATTTACATGCATACAGCAAAGCAAGCATCGTGCCCCATGATTCGCCAACTAAGTTCAACTGGTCAATTCCCAGATGGAGACGGATCTCTTCAAGCGTCTCGATTTCATTTTCAATAGTGTACGTGGTGCTCGAGCTGGCGCGTTCGGACTGGCCGCAACCTCGCTGATCGTACAAAACAAGTGTAAAATGTTCAGCCAGGGGTAGAACGTGCGGTAAGAACGTCCGATGCTCTGCTCCGGGTCCACCATGGAGAAACACGATAAACGGACCATTCCCAATGGTGCGAATGTATATCTGCAGCCCCCTAATGTGCACGAATTCCGTCATTCGGCCTGACCTCCACGAAGGTTCAAATGAACATGAGGACTCCTTGCCAACAAAAGCGCAAGCAATAATGATACGAGCATGGCGACAACATTTACACCGTGCAGCAGTTGGACCATCTGAGGCATGGAGAGAAACCTCAAAATGACGGGAGCTACCAGAAATCCAACGACGAAACCACCGCGATTGAGGAGAGTTGAAACACCGATGACACGGCCCCGCATCTCATCATCAACGCTTTGTTGAATGACAGAGAACACCGTCCCAGACATAGCATCAAAGATTCCTGTAACAAGGGCTAATGGCAGTACAACTGCAACCTTTTGACTCGATAGAAAACTGATGAATCCAAGCGACATACAAATGCCGGACAACCAATACATCAGGTAGATGTGACGGTGTAAATGCCTAATTTTCGGTACAATGACAGTCGCTAGTACATTGCCCACGCCCCAGACACTCCAAATCAGTCCGTACATCAGGGTCTGCCGATGAGGGTCCAGTCCCTGGGCCAACAACGGGATGGCCAAATTGTGTGCACTGGCACTGAATGCCTCAACAAGGTACCCAGCAAATACGATGGACAGTAACGGGTTTGACAGGAGGTACTTTAGGACCGCTGTCAAATCCCCGACTACACTCTTTACGGACAATGATGGTTTAGATTCAATTTTTTGGAATCCTAGACGTTTCTCATCATTAAAGGCATCGGTTTTCAAATTAAACAGTGCAACTGCCGAGAACAAGTACGACAATCCGTCAATGACGAGGACAAACCGGAACCCAACGTACGTCGAAATAATTCCAGCCAACAGGAAGCCGGAGACGATGCTGATTGAGGTCAGTCGTGTAACCACGGAGTTACTCTTGACGAGAGACTGTTGTGCATATAGGCGCGGAATTGAGGCACTAAAGCCCACTTGAAAGAAACTAGAGAGAAAACCGACGAGGAACGATACTGACAAAATAGTAAAGTTTGTTTGCCATACAATGACCATGCTGACGGCAAGTGCCCGGAGAATGTCACTCCAAATCATCATCATCCTACGATCCATTCTGTCGGCTAAAATCCCCGAGGAAAGGCTGGATAACAATCCTCCCACAGTACGTGCAGCCAAACTGAGGGACACCCATAATGCGCTATGAGTATAGAGCAGGATTAGAGACGTGAGAACAACATGGTCCATCATGGATCCAAAGTTTGAAAATGCGTTGATATAGAGATAGCTTCGCGCAGACATCTAAGTTGTTCATCCCTCTCTACCTAGCATATAAAACAAACTGACTAGTCGGTTTTAATGTTATAGAGATTTTGCTGCATCGTCAAGACGATATATTTCTAGCCTATACACTTTAGGGTTGCGCCAATATATTCCTGAGCAAGTAAGCTGTTTAAGGTGAGTGAGTATGTCGATGTTGATGTTGATGCGCTCTACAACAATACAAAGTGCGGGCTCTCAGAAATCTGAGAGCCCGCATCATGACTAATGGATTTTCTGGCGCACCCGGAGGGACTCGAACCCCCGCAAGACGCGGTTTAGGAAACCACCGATACTATTAAATCTACTTAAATCGACTTATGCTTCGTTTATAAAAATCCGCGCCATATCAATGTTTTTACCAATTCTATCGAGTTCGTTTAAGTTGTGTTTAGTCATGTTGGATTCACCAACAGATTAACCAAAGCAGCATAGATTAACCAAATGGTAGACCTTTGCGCGGAATAAGCGAGGTGCCCCATGTTCATTGTCCAGTGTTCAAATTGCGGAAGAAAAGTGGAATGGCGCACAAGCAGCCAAGTCGGTCGCATGGTGGTCAGCTGCGCTAGCGGTCACAGCTTTGCCGAAGATGTCGGGGAGGATGCTGAACAATGAGCTTGTTCCCGAGCCTCTCAACTTCCGACCGCGTGCGCGTGATTGTTCGTTCGTTCCTCTACGCCACTCCTGACAAACCCAAATCACATTGGACAGGCACCGTATCAGCCGTCGAGCCACATGGCATTTGGGTGGTTCCTGATGGTGTGATAGGGCGGGAGGAATTTGTTGCATGGTGCGAAATCGAGGATGTTCTTATGATCTAGTATGGAGGGGCCTCAGCCCCTCTTTGAATGTGCTATAAAGTTGGTAATTCTTCGACCGTGAGTATGCCGTGCGATTGAGCAAGAAGCATGGCAATGGTAGTGACGCTTCAAAACAGAACATACAACGCCACAGTTGACCTGTGTTCCACCTTTTCCATCCTTGAAGACACATGGTCATCCGGCACCATCAACCCCTGAGAGCCCCCTTAAAACGCCGCAAAAGTGGTGTCCGCGTGAAATGGCGTGCGGGAGAGGCGTTTGGCTAAATACACGCTATATTTGTCACACAATTCCAAGTACAATACTAGAAAGAGATTTTAATTTAGAAAGTAGCGGTGATACTCAAATGTATTCCGGGTTTAATCTGAAAACTAATATCGACTTCAGTGAGTATGAAGATGAGGGAAAAAACCTCTTTGCACGTCATAGGAGGCAAATAAGGGACAAGCTCGATGCGTTCATGCTGAACGATGGTCATTTGGACGGCTCAGAGATGCAAGAGAACTGGTTCCCTCAATTGAATTGTGATGTGTTCATTTCGCATTCGCACAAGGATGAAAAGAGAGCCGTAGGTTTGGCTGGTTGGCTTAACCATGCCTTTGACTTGACAACTTTCATTGACTCTTCCGTATGGGGTTACGCGGACGACTTGCTTCGGAGACTTGACGATGAATTTTGTCAAATAGAAGGACGTTCCACTTATAGTTACGAGCTAAGAAATTACTCGACAAGTCACGTGCATATGATGCTTTCCACAGCATTAACCATGATGATCGATAAGAGCGAATGTGTCATCTTTCTCAACTCACCCAACTCAATCAGTTCCTCTGACGTAATTGGCAATCAGACTAGATCACCGTGGATTTACCACGAAATTGCCATGACGCAACTGATCCGGCGCAGAAGTTTAAGCGAGTATAGACCAGACCTCCTCAAGAAATCCGAGAAAACGATCATTATGGACAGTGCACAGGGCGTACCAGTGAAGTACAGATTGGACATGCAACACCTGAACGAGATCACTGATAATCACCTGATTTCGTGGTTTAGAATGCAACACGTGAATCCAACAGATTACCCTTTGGATCATTTGTACCAACAAGCAGGAATCGCAAACGTACGCTTGGAAAGTTGACTTATCTGGGCACTGTGGCCTACGTTTGAAAGGGGAAATACTTGAATGTTGGAATTTAGCGAAGAAAAAATCCGCTACCTTGAAATGATTCAAGGTGCCGTCACTCGTATGGAGTCCAATTCCTTCTTTCTGAAGGGCGGAACGGTTACTCTGGCCGCAGGTGTTTTGGCCTTATCGAGCGCGGGAGTCCATAAAAAGTACGTGTTGATCGCATTTATGGCGATTGTCGTATTATGGATTTTGGACTCGTACTATCTATCGTTGCAACGCAAATATCGACGGTTGTTCAACTATATTAGAGTCGAAGAAAGTATGATTGACTTTGACATGAATTATCACAAAGCTGATGGATGGACAGTGGGAGATCGAAGAACATCATTTTTGTCCTGTTTGTTTTCACGTACGGAATGGCCGTTTTATGCTGTGATTTCGGCCATTGTATCAATCCTTCTCAGTCTTGTTTCAGCTAAGTGAAATTAACCACAGGATTACACTGACTTGCAATCTCTAGTCATGATAAAACCGCCCGGCGCATGGGCGGCTGTGTGGACTCTTGTTATTTTGAACCAACGATGTGACCTACCAGCGACCTGACGAACCCATGCAATGTCAAATCATTTGAGGGTTCGCTGAAACTTCCTTCTGGGCCTAACTCCTTATCCGACATCAGCAACGCTGCGGCAGTATAGTTCCTTTCGAGCAATAATTTATTGCAGAACAATTCGTATCGCTCGGCATATGATGTGCCCCGGAACTCGTCAAACACCCGAAAGTGTGGTTCTGTAACGCCTACAGGTGCTGTCGATTTCGGGGAATCTTCCAGTACCATGAGGTATCCTAACCACGGAGACGGTGCCGAAACACCGAATGCGCCTTCACGATAGGCGGTGAGAATATCAAGTGAACTTCCCATAGCCTCTTCTGTACGGTTATTGAAGTTGTTCCCGAATGACCCCACCTGTGATTTCAGTTCGATTGCGGCCAAAAGCCGTTTCTCACCGGATGGTTGTTGTCTTACAACGACCAAGTCCCATTGCTTAGTAGGACGGTAAAATCCGGGGAGTTCCAATCTTCCAGATGTAAAAATCTCGTTTTCGGATACGCCGTTCCTATCGAGTACCCATTTCAAAATATCGAGAAATCCGTCTAACTGTTTCCCACCAGTAACCGATCCTCGTGTACCTTGGTTTTGCGCTTCCGATTCTGCATTTTTGTTTTGTTGAGAGAAACGAGTATTCCAGAAGAATCGAATTGCATCTCTAACTCGCTCGTCTAGTTCATCTTTTGATGGAATGAAGATGTCCAACCTAGTGCGGCCCCCTTAGATGATGCTCTTTTGAATTACCTTCATGTCAGCATCTGTAAGTCCGTAAATCTCAGCCACAATGTGGTCTAAGGATTCCCGATCTCCAGCGGACGCGGCAGTTCTCAGCGCACCAAGGGTATCCGCCGTAATGGCATCGGGTGCCGGAAGATGAATACGCCGGAGATATTGAGCCTGATACCGCAGAAAATCCCCACGCATCTTAACTGCATAGGACCAGATGAAGAATCGAACCACGGAAGAAAGAAGTACAGCACGAAGAGCATCAATATCCCACACCCCCGGCAAAACGTAATACAGGTTGTGATGTGGGTAATACTGGCCTAAATCCTTGACGATGTGATTGTCCGCTTTTACGTCTGGAATCAGCAATTTCGGCTTGCCTACCAATTCGGGGTATATGCGATCTATAGTTCTGTACCACTTTGCGCTCGATTTCTTGGCCACGTTGCGACCTTTGATGACTTCGCCATGCGAATCAAAGTACCTCTTCAGTTTGGGATACTTGTCCAGATTAATCAGTGATCCATCCGATTCAAATGGATTAACGACGTACTTACCGCTCCAACGAATTTCACCGCTGGCAATGTCCTTGGTGGTTACAATAGGCAAAAGCACGTCCGACTCGATGTCTAATCCTTGCTTATCGGGGTTTACGATGTACACCCGATCTGCGCCAGTTGCAACACCTATTCCAACCTTTATTCCGTGCAATTCATCTTCGATCAACGGGTGTTCTGCCTCTAACTTTCGCAGGACAACATGATGATCGGCTGATTCCAATATCCAAGGAGAGTCACCTGTAACCCAAGTGTCAAACCTGTGTGATTCAATCCCTTCCACAGCGGATTCTTGATGGCCTCCAAGCAGAATATCCTTGGCTCTCGCGCAGGACTCGGAATCCACCGTTTCCATGGATAAGACGTGAACAGGACTTTGTGCATCCGTATTCGATATAACAAAGATGGCTGGATAGGCTGAAACATCGTCGGCAAAAGGGCTTGTCTTGTGGACATCAATAACACACCTAAGCTGATATTTCGTCACGATGTACTCTCTCAGCCGCTTTCCGTAGCGGTTCCGCATGAACCGATCCGCACAGATAAACGATAGCATGCCATCGGGATTCAAGAGTTCGAGGCTATGTTGGATGAACGGAACATACAAATCGGCCCTGTCATAAATCGTAGAATACATTGAACGGTAAACAGTCATTTTTGCATCCGGCACAAGTTCCTGTCGTACATATGGAGGGTTCCCCACTACAAAATCAAACCCATGTGAGTCGCTTGTATCTCTGGAAAGTAAATCGCAGTTCCAGAGCAGAAAGTCATCACAAACTAACCAAGCATCTAACAGGGCGTTTTGGGTGTCCTTCGAGAGTCCGTATTCAGTTAGTACGAAAGCCAAGTTGTCTCTACATGCGACAAGTGATTCTGGGTTGACTTCAATACCTCGAATACAGTCCTTTAGAGCCTCCTCGCAACCATCAAGGCTTCCTGTACGCTCTCTATATGATGATAAGAGCCTTGAAACGGCTTGAATCAAGAAGGCTCCATCACCCACGGAAGGATCGAGCAAGCGGCACGAGTCCAAAAGTTTATCTGTGGTATATCCGGCGAGATCAAGGATGAGGTCAACTACTTCTGGATTCGTAAAAACGGCTCCGTGCGTCTTTTGTAAGTCTTTCACGTCTAGCAAATCAACAGCCTCCCGAACAGTCGAGCGAAATCATCTTCTCAATGGATTGTACCACGGCCCCAACCAGAACACACGTTCCCTCACACGGTAACAAGAAATGTGTCCTTTCCCGCCAATCACTCCAATACTCAGTCATTCACAGCCGGATTGTACTCCAATATCCATGCACACAACTCAACTAAATTGGCGGTCAGATGCAGTACAACGGATGTCTCCTGCCGATGTGGAATCGCACCTTCAAAATGATGATACGGGCCACTCCAATCCCAAATAGCGTTGATCAGTTTGTCCAGAGCATCGAGTCGGGAATGACTTGTATCAGGCCACTTGTTTCTAAGTCGGGCCAGCATGGATTCGACTTTCTGCTCAAACGAATGTTTGGAATCAGGAGGGATTTTCCAAGCCGAGCTTAGTACCGTCACGGCACCTTCGACTACCTTGCGACATTCGCCGATGCAGTCTTCAAAATCACCACTGCGATAATCTGCATTGGCCTTATTAAATCTCTCAACGACCTTTTTCCATTCCGCTTTCTTCTTCTTCAAATCAATTAAGGGAAGCTCCACGACATATGTGCCTACTCCTAGCGGAGTGAGCACCTGTAACCACTTCTCTCTTTCAATACGAATTTGCTCCGGGTTACTACTAGCTACTCCGATCGTCTCTTGCTGATGCCATGGAACAGTGAATTCTTTACCATTAGGAGACTTGAAGGGAAGTTGTAGAGATGATCCACTTTTGGTAGAAACCGCACCGTGAAAGGTGCACATTCCAATTAAGTCCGAACCAATTCTCGCATCCTCAATCCACGAAACATCATCCGGTGAAATAGGAATTTCAAAACGAATGTCATCACCTGTCGCCGCAACACTTGTCCAAGGCACCAACAGTGTTCGCTTTGAATTACCTATACCGATTCTCCCCGAAATCCCCGCTAGTCTCGCCTCTCCTCCCGCGTACACCGAAGCTGATCCGTGCATGGTGCTCAATGTCGCGGAATACTTACAGTTCAAGTATAGGAAAGTTCCCACGTTATTTGACTGAATGTAGGCATTGTCCGAATCAAATTTGATTTCAATATAAACGGAATAGGCATGGCCCTCCCCGTTCCCTTTAAGACTAAAGGTATTTACGGTCACATTTATCACCTACAACCTGTGTATTATTAGCGTTCGAGTAAAGCCATCTAGCGATGCGCAAGCCAAGTCACGATGGCGGAGCCTAATGGGGCTGTGATCCATGTGTTCTTTTGCATTACGTCTGCGAACCTTGCAAGAATGCCGCCCTTCGCCTGTTCTGCTCCTTCGATGATGGCCTGTAGCTGTTCCACTAACTGGCGCAGCTCCTCTTTGTCCAGTGTTTCATGTTGATCAATAAGGGTCATCAAATCCTGTACACTTGTGTTGTAGTTTAGCGTGGCCGTCTGCTGGTTTCCAATGATGGAGCCGGGTGAATTGTGGATATTAAATGTTGCAGAAGAAGGCATCTTGAACTCCTGTTTCCTTTCACGTTCAGTCAAATAATACGCCTTGCGCTGAAACAGTTGTCCACCAACAACATCAGGTGATGCTTCTTCGACATAGAGCAATTCTTGTGACACCTCGCTGCGCAAGATGTCTCCGTCTTGAACATCAGCATTTGGATACAGTCCAATGTAGTTCCGTTTAGGTGACTTTTCAGAATTTCTGATCCCTTGAACATCCCCCACTACCTCGTCATTCCTGATAACCGAGAACCGTTCACCAGCCATCCGCATGAACTCCCCTATATCCAGTGAAATTCCACTTCCCAGTGGCATAAGGATGCCCTCCTTTTAAATCGCGCCTCTAACGATTCTTCCCTGAACTTGTTCACGTGCCCTACCTACTTGTCTCAAAAATATTCGTGATGATATGTAGTGAATCCTCTTCGAATTCCGCACTGTGTCAGCTTGAGGTCTACCCAACCGTAACAACTCCTGATCTTTGTCATACCTGCCCGGATAGGGTGAGGTGGTGGAATTAACTGACGCTTGTAATCCCACCTCTTACAACTATCTCTGACAGGTTGGAGGGATTTGGATATGAACGGACAGAAAGTTGGATATGTACGAGTGTCGTCAATTGACCAGCACGAAGACAGACAGTTGGAAGGCGTTGAACTTGATTGCAAGTTCATGGACAAATTGAGTGGCAAGGATACGGAACGCCCCGAACTTAAACGGATGCTGGCCTACGTCCGTTCTGGTGACACATTGGTGGTACACAGCTTGGATAGGCTTGCACGTAACCTCGGCGATCTCTTGTCGTTGGTTAAGCAACTCACCGCCAAGGGCGTTCAGGTCAAGTTTTTTAAGGAGAACCTAACATTTACCGGGGACAATGACTCGGCTATGTCTATGCTCATGCTTTCCCTGCTTGGCGCGGTTGCTGAGTTCGAAAGGTCGCTCATTCGCGAACGCCAACGCGAAGGAATTGCAATCGCGAAGAAAAAGGGAGTGTACAAAGGCCGTAAACCCTCTCTGACTCGGGCACAAGCGGAAGAACTTCGTCAACGTGCAGACAACGGCGAACCAAAGGCGGCTCTGGCCCGCGAGTATGGTATCAGCCGTGAGACCGTGTACCAGTACCTGCGTTCCTGAGCACCCATCCCATTCGAGTTTTTGTCATACAGCCTCTGGATTGACAAGGAGGAATGTCAAATGAACCAGTCAGAGTTGATCAAAAGCATTGCAATCGGTGCAAACGTGTCTCCGGCAGTCGCAAATAAGATGCTGACAGCCCTGCAAGAAACCGTTCAAAACGTATTGTCGCACGGAGAAAAAGTCAGCCTGCGTGGTTTTGGTACGTTTACAATCTCGGAACACTCCGCCCGACGCTGCCGCCATCCGGTCACGGGCGAAGTGATGCAGGCGAAAGCGTATCGCACAGTACGGTTTGTTCCGGCAGCCCAAATCAAGTCGCAGTTGAACTAACCGCATGAAGGCCGCCAGACTCGTTCTGGCGGCCTTTCGCGTTGGAGGGATGCAATATGTTACGTGACCACCTTTACGCCTTCGCAGGGGGTCAGATTGACCGCTTTCTCATCGCCCGCGAAGAAATCCCGCTCGTCGCCGCTTGGTTCTGTGTGCGCGGTATCGCGGATTATAGTTTGCGAGTTGTTGAAGTGGACAGTGAAGGCTTCTACGAGGTCTACCGTGACAAATGGAGAGTGCAGTTTGGGGTAAAGGTGCCAGAACTGCTGCCGTAAAGGGCAGCCCCACAAACAAAGGCACCAACTACGGTCGGTGCCTTTGTCATTTACGGATTTTCATTCGTCAAAATGATCCTTGTTACTTTTCCATCTTTTACACCAAAATCAATGCTGTACTTCTTGTCAATCGACTCGACATACACCTGCGTATTGCCCTGCACCGTCTTATACGTTGGATAGTTAAAGCAAGACTTCTTTCACCGAACATCCTCCCCAAGGATCGTTTTAGATTCCCTTACTATATATCATGCCAATACATGGTAGACTATTGGTTTTATCATCGTACTCGCCGAAGGAAATCATACCGACTGCTCGAATCAGTTAGTGGGAGGGTAAAGTGTGAGCATTATACCTAAAGGATTCAACTTCAATTTTATGATGCCCGGACTCATCGAATATATCGTTAGTATATTGGTGCTTGGTATCGCGGGCGGATTCATAATGAAACTATTATTCTCAAGACTGCCAAAGCCAATCGTCAGTTTTATGATTAACGTTGGAATTGTCATTGGGGCACTTGCCGGATTGTACATAGGTTCACTGTTGAACCCCTGACCTCTAGGCGGTAGACCAGACAGCGTAGTGTTCCACGTAAGCCCAAGAAGCATCACGGCAGTCTTGACCAATATCAAATAATCGAGAAGAAAAACCCCGCACACGGCTCACCGAACCGGGTGCGGGGTTTTGAATTATCGCCAAGCAACTTACAGAGCAGCAGAGATCGGCTGACTATTCGCCCGCGCATCATCGTAACCTACTTTGTACGCAGGGCGTACTATCGAGTTCTCAAAAGCGACCAAAGCATCATTGATCCGCGCCAATTTTTCCTCATCTTCACCGACCAGTTCGTAGATTTCATTGACTAGACGGGTGTTGGCTTGCGCATAGTCACTGTTATCATCGTTCGCAAGTTGGTCGATTATCGCTTCACACAGTTCCTCACTTAAAGTCAGATGTTCCAATCGTCCCCATCTCCCCAATCGTCCCAGTCTCGTAGGCCCGTCCCATGCGTCGGTTCGGCCACGTGGACATAATAGCATTCTTCTAACGACATGTCAATATTTGGTAACATTGGGTCATAGTGACTCTATGATTGGTGCATATCATAGACGAACCCCGCCACGGTTTTAGGCCGAAGGCGGGGTATTGTTGCGTCAGTCATCAAAGTCATATTCCACATTTCCTTTATCTTCTTGAGCCTCAATGTTTTTCTGCCCTAACTCCTCGACTAACGGGGTAAAGAGTTTTCCCTGCGCCTCTTCCAGTCGCCACAGCTTACTCACCATTTCCATGCAACTAGCGTTATCAAGCCAGCCGAATTGTTCGTACACTTTACCTGTTTCAACTTTATCTACCAACACTTGCAACAACTTCTTTGCATATACTACATCCAAAATTTCGTCCGTCGTACTTCCTATGTACTTTTCGAGCGCAGTACCTAGCTTGTCCCGTAAGTCGTTGACTCGAACCTTCAGATCATCCAGAGACTCGTGCTCCCCTCCCTCGTCGTCTGGTAGATAATCGGCTAACACCATCATGCGGTGAACACTCGCTCCGCGAACATGGGGCGCAATTTTGCGCAAAAACTTGGGGGAAATGTTCTCTCCGCCTAGTACGCGATAAAAGTAGCTGGCACTCATACCGGCTTTCTCTGCAACAAACTTGCCCGTGGTGCCATGCTTATCGAGTAAGTCTTGAACGTACTGCTGCACAGTCATAGCCATCTTCAACATGCCTCCTGAGCCGAAATTACTTTTAAGTTCATACAAACTCTTCAAAATGTAAACTATGATAACTATATTTTAACTCCAAGTTTTGGGACGGTCAACACAAAAATTACATAAAACTTCGCATCAATGAACTAATTACACGACGTAATTAACTCAAATTTAATTTTTTAATGTCTTTTTAGTAATTAAAATCGTCACATCACAAGATAAATACGAATTAAAATCAAACACCAACTGAAAATTGGACATTCCTTTTTAGGAACACGAATAGCAACACATTTGCAACATGGTGAACAAAAAAGTTATTTTGAAGTCGCTTTGACCTCTTTCCATCATCTGATTACGGTCGTAAAACATGGCTCAGCGTGTCACAAAAGCACTCGTCTTGGGTCATCAAAGCATTGTTCGTGGTCATAAAAACGAGCGTCTTGGTCTACGAAAACTGGAAGTGATTCATTGGGACAGTAGGATGACTCGGCATTTTTCTGGAAAAAATCGTTGATTTTTTGGTACTTGTGACACCCTCAAAAAAATATGTGTGTATATATCTGCGTCTATAAAATCATGTGGTCATGGAAGTTGGAAATGGAAACTAATAAAGGGGAGATGGAAAATGGGAAAGAGAAAAAACCTCGCACGTGATCATACACACATTTTGCAGAGGGTGTCACAAAACCCCTATATATATAATATTTATGGAAATAATATTATTATATATATACTAGTGCGAGTAGTATTTCTCCCGTTTTCGCGCACTCGCTTTTTCCATTTTTCTGTGACCAAGAACGTGTGTCTTGTGACCAAGAATCGCGTTTCTATGACCAAGATCGCCTGTTTTGTGACCGGGATCGGTGTTTTTTGTGACAGGGTCAAAATAACTCCACTTATGTTTTGAGGATGTTCATGGCACTCGTCCTGCGATGAGGTTATCTTTTTTCGCCGTTTGCACTGCCCACGAAACGGTTCAATCCAACGACGTACGCTGCCCCTCTTAACACGTCACCAGACGCTCAGAAACGGCCTCAAAATGCGTTCTCAAACGTTTATGGGCAACTATGCCATTTTAACCTGCAAACGTCCTGAGAGACTATTAAAAGCCGCTGAAGGAGTGTTATTGGGAGAGTAGGACGAGCGGGGAGCGGCTGAGAGAGGACAACACAGAAACAGCTTCAACCCCTTCTGGCACAAGGGATTGAGGCTGTTTCGAGGTTTTGGAGCTACAGCGCAACATAGAAAACCAAATCGTTCGCGGCATCCCAAGCCGCACCAATCGGCCTGCCGCTGAAGCAATCGTCGGTCAAGCATTCAACTCCTGTCGTCGCTTTGAATTCTTCTGCCGACACGAAGTAAATGTAACCAGTTTGCTGCATCGCAAGTCGGGCGACTTCTTGTAACCCTTCGTCAGTGGCGACTTCGTACATGATGGGCTTTTCGTTGAACGACTTCGGCTCATACGCGAAATACAGCGTCTCACTTAGTTTTTGAGCCATGTATGCACGCTCCTTTCACCTGTCCAGAGCGCGCATGACAACTTCCCGATGTTGTTTTCTAATAGTCGAAAACAACTTTAGGCCATAAAGGGCGAAATTTGCCTCTCAAATAGCTCAGACGACCAAATCTATCGACTTTGCGAAGAAAAACGCTCTCAGGCCAAAATGGGGCCGAATGCGGCGATGCTGTAATCGAGGTTTACTCTAAACTTTTCCTCATCATCCATAAAACAGGAGTCATTTTGACTTCATGTGCCCACAAACCGGCAACCTTTGACTTTCGGAGTCGGTGCTAAACCGCCCCACCGCATGGTGGTTCAACTGTTTGCACCAGTGCTATACTGATACTAAGAGGATGAACGAGCGAGGTGTCAAGTCGCATGGGTGTTCAGCGAAGAATCAGGACGGCAAGTCTCAAAAGCCGTGGATATGGTCACGATGGATCACATATACCTAGCAGTGTAGGTGGTGATTCAGCGATGAAGTATCCTGTCGTGCTACGCGAGGACGAGACTGGCGGATATGTCGTGGAGTGCCCGATTATTCCGGGCTGTGTTTCAGAAGGCGATACAGTTGAGGAAGCACTGGCAAACATTCGAGAGGCCATAGAAGGACTGGTGGAAACACGGCGTGAACTCGGTTTGCCAGAAACGCTTGATATGAAGTACGTGGAGGTCTGACATGCCGGAGTTACCAAACGTCTCCGGCAAAGATGCTTTGAAGGCATTCCTGCTGGCCGGGTGGACAGTAAAACGTATCAATGGTTCTCACCATATCGTACACAAGCCGGGACACGATCCGTTTCCCATCCCCATTCATGGAAACAGGGACTTAAAACCCGGTACACTGCGAAGCATGATTAAGAGTTCTGGCATGACAGTAGATGAATTCGTGAATCTCTTAAAACAACTATAAAAGCCGACCCCGCCAGAATGCGAGATCGGCTTTTATAGTTGTTTTACGCTGGTTGCAATTCATGCACAGTGTATCCGTCTGTTGTAGTCAACAACCGACCAAGCGGTTCCATCGTCTCCGTATTCATCAACATCACAGGAGCAGAGCGCAACTCAAGTCGCACGCCAAGGGCGTTTGACAGTTCGCATAGCTCCTCAACAAATCCTTGAACATCCCGCGCTCTCTGCGGTGCCTCAGTGTCCTCGTGCTTCGTGGAACGCGGCTTATGCGCCGTATAGAGGCCACAAACGTAAGCAAGAGAACGTCCAAGTTCCTTGCCGCTTTTCACGTCCTGAATCCGCGCCCCATCCCAAACTTCAACCAACGCCACACCGAACCTTGCCGACAACTCGTCCAACGCTACCAGCCATTTATCCGCTTTACTCATCCGTCGTTTCGTCACTGCCACCACTCTCCCTTACACCTACCCGACTTCCGCATGACACCTCAAAGTTCTGGCCCACGCGGTCTTGGCGGGCGCGGAGTTCTCTCGTTGACCCTCGCAACCCTTCGCCCTTGCTGTGGTGCTTGCCTACGCTGCGACCGCTGTTCGCGCTGCATTCCCTCCACCTCGATGCGATGCTGGCGTTCCTGTTCAAGCGGCGTCACGTTACTTGGCAGTGTTCTTCGGTGAGGTTGTGGTGGACGTGTTGACACGGGTGCCACGGCCTCAGAATTCGGTTGTGGTGCGTTCTGTGATGCCACCTGCCCATTTATATTTATGTCATTTTGAAGGGTGGGAGCCTCTAAGGGACTTGAAGAAGCCTCTGAAGCTGCGCCGTTCTCACCCATCTTCGGCAAGGGTTTCTCAGCAGATAACCGGGCCTGGCTGGATGCTGGTTCGGGTTCCGGTTGCGCTTCGGGGTTGAATCCACTTGCGAGAGTAGGTTGTGCTGGTTGTGCTGGTTGTTCAGGTTCTCGTGCTCGTTCTGGCGGTGTCACACTGGTCGGATGGCTTTGCTGCTGCGATGTAGTGTCAACATCTTGCACCTGTGGCACGTTGAAACCTTCAGCCAGAGTCGGCGTAATGACCTCCGCTTCGTCACGCCGTGGCCGCGCGACTACTGGCGGCTCGATGGCGATTTCCTTTCCGTGTGCATCCGTAACCACCGTTTGAGTTTGCTGGCCATCGGGCGTCACCATCGTCTTACGCTGCTTGTCATCGCCGTTTCCCGCGTCTGCTGGCGGCGCGGCTGGTGGGTTGTCAGGCGGATCATTCGGTGAAGTTGCAGCATCAGCTAGTTTTGGTCGCGACGTTAAGGCACTGACGGAACGATGCAACGCCCTTACGCTGTGTTTATGCAACTTGCCCTCCAGCCCTCGCGCACGTTCTTCACGGCGACGAATGCGCTCTTCGTGGGTCAAAGGTGGTTCCGGGTTGCTCAGGCTGTCAAAATGCCGTTGAACCGCATTCCCCAAGGCGGTTCTCAGGTCTTTTGAATTTCTCACAAACTTCTGGCGTTTAGCGGCACTTTCGGAATCTTTGAAGCCGTCCGCTAAATGCGATGAATTACCACTTACCGGCTTCTGCTCATGTGGCATTGTGAATTGCGGTTGCTCGTCACTACCAATCACACGATGAGCGTCAGCCGCCCTGTGGCTTATCGGCAAGTTCACATGATGTTGTTCCTCATGCACTTCCATGTGGTTAAAATGCTCCGACAGCTTGCCTTTACCATGGATAGTCGTACCTTTAAGGGTGCGGCGACCGCCGCCGTGCTCCCCTGCTTCAGCCTGCTGTTGCAAGTATTCATCGACGGTCAACGGGCGGTTCTGTGTGTCAACGCCTCGAACGGAGTCAGACAGCGGATTCACCGCTATGCTGAATACCTTTTGCCTGTAAATCATGGCGGCAGCAAACAGAATCGAATCAACGAGAAACCCTAGCATCATGCTGGCTTCCGAGCTTCCGATGCTGACCGTGATTATCCCTGCAACGCTAAACAAGAGGGCCGCATACACGGCGTTACCCAACCTCTCAACCTGATGCCCGACAGCTTCCCGCGCCCAATTCGCCGTAATGCGCCATCCGATTTCGGGAACGAACGCCATCGGAACAGTCACTATCCCCATCAAGACAGTAACGATAAAAAGTAACTCCCGGACGAAAAGCTGGAAGCCCACGTAGCAGAGGAAGATCACGGGTGTAATGAGCAGTAATAGCTCGATGACAAGAAAAGGAATCATGGAGAACGGGTTGGCAGCTAACACAGCGTTGTCGCTCATCTGTGGGTTTACAAAAGGCTGCTTTGCTGTTGTTAAGATGTTTTCCAAGTCTGACCGCCCTTGCGAGTTGGTGGTATCCAAAAACAATCGAACCCAGTTGGTCGGGTAATTCACTCCATTTATCGTTTCTGTGGTTGGAAGCGGTTCTTGGCCGGGATTCGGATTCGTTACTGTGGGATCAGGCTGATAGGTGTACTGCTGGTTGTTTAGCAAGTTCGGGTTGACGTTAAAATCGTTAATATTTCCTGAAATCTGCCCAAATTGCCCATACTCCCACGGAAAGACGACGTAGTTGTTCCACAGCACATCGTATTCGCTCCCAACGCTCGTTCCTACTGTACTTGCGACTGCCGACGACGCTGTATCTGTGACAAGGTTTCCGGCTCCGTTGACCCATGAAAAGACGTTGCCAAAATCAAAGAAAAAGAAAGTTACCAGCCCTGTCGCGAGAAGCGTGCTGACTATCCCAGTCAACATCTTTGCGTGATGACCAACGACATATTTCCAAGCCAAATAGCCGACCATCATCATGACGAGGAAAGGGAGAAACCGCAAAAACACGTCGTTGTATCCGCTCTTGAAAACTCCTGATATGCGGGTCACGACAGGATCAGTAATCCATGAAGGGTCACTGAATTTTGACGAAATCAAGATCGCGATGTGCAAAATCCACGAAATCAACTCTAGCAGGGTGTTTGCAACAAAAGAAAACACGCCTCGGGAAATATTGGCCCCGAAATTGTACCAGTGCGAGTTGTTGGGTAAAGTCCACTGATAGGCCGATGGATCGGGGAGATTCCAATTCGGGAATGCCGTGTCCTTGGCACTAAAAAGCCCCGTTCCTGCGGGCGTTGAAGCGATGTTGGTTGCAATGGTGCTTGCCGTTCCGCCGCCTGATATAATCCTCATTGTGTTGCACCTCCTGTCAGATTGAAAAACCCCCGGTTAGGGGGTTCCGATGTTTGTCCATTTGCCGTTCAACCAAGCGTCTACAGCGTAGCTGGTGCTATACAGTCCGTGGCTCATCACTTGGGCCTGCACGGCTTTAGATGGGATGTTATCTGCCCGCAGAAGCGCGATTGCTAAGGCTGCGCGAGACGCTTGGTTGCCGCTTCCACTTGCCAACGTCTGGTCGGCTCTTGCGGGTTGAGCTTGGTTTGTAGCGTGGATGTGTCGCTTGACCCACTGCATTGTCGCGGATGCAACCGCTTTTGTTCGTGCAGGCTCGGTTTCGTCGACGCTCGATGCGATGGCATGGGCTTGATTCGCCACTGTCGGGATGTTGGAGTCCATGAGGTACGACGGCAGTAGGTCTAGCTGCTGCTCCGATAAGGCTGGCCCTTTAACTGTTGCATCAACGTTTTCAATCATTTTTGAGCCATCTGTGACTGCAACACTCGTTTTTCCCGTCCAAGGGACAGTGAGCGTGTCTTGAATGTTGCCATCGGACACGGGAACAGCGTACTGATATAAGTTGCCCACTGGACTTAATAATGTCACCTGCGCGATGCCACTGTCCTGCGTTCCAGTCTTTGTGTCGATACGGACTGTGTGTCCAGTAGATGTGATGTTTGCCACTGGTGTTTGCGTCGGTGTATTTTGTTTGGTTGGTACTTGTCCACATCCAGTTAGTCCAACAAACGCACCCAAGGCGATTACGCTTGTAGCGATCAGTCGTTTTTTCATTTGCGAAAACCTCCCTTTGTCCTACCAGTGCTTGTATGACAAAAACCGCCTCCAGTCGGGGTTTCGAGTGAAAAACAGCGTCCGGCGAATGTGCCGAACGCTGTGAAGTGTCGCAAGGTTTATTATGGGCCGTCCTTTGCAGGTGTAGTGCCTACATAGGTTTGACCGTTCGCAGTGGTGCTGTGAATCTGGTTCATGTACCACGCGGGGTAGCTGAACAAACAAACCATGCTAGGTACGTTGTAGGTGACGGTTCCTGCCGTGGTGTTGATTTGCACTTGCACCGATATGTGCGCCCCGTTGTTGAAGGCCGTTTGTGGCGACGAACTGAGCGACCAGTTCGCGAGTTCGGGGCCGGACGCGCCCAATACGTGCTTAGGAATCTGGCTCCACGCTGAGACGAATTCTTCCGCGTCACTCGGTGGGGTTAGATTTTGGAACTGCGTTCCTTGGTTGTAAAGGGTAGACCCGTTCAGTATGAGTTTTTGGCTCCACTGCCGCTTCGCCCCGTCCGATGGATTGATCATCGTGTACAAAACGCTGCCCGACTGAGGAATTGCATCAGGGCTTCCGACCCACTTGACACGAAAACCCACTCCGCTGTCTGGTCTTGCCCATACCCAAGGCGATTGAGCAGAAGAACCATAGGAAAAATATTTTTGCCCCCGTATGATGAAACTCCCCGTAACTTGGCTGGCGTCCGGCCCGCCTTGCTCAAAGCCCGACCAGCCGTGAGCCGCGTTCAAAATTGACCAGAAACCGCCGGGATTTGCACCTAGCGACCACTGTTGAACGGACGTTGGAAGCCATAGGTAATTTGGGGTGCCGGGGTCGTATGACAATCCTGTAACCTGCCCTGAGCCGACTTGTGCAGGGTAGTATTTTGATTCTGGCGTTTGAACGTCTTGGCAGTACCAAAACACATAACGACGATGCTTTGCGGGGCCAACCCAGTGATAACGCGGTGTCGGTGTGTTCAATACCCACTTGAGCGTTTGGTTGCCCCCGCCATCGTTTACCCACTGTTGCCCGGAGATATATGGGGCTGGACAGATACCACCACCACCGCCACCAGTACCACCTCCTGAATTAGTCCACGAAGCTGTCACCGCGTTACTTGGTACACTGGTTCCCGTAGTTTCATCGTAGAGGTACGCCGTGTACTGTTCGCCGCTCAATGAGGTCTGGCTGTCAGCCGTGGTCGAAAAAGTAGTCTGCGTGCCAAATGACGAGGATGCTTGTGCTCTACCACTTCCGATGGTGCTGCCGTTGTTGTCCTCGATGATGATTTGCCACTGGTGTCCGGCTGGCGGCGGTGTGTTGACAGTTGCGGTCAGATTGACTGCTGTGCCTATAGGTTCAATGGCTGTGTTACCACCGTTCACTGTTAGGGTTATTCCAGAAGTCGACTTACCATTGCCAACCGTGAAAGTGGCAGTAGCAGGACTTGCGGTAACCCTGTTGTAATAATCGGCTGCCCACAACTTTATCTTGTACTGGCCCGGTGCAAGAGTTCTGGGCAACCGAATGTAGTCCTGTTGATTTTGTGGGACGTTGCCAGTTCCCCAACCTGTTTCCCCCGTTCCATCGACCCAGTAGTGCCAGCGCGGGGCGACACTGCCGGGGTCATTGTTGCCGCCGTTTACCTCCGTCATTTTGGGGCTGGTCGGGTCGCCGGGGGTCTGGTACACCGTATGGCTGCTTGTCGCAGTATTTTGTAAATGAATCGCAGTCGCCGGGACGACGGGTGTGCCATTAGGCCCATCAACTTCCACATACTCCCAATGATACGTTGAATGGTAGGTCTGGATGGCAACTTCGTTGTTAAAGTAGATTTTTTCCCCGGCTTTGCCAGTGATGGTCTGCGGCGGAACAACGACTTTAGCCTGCGGTGCGTAAGTCCAAAAGAATTTCGGCCCCTCGGTAGTTCCTATTCCTGCATACCTGCCACTGAACGCGCCCCCCGCGTCAGAAATGAGTGTTGGGAGGTCGTAGGTTGTGATGGTGTTGCCGCCGTTGAACAAGTTGCTCTTCGCCCAAATAGCTTTTTGTTGTTCTACCTCACCGCGTAGAAAGGTATCGAATTGCGATTCTGTTGCCCCACCAGAACCGCCGTATCCGTCTACAGCATCGATCCACGGAGTGATTAAAGTTGAAGTAATTTGTTCGTAACCGTTATTCCCTTGCAGCCTCGTTCCGGCACTGTCTGCGGTGATGTCAAAATGCAACAACCAAGCATTAGGACTAGAGAGGTTTTGCCCCGGCCCATCAACGGTCACTTTTTGGTCGATGTAATAGTCTGCGGTGGAAAATCCCCCAGTGTCCTTACTGGGAAGGTCTGTTGAGCTTGATTGCGGGTACAAAGTTGCTGGACTTCCCGTGACACCTCCGTTTGGAGTGGTTGGCGGTTGTCCCGGTTGCGCGTAGGAACTTATACCCCCGTCAGATTGTAAGGGAGTATTGGCAAATGAGTGCAACGCTGTGAGAATTCCAATCCCAGACACCAAAACGGCTAGAAATGAGAGATGGACAGGTTTATGCCTTGCAAAGGCAATGACTGTATTAGGTTTGCGGTGTTTTCTATGCTCCATTTCCGACTCACCTTCCTTCACCAAATCGCCGTCTGTACGACAAAAACCGCATTCTCGTAAACGAGAGAATGCGGTTTGAAAACATCTTTGTTTTTCATGTTCCTTGGTACTTAAATGCCCCCACTGACGGACGAAAACGGGTCATTGATACGATGCAACTAGCTGACCGTTATCCATCACCATTCCGCCGACTGCAAAACCTTGAGTCTGCCCATTGTAGTCGTACCCTACTGTTACCCCGCCACCGTTTGCATCTTTGATCAAAACCGATGAAGGAGCCAAAGCCTGTCCTCCAAACTGGCCGTTCAGGCTGTCGTACCCCAACGGCCCGCTAACAGTTGTCCACGTCTTACCGCTGTCCATCGAAACCTGCTCTGGGCTTGAGATTCCAGCTAGCTCGATAAAGTTCCCAGACGGAGTATGGCTGTCGCTGTAACCCGGAATCTGCGTCGTGAACGTACCGTTCTCGTAACTCGTGGTCGTCTGGTCGATCACCTTGATCGCGCTTCCCCAATCATTGGCATAGGTTTGCGCAGGGATATTCGTCTTCCAAAAGTGCGCATGGGCCGCAGGGCGGTAAACCAATTGATACTTGTTGCCACCGAGTGAAATGTAACCTCTCTCAATGGCTTGAAAGTTTCTCATCATCGTCGAAATGTCGCTCTGACTGAGGTTGCCCGTATCGTTGACGTTTTTTGTGAGTCCTGTAATTTGCGCAAATGATTGCAAAGAACCACCCGGCAAGTATGCGTTGTGTCCGGCTTGCAGACCCGAATACACCTCAAACGCCGTAGCAAGGTCGGTCAAAGTTACTGGATCATTTGCGCCAAAAGAACTCGCACTGTCTGGCGTGAAGAGCGGCGAACCTACCGACATTGAATCGGATGAACCTACTGGATTGACCCATGTGTAGCTACTAGTCAAACTACTGATCAGGGGCCAATCTGAGGCGGGTACGTCGCTGAATTTGTCCGCACCCGCGTTCGGGTTTGGCTTGATACCTGCCGCTTGTGCGAAAGCAAGAGCCGCTGCCAGCTTGGTATCTCCACTTGGTATGCTAGGCGTACTCGGGGGTGTCGCAGTGTAAGCCATCGTCCACGAAGTCCCGTCCCATCCGACCGTAATCCCAATGGCTTTAAGCGTTTTTTCGAGGTAGTAAACTGGCACATAGGTTGTCTCGATTGTTGTTCCCTCGTCCTTCGCGGTCTGTCGGGGTGCATAGGTCACAACTTGCCCGTTCACTTCGATCTTCATATTCAACGAATTGATAGCCATGGGAGTAGGCGGTGCCGGGTATGTGATGTTAAACGTACTTGGCACGGTAAGACTGAGAATTCCGTTACTACCGCCCCAACTCGGCGTGATGCCGAGCTTTTGCAAAGCCTCATCGACGTACCAGATTGGGAGGTAGCTCGTCTGAATACTCCCACCGCTGAACGGATCAGGTGAAACTAGATGCCCCGGATTTGCCACATCAGTGCCATTGATTTCGATTTTGGTTGGATAATACTTGGTTGTCGCAGCATTCGCAGTGGCTGGCAACGATGCCAACACACCTGCGGCTATCAAACCTGCTGAAAACGCCTTGAGAACGTGATTTCGTTTCATTTTGATCACTCCTTCACTTGAACTGAATCTGTATGACAAAACCACAATGACCCAATAGAAAAACGTGATAAAAAGGAGATAAAAAAGAGATAAAAAGGCGATAAAATGGGTTCTCGTTGCTCCTACTACGGCATGAGTCTCCTTCGGAGACATGGTTCTTGGTTACCGCCTCCGAGGTCTTCCCAACCTCTCCGGCTTTGCGTCTTGTTATGAGTCTGCTATGGCTCTTGGATCAGCTCGTCGCAACTGCTGCATCTGCAAGAAACTCTGCTACCTGATCCACCCTACAGACAAAGAACTGAACACCTTTACTGCTTAACCCTAAAACCCTGTTTTTCAGATACTGTTCACGCTCCCGTGTCTGAGCGACGAACAACACCCTCTCAGGTCGTCCCGACTGGGACAACAGCCGCTTGAATCGATGGCATCTGTCGTAGAGTTGACGAGAAAGCCTTGTCCCATCGTCCACGTCGATATGCCATTGGCCCGCCCCAGTTTGCACCCTCGCTGACGGGATTACTTCGGAGTCTTCAGGTCTGCTATGCCACTCCCATCCATTGACACCAAACTCATCGACGCAATGTACCAATACATCGTTGACTGCAATGTGGTAGCCGATTCGCTGACGAATTGGCTTTGCATCGTCCTCGCCAACTTGTTGAAGTCCCCTCTTGGACAAAGTGTAAATTGCTTCACCATTTCCAGACGTGTAATAGGTCTTGAGCCACCCCTTTTGTCGCAATTGATGCAACACTTGATCTGTCCGAGCACGTTGGATACACGGTGACAGCAAATAAAGCAACTGGTCACGCCGAACGGCTCCTGTGCCAATCACTGCCAGCACTCGCTCCGTAGAGGAATACGAGGTTTCTGGGTTTAGGTATTTGAGCATCATGTCGCTCCGCCTCCTTTGCCTCGTCTCCTCGTTTTTGGTGCTACATTGCCGACACTTTCATCGTCGCGCTGTTCCCCGGCTATTGCGCCCGTGGTAGAAGGAGGCGAGGTTTTTGGTGACAAATTCGCACTACTTATTGTTTTAGGTGTTGTTTTTGGTGACACATTCGCACCAAGAATCAATCCCTCTTCGGCTAAAGCCCGCATCACCGAGTAGATAGCATCGCGTGGGACTGGCGGTAACTGAACATCTTTTTTGTCACCAAAAACGTGTCCTTCCAATACCGTTGCAACCAGTTCTGAGATCGTCATCCCACGAACGTCGGACTCAGCCCTTAATGCTTCTGCAACTTCATCCGAGACATAGGTACTTATCTTTGCAACGCGCCGCCCTGCCGGGTCTTTGGGTGGCCTCCCTCGGCCTCTCTTGTCCGTCACGTAATGTCACCTCATTTGTCGCTTGCCGCCACTGAAAACGGACCCTGTGGGTATTCTGCAAATGGTGGAATCCAGATGTCCTCGGCATGAACCCTGACGTACCGTTCGCTTGCAGGTTTAGGGTGCGCCTGTCGGAGTCTATAACTCGCACAGTGTTTGGAGCGGTCGTTATCCACATCAAGCAAGTCCAAGTGGCACCAGTGATCGGCAAACGGCCCTTGTCCACCGGATGTGCGATTGAACAGGCAATTGCTACAAGCACGATTGAGCACGGTTCCTGCGCCAGACGTACTCCATCGAAGTATGCGACTATCGGCTCTTTCCCACAGCTTGAGGTCGCCATTTGCGACCAGTGACGCTAACAGTGTTCGCCCGTTTGTAGCGTCATAAATCAACGGTTCCTCGGCTTTACCGCCGTGGTTGTCCATATACACCCGGTCGCCAACAACGATGCTGACATCCTCACCCCTCATTGTGTGCGGCTCCGCCGCCTGAACTGCGCAGGCAAAACGTTTTTCGAGCCTCGTTTGGTCGTCCAACTGAGCGTAGTGCGACAGCGTTAAAAACGCGAGGACGGCATCCTCTCCCCTACATTGCACAAGAATGTCACCGGGGATTTGCGCTGCAATCGGGAAAACTAACGCCTCGCCTTGTACAGGACGATAGTAGCAACGCTCCACCATAGAGTCGAACTTGCCGCCCGTCCTAACGATTGCTCGATCCAGATCGATGATTGACACTTCCGTTCACATCCTCATTTTAAAGGACATATATTTCCTATTAAATATATAATACAGTCCAAATGTTGGCACGTCAAGGCGTTTTTTCAAGAATTTTCGTTCCTTAAAAATGCTCGTTTGCATACTTGATGACCCAGTGACAAGTCCTTGCCATTCGCGGGTTTGCGGGTCGCGGTTGAACAACGCACATAGTAGTTTTCCCCCCTCCCTGCGATGAATCTGGGTCAACAGGGGTCACGGGGTTCAAGGAACGGGAAACAGATGCTTGGTGGACGCGGGGTTTGCGGGTGGCGGTGTTTTAGGAGGTAAGGCAGATTTCGGCGTTCTCTGTGGAGTTTCGTAGGCTTCAATTGCAATCGCAGTTTCAGGGAGGCACGGTGACGGCGGTTCTGGCGTAAAGGTGTTTGGCAAGCTGGCATGAAGGCATGGCAGGGTTTCAGGGTTATGGAGTGGCGGAGAACGGGGTGTCAAACCCGTCAAGGGGGTGTCAAAGGTGGGGGTTTGACACCTTTTGCCTTACTCGCAGTAGGTTAAAAAAGTAGTGTCAAACCTGTCAAACCCTTTTTGCATACCATATATAGAAAACTAACTGCAAAATGTATTTTCGATTTTGATAGCCTCATTGAAGCGATCAAGAACAAAATATCTCATACGTATATATGGTGATCCGCAAAAAGGGGTTGACGGGTTTGACAACGCCCGTTCACCTAACTGCAAGTAGTTTAAGAGGTGTCAAACCCCCACCTTTGACGGGTTTGACACCTCTAAGCACGCAAAAACCCGGAGAACCTGTGGCAGTAGATTCTCCGGGTTTTTGAAGTTGTCAAAGGGTGTTAAAAGTCATCGGGTAGGCTACCGATAGCTTCGATGTGTTCATCTACAAGTTCCAAACCAAAATCGTTGAATCGGAAGAAGTACATATTTGGACGGACTTGAATTCCTCGCCGCCCGATTCGTCCTTGCTTTTGGATAGGCTTGCCTTTTTCATCCGTAAGAACAAATGGTTTTGACTCCTTCGCCCAAGCCGAAATCAGAGTAGTGTGGGAGCGTTGAAACTTGGCAAACAACTCCATGAGCTTCTGCGACTTTACACCGATCCAAAGCTCCCCATTCTTCTTGCGCACGCCTCCAAGGTATCCGCCATCCGGTTCCTTGTAGACTGGTTTCCCATCCTCCATAAAACCATCACTACGTTTAATTTCAAATGGAAAGAACTTGGTTTGATTGGATTGAACGTAGTCAATCAACTCGTTTTTGTGTTTTTTGGAGTCAATAAGCGTATCCGCTTGTTCGGTTTCATGCTCAATCAACTCCAAAAATGATTCGTCAACTCCACGGAACAGCATTTCCGCGATCTGCTCAGGCAGGCCGTATCCAAGCTCAATCAAGTATTTCAATCCGACTCGGGCCAACGCGACCATGTTCGCGCGACGTTCAAGCATAGAGCGGTTTTCAACGTTTTCTTGTATGACCTTGCAAGCAGCTTCGTACTGTTGAGTAAAGTCCGCTTCAACCTTGGCTTTCAGAGCGGCCCATGACCCGCCCACCACCTCAATTAACATGCGAACCATCTCACGCCCACCATTGCCATGATGCTTTGATAACTCTTGTTTCAGTTTTTCAACGTCTCGCTTAACCCCTTTGCGCGTTTGCTCATTGGTTTTATCGCTGTGTGGATCAGGAAACGGTGGATCGAACGAAAAAATCCGTTGCAACTCCCCCTGTTTCGCCGTTGCCGGAGTAACAAATTTCTCATTATTCGCAAGCAACATCGTCCCATAAATGCGCGGGTTTCCGCGCAGGCCGCCGCTCTTCGTACCCATCAACTTGCCGCCACCGTCACCAAGAATATGCAACAGTATTGCAGGGTCAGCGTTATTATCCCTCGCTTTTTGTTCTCCGGCTTGAGCCTCTTGCCAAACAGAAGGCAGGTCAGACCGCAAGATAAACTGCTTTGTGGCCCCAAACTGCGTTGTTTGAAATGTACGCACGCTATGGGGATCGCCGTATATCGAGAACGCCGCCTGAACAGTTGTGCTCTTGCCAGTGTTCGTCCCTGCACTAACGTACTCGGTGCAACTTCCAAACATATCCACTAAACCAGCTAGTTTCGCAGGACGCATCAAGACGGATGCTGCGGCTATTCCAACAGCAAAGGCCAGCTTTTCGTATTTGAACATCATACTGACCAGTGCTTCACCTTCTGTTTGAAGGTCGCCGCATACCGAAAAATCTGTTCTTACATCGGGGTTATCATCCATCAATTTAACAGGCATCGCCCCGAAACTTTGTTCTGGAAAAACGAAAAATAGCTGATCATTTACTTCATGCCATCCCAAACGGCTTGTCCCAAGTTCAGGCTCCAATCCAAATCGAGTACGGATCAGAGTGTAAGCAGCTAACAGAAACTTACCAAAAGTCGCCTCTTCTGAGAAATCGCAACCGACATTGCGCAGATCAGCAGTTTTGCGTTTATCACTGAAATCGGAAGGTGCGCAAGTTATTTCGATCCAGCCACGATTTCGAGTGCGAGTACGAATGACGGCCTGAATTTCACCTGTGGTAATATCTTCGCGCCAACCTGCCATGTACGATGGTTGAGATGAAACTTCTTCAAAACCGATGTTGCCCTGTGCCGTTGATACAAATTTTTCAACGCCATCATCGGAATACTTGTAGCCAGAAGGGAGTGGCAGTTCGTGATGTTCTTCTGGTGCGTCGGGCCACACTTCACCAACAGTGGTCATCTTCGTGAGTATTTCAGCCGCTTCACGTTCTGCAAATGTTTTGAGAGCCTGTTCAAGTTTCTTTTCGCTGAACTTGGCTTGACCACGCTTTTTCCCCGCATTCTCAGCAGCAACCAAGCGATCTATCTCAATGCCGTAACGAATGGGGTCTAACTTTCTAATATCCGTTAAAACCCGTAAAACTTCGTGCATAACATCGTGCCCATCCGTACCGTTGCGCAGTTTTTCTTCCAGAGCCTTACTCTGCTCAATCAAGGGCGTAATGTTGTCTGCGGCGAGGCGGAAGTTCGGCTGTTGATACGTTGATTGTTCCTGCGTTCCCGTAGAGGTTGTCGTGTTTCCTTCTGCATCTTCCTCTGTTACATCTATAACTGCCTCCACAGTAGCACCTACCTGCGTGTATGTGTTGTGCATTTCGTTCGCCGCTTTCTGTATATCCATGCTTCCCTCACCTGCCTCGTTTTGCACCGTCTGGCTGTTCTTGGCTGCTTGTCCGTTATTTTTATGAACTGAAGGCGAGGTAGCGGGGAAATACCGCGATGGGTCGCTTATTTCGTTTGTGAGCACAATCCGTAATGCTGTTGATGGACTCATCATATCCGTTCACCTTCCTCTCGATTTGTTCGGTAGAATCGACACGTTTTGCACACTTCTAAAGGCCGTTCTGCCTGAAACCAAGCGCAACTGACGGGATTTGTATTTCTGACGTTTTTCCACTTCTCGCGGATTTGGTTATCATCGTGTCCGTCATACAGCCGTGAGAGTTCGTCAAAAAAGCTTGAATCGTCAGGTGTGAGACTGTGCAAAACCGTTGCCATTCCAAACCATTCCCAGTAGCTCATGGTGTTTGCACCGTCTTGGGTCGCGTAGTAAGCCATCCGAGCGCACACTTCCGTGATTCGACGGGCTTCTTCAATGGAAACAGGGGGCCACTCATTACGTTCCGCTGATTTGCTTTGAGATTGTGTGTAGTCAGCAGAAATGTCGATTCCGTTCTCCCGCGCAACAAGGTCTATAGCAGTTTCAAGTGCTACGGGGTCATGTAGTTCCCCAGTGACATCAAAAATCGTTACTGGAACTACGTTGCCTGTTTTGGTGTTCCATGTACCCGGAATCCGCATAACGTGCGACGGGTCAGTGATTTTCATATCCGACCGCAAGAGTCTGGCGAGTTTACGATTAATACGATTTCCTGTTGCAACGTCCACAGGTTCACGAAGACGATAGTACCCATGCTCTCCACTACCGCCGCCACTCTTGACTTTAAAAGTCGGGTCAATGGTTTTTTGACTAAGTTCACGAAGCATTTCGGCCCCATGCGACAAGGATTCTCCGTCCTCGGCTGAATGGTCGTCTAGGTCATAGACAACGCCGGGATACATCACGACATCCTCGCTCCGACCGCCAATCCAAATCGTCTTATTTGCCTTCTCATCCCACTGTTTTTGCAAAGGTTTAGTTCGGGGGCAGATGCCAAAGCAGATAGCAGAATGCGCCATTTCAGGGTCTTTGGCTATGCTCATCACAGTTTCAATAAATTCGGCTTTACTGTTGATGCTCCCAATTTCAACGCTAGTGCGATTTCTCCAGCACGCTTTTCGAGTTTCCGCGTTAGATTGATACTGCTTGTTAGGTATCGGTCGAATCTCAGCATGGCCCGGCTGTCCAGCCAGCCAAAGGTCATGAACTATTCCAAGCGTCTCTACATCGACGCTTATGGTATTTTGAGTAGAGTCACTATGACTCGTTGTTGCAGATTGCCCTACAGCCGTGTTATCATATACGGCATAAGAGGGCATATTGTTAGTGTCTTGGATTGACATAAAGAACCCTCTCCTAGTTTTGGAATTCCCGAAGTCTGCTACGAACAGCCCTCGGGATAAATCGAGTTATTTCGACAAAAATAAGAGGTTTTATCATTCGACCAGCGTGCCACCGTTGGTCGTTTTTGATGTCCTCTGGCAATGGACCATATGCTTGTCTACACCCCTGACTTCAGACGTGGTTGGAATCAGAAAGCCTGTGCCACTCGACCAACTATCACTCGTTCGCCTTTACCCGGTATGCGACTTACATCATCAGGCAAATGTTCCAACCCCTTCGGGCCTTTTCCCTGCACCAGTGCCAAACGTCGGTCATACAGGCAGACGATTTTTTCTGGCACAACACCCCAACGCCACTTGATTGCCTCGTAGACGTTTTCGGCATGTTTTGAAACGTTCGCCAATGTCCAACCTCCATTCTCATCCGGCAGCACCAAGAATCTCCCCCTCGCCTTCGACGGCATCCACCGAGAAGAACGGGCATAAGTAGTTACACGAGTTACCTCTACCAAAGCAATGCCAAACGGTGCGATTCGACCATACGTGCTGTTCTGTTTGATTTCCCCACGGTCGATACGTTCGATGCACCGTGCGTAGTCCCCGTTCATCTTCTCTGAGACTGCATCGGCCAGTTTCTGACCCTCGTGACGGTTACGAGCAGTCAAACGCTTTGTGTGCCAGTACGTCTCCCAGTCTTGCCGCGAAGAAACACAGTTCGGTATTTCGGCTTTAGCTACTAACCCCAAGACGACGCCGCTGGTAACGCGAGATACACCTTCCAACAGTCGTAGACGCTTGTCCACCACTCCACGCTGACCGTCCATCTGGTCAATCCGGGATGTCAGCATAGCGAGTTTCTGTTCAGCACCAGCATTCTTGCGATTTTTGAGGATTGTTTGCTTCAGTCCATCCGAAAACTTGTCTTTGTTCATTTTGGGTTTTCCCTCCTATCCATTGTGGGTGATAAATTGGTGACCGCTTGTCCATGGTAAGGTTGCTAGGTTATCGCTGTGCAACCAAGCTAGCCTCGATGAACTCGTCAATGGCTGACTGCGGTATGCGGATTGCACTACCGATACGGACACATGATAGCTGCTTTTCCCGTACCATCTGGTACACTGTCATCCGGTGTACTTTCAAGATTTCTGCGACCTCCAGCGGTGTGTAAAGTTGAGTCATCCCCTCATCTCTCCCCTAACTTTGATTTAACTCGATTTAATGTGTCATCACGAGTGTAGAGCTAAGGATAGACACGATTTTACAGTTCGTCAAGGTAGTTTTGAAATATTTTTCTTGACAACTATCCAAACGACAAATATAATGTAGGGTCATTTTGACCCTATGTTTTTTATTATTCCTTGTGGCGGTAGGATGAATAGTCTCCTAATCCGCAAATGTGTTGTCGAAAACTATTTGAAACATTTTCTGGCATAATTCAAATCTTTCTAGTTTCTATGTCCCTAACACGCGACATCGGCTTTAAACATCTTGAGAAATTAAAAGCATCTATCTATGCTTTATTTAATTGTAGTTAGCCTTGGAAGGGGGTTTCGCATTGAAAGGGCATCGCGAAAAACACGGAAAAGGATATAGATACAGGTACTACGCTGGCTTAAAACCAGATGGGAAAAAGGACTACAAAGTGACTCCAACGTATCCAACTGCTAAAGAGGCTGACGCGGAGTGGGCAAAAATTAAGGTTCAACTAGATGCAGGTACATACGTTCGAGCAGGAAAGGAAACTGTAGCAGAGTATGAGGAACGGTGGCTGAAAACTAAAGAGTCACAGATAGAAGAAGGCACGTACCGCCAGTATTCTTGGCTCATCAAAAATCACATCATGCCTCGCCTTGGTCACATCCAACTTTCAAGACTCCGAGCAGATCATATTCAAGCAATGTACGCCGACTTGGAGAGTGAAGAGGCAATCTCACCCCAATCTATCGGACACTTACACCGGGTACTCAGCCAGACTCTCAAAAACGCAGTTCAATGGGGACTAATTGCAAAAAATCCAGCAGAACTGGCGAAGCCCCCAAGGGTAGGAAGACACGAGTTTCATGTTTGGACAGAAGACGAGCTTTCTTCGTTCTTAATTGTCGCAAAAGAACGAAGCCGCTATTACATGGTATTCTTGCTAGGAGCCTCTACAGGATTAAGGTTCGGAGAAATTCTGGGATTAAAATGGTCAGATGTAAATCTCGACACTGGAACGATCCAAGTCCGACGTTCAGCAGGAAAGAAAAAATCCCAAACCACGAAGACAGCAAGCTCACGACGGTTGGTTGCTATGCCATCATATCTCGTTGATGAACTGCGTATCCATTACGAACAACAACAGAGAGAGATCGAGATTCAGGGAAACAGATGGCACCACAACGATCTAGTAGTTCCTACGAGTGTCGGCACGCAAGTTTTACAGGGCAATATACGAGGGTTGATGGATAGGCTTATAAAACGAGCAGAAGTTAGTCGCTGTCGTTTCCATGACCTTCGCCATCTACATGCTACGCTTCTTCTGACCAAGGGTGTCCATGCCAAAATCGTTCAGGAACGCTTAGGACACTCCAGCATTCAAGTCACGCTTGACCGTTACTCCCACGTCGTACCCGGCCTTCAGGAACAGGCAGCAACCGAGATTGACGCCATCCTACGCGGCTCCAAAAACACCCCAAAAGATTAACCAACCAAAAAAGATTAACCAAAGATTAACCAAAATAAATTTTTTACGAAAAACGCGGCTTCAGGAAAACCCCGAAAGCCGCGTCATTCTTCACTTTTCTGGCGCACCCGGAGGGACTCGAACCCCCGCAAGACGCGGTTTAGGAAACCACCGCTCTATCCGCCTGAGCTACGGGTGCACGTTGCATAGTTGGACAAGCCAGTCTTGGAACTGAGTTTTCACCTCCACTATTATACAGACATCCTGCGTCTCCTGCAAAGGAAACCATCGGAAGTGGTTCCTCAGATTGTCCGGAAGGGTTGTTTATCCGGTCACGAACTCCTTTCTTTGACTGTACGGAACTAATTCCTCAGACTCGCGAAGGGTTTTTTCGCCCCCAGCCCCATGACGTGTGCGCATAGCGAGCTGGGAACGCGCTATTTGACTCCGCCCAAAACACGCGAAGCGGATATAACGCGCTGTCAGAGACTGTCGATTAACTACGCGAGATGCCGTTCGCCATTTTCGAAGATTATCTCTGTATTACTCGTTATTTCTACGTAAATCTCGTGTTTTCTGGTATAATTGAGGTATCCGAGATTACGGGGAGTTGGAGAAATGAACGGGGTAAAGTACAAGAACTTTGAGCAAGCCTCCTTCGAGGACATCATGGTGTATTCAGTCATACCACCTCATCCATTCTGGGATGCAGTGGCGAATTACATTGATTTCTCGTTTGCGGATAAGCTCTGTGCCCCCTTGTACTCACCCATCGGCCAACACCCGTATGCTCCGTCCTTGAAACTTAAAATCCATCTCGTACAGCGGTACTACAACATTTCCGACCGTGAGATGGAGCTAAAGATCGTCGGTGATATCTTCATTAAGCGATTTTTAGGTGTACCGATCTCACTCGCAAAGTTTGACCACAGCACAATTGCGCTGGACAGGAGTCGGCTTGGCGCGGATATATTCCATGCCTGTCACGTGAATATCCTCGCTCAGGCACTGAACCTCGGCATGTGGGGACAAGATGATGACCGCTGGTTGGTAGATGCGTTCCACACGCATGCCAATGTTGCTACGCCAAGTGTATATGAGCTCATTCAACAAGCGGCTCAAAAGCTTGTGCGTTACTTGAAGCGTCATAACCCAGCGCGTTACGAAAAATTGAAGGAGAACATGGATGTGGGGGCATTCTTTCGCAAACTCAAGCGTGAGGTGCAGGGCAGCGAAAGAAATCTCGCCTTCAGCAATCTATGTGTTTTGGCGTTCAGTTTAGTGGCATGGCTGGAACGTGCGGACACCGACGACATGGATACCCAGTGGAAAAACGACAATGAGCAGGAAACAGCCAAGCAACAACGCGAGGTGCTCCTGCGTATTTTACGTGAGAACGTTACTCCGAAGCTCCCTGACGAAAACCAGTCTCCTTCATCTGAGAATGTGGAACCACAGAAAGAGGATATTCAGTACGTTGAACAGGACAAAAATAACAAGCCCTCCGACCGTGTAGTGAGTGCACATGACCCAGAAGTACGTGTTGGGCACAAGTCCAAAAAGCTGGCGTTTATTGGCGATAAGACACAAGTCGTGGAGTCGGCCAACTCTCACCTAGTCCTCAATGCGGAGCCTATCCCTGGTAATGAAGTAGATGGAATTGCACTGGAGTCGGTTGTAAAGGCTGTGGTGGATGAGTTCGACAAGCGTCCCAAGGAAGTAGTGGCAGACTCAGCTTACGGAAATGCTGAGAATCGCGACAAGCTCTCCAAGGAACTACATATCCTTCTAACGGCACCGTTGCCCAAATTCACGAACCCGTCCGGAAAGGCATTTCGAGCTGAAGACTTCACATACATACCGGAACGTGACGTGGTCGTGTGTCCTGGTGGGTACACGTCAGTCCGAAAGAACCACATTAAGCAATCTAAGGGTACACAACATGGATTTGCTGAAGAGGATTGCACAGCATGCCCTTTACGTGCGCAGTGCACCGACCATGCAAAGGGACGTACTGTGTTCGTGAGTGACTACTGGGAACTGATTCAGGAGGCAAAGAAGTACAATGCGAGCCAGGAGGGTCAAGAGGCACTTCGAGCTCGATACGAAATTGAACGCACCAATAACGAAATGAAACGTCACCACGGACTCGGAAAGCCCCGAACCCGTGGTCGTAGCAAGTTGCGGATCGACGTTAAGATTACCTCTATGGTGGTCAATGTAAAGGTAATGGTGAAGGAGTTATTGAACCGAGGTAAGCCGTTAGAGGCCCCCGTCTGCCTCTAAAGTGGAAAAGGAAGCAAAAATGGAGGAATTGAGCGTGGGAAACCCAAGGTTAGCAACCAAAATTCAACCATTTGTATCCAATTACCTTCAAAAAATTCCCTAACAAAGGAAAACAGGAGCCTTACGGCTCCTGTTAATAGACACTCTCTGTCAGCGCGTTATCCTCTGAACCGGATCGACATAACCATCTCACGCGACGCTATTTGCCGCTGCGGAGACCGTAACGCTTCCACAACGCGTTATCATCCGACCGGCTGAGTAGACGGAGAGGGAATAACGCGTTTTCGGCGCGTTATCGTTGTCCTGGCTGGTGCCCCCATCGGACTCTCCTCAAAACCCCTTCCACTCACCCCCTTACACCGCAGGGGAACCTTCGGTATGGTGTCCTGATTTCTTGTATACTTAAGATATGCGCGAGGCGCACGCCTAGAAATGGACGCGTTCATGAACCTGAAAAGGAGGCACTACGAAATGGTGAAGAGTCTCACTGATTACACAACGCTCAACAACGGGGTCAAGATGCCCTGGTTTGGCCTTGGTGTCTACAAGACCGAGGAAGGTGAAGAGGTCATCCATTCTGTCCGTACTGCCTTGGAATACGGTTACCGCAGCATCGACACCGCCAAACTGTACGCAAACGAGGAAGGCGTTGGCAAAGCCATTCGTGAATCAGGAGTTCCCCGTGAAGAGATTTTCGTTACGACAAAGTTGTGGAACACAGACCAAGGCTATGACAGCACGCTTGACGCCTTTGAAGCCAGTCGCAGGCGGCTCGGACTTGAGTACTTGGACTTGTATCTCATCCACTGGCCGGGTCAGTCCAAGTTCAAGGAGACGTGGAAGGCTTTCGAGAAGCTGTATAAGGACGGTCTCGTGCGTGCCATTGGCGTCAGCAATTTCCATGTACACCACCTGCAGTCGTTGTTGGCGGATGCAGAAATTGTTCCAGCGGTCAATCAAATTGAGTTTCACCCGCGGCTGACCCAAGTGGAAGTTCGCGAGTTCTGTCAGTCGCGTGATATCCAAGTGGAAGCATGGAGCCCACTGATGCGCGGAAAACTCTTGGACAACCCAACCGTTACCCGCATTGCAGAAGCGCATGGCAAGTCCCCCGCGCAAGTCATTTTGCGTTGGGATCTCGATCACGCCGTCGTCACCATCCCGAAATCCACCCACGCGAATCGCATCCAGGAAAACGCGGATGTGTTTGATTTCTCCCTCAATGACGATGAAATCGCAGCTCTGGATGCACTGAACACAAATGAGCGAACCGGCCCGAACCCAGACGAGCTCATGTTCTAAACCGACAACGTGAACTATTGTTCTAAGGTGAATGGAGGTCGTTCCCCATCTGGAAGAAGAATCGGTTGACCAGTCTTTTGCAGATAGAGACCCCGATTATTCAAGCACCGATGGCGGGTGGGGCTACCACGCCAGAACTAGTGGCTGCAGTGTCTAACGCGGGCGGGCTCGGCTCCCTCGGTGCCGGGTACATGAAACCAGACGACATTCGGTCTGCGATTTCTGACATCCGGGTACTGACGAACCGCCCGTTTGCCATCAACTTGTTTATTCCCGGTCCAGTCATAGCGAATGAACGGGCTGTAGAAGCGATGGTGAAATTCCTTCAGCCGAAAGTGCCATCTCCGGAAGCTGCTCCGCAAATGCCAAGCAAGCTCCAGAGTACCGATGAGTGGCAGCGTGACTTCGAAGCTCAACTCGCCGTCGTTTTGGAAGAAAAAGTGCCTGTTTTTAGTTTCACGTTTGGTTGTGTAAGTACTGAGGTCATACGTGAACTGCACAAAAACGGTACGGTCGTCATCGGAACCGCTACAACTGTCGAAGAAGCTGTTTTTCTCGAGGCCGCTGAAGTCGACGCCGTCGTAGCGCAAGGCAGCGAAGCCGGGGGGCACCGAGGGTCATTCCTGGTGCCTCAGGCAATACCTCAGGCAATACCTCAGGCAATACCTCAGGCAATACCTCAAGCGACACCGTTCATGGAACTAAGGGCTCTTGTGGCGCAAACCGCTGAAACGATTCAAATTCCCATTATCGCTTCAGGCGGCATCATGAACGGGGGCGCAATCGCGGATAACCTGGCACGAGGGGCATTCGGGGTGCAACTAGGCACTGCGTTCCTTACCACTGACGAGAGCGGTGCACACCCCAAGTACAAGGAAGCACTGTTGCGCACGAAAACGGACACGACCGTCATGACGCGGGCTTTCTCAGGCAAATGGGCACGCGGCATGCGCAATGAGTTCATCCATCTTTTGGAGACCTATGAAGGAAACATCCCAGATTATCCGATACAGAACGCTTTGACCCGGACAGTTCGCAACTGGGCCGCAAAAACAAATCGACCAGAGTACATGTCACTCTGGTCGGGTCAGGCAGCACATCTTTGTCGATGTATGCCCGCTAGTCAACTCGTTTTGACATTAGTGGAAGAGACAGAGGCGGCCCTTGCAAGTTTGGGATAAATCCTCAGACTACCAAGAAATTCATATGGCTGCTACGTTGCTTGTGCCCGACCGGTGCTTTACTGATGCCCTCAATGTGCGGTGTTTTTCCATCACGCCTTACTTGTGCGGCGCCGGCCAGAATCCCCAGGCCAGAAACGCCATGATTAAAGGCGGCAAGCTAAAACCGACGAGCCAGAGCCCTAATCGAAAGCGGCGCTGGCTCTTCCTGTCGTCCTGCACGCCCACACTGTCCTCAAACGAGGCCCCGCGCAGCAAGACGACAATCCCCACCAAAAAAGCAATCGGTGCGAGAATGCCGCCGATATTCATGACAATCGCCCGCGTTTGAAACACGAGCGAAGCCAGAAATCCAAGAACGCCAATCCCGGTCCCCCACAGAGCTCCCCGTTTCATGATGCTCTCATCGCCCCGTCCCCGTCTCATAGTCATAGCCCGGTTCATAGTGATAGCCCGGCTTCCTCCGCCCATCCTTGTTTCATAGTGATAGCCCGGCTTCCTCTGCCCATCCCTGTTTCATGATGCTGTCTCTTTTCCCTATCCCCGTCCCTACTTCATCAGCGCCGTCAATTGGGCAAAACTCGGCAAATCGATGCTCTGCAAAGATACGTGCAACAAGCCTCTGTCCGTGCTGATGTCTTTCACAGTCAATCCGATTCCAAACGGATTCAAAATCGATGGCAAATGCACCTTCAGGGCCTGCTGAATCACGTCCACTCCGCTTGGTGCAGACTTAACGGCTTCCTTAAGCTGCCGCTCCACGAGCGATGAAGGGATGGGCACCAGCTTACTCGCTGACACGTCGACCGACACGGTGCCGTCCGATCCGTTCAGCGGGATCGCCAAGAAATCCACACTCCACAACAGCAATTTTACCTGCCCGCGAATCCCATCGGAATCGATGCTGAGAATTCGAATCTTGGCTTCTGGGATAAACTCGCGAATCATGGCGTTGAGGTCGTCAATCGACAGATCGATGCTTACATGGTGTATCTTCAAGTCTGCACGCTCCTCAACCTTGGCGAACGCTTTCCTGTCGCTGCTCCCTCTTCTCACGCAAACGGTGGAGTGACTTCACAGCCATGAACAGAAGCATCGCCATACCAAGCAGGTAGAGCGCGATGCCCATGATGTCTGCTGCAATGGACGTCGCCAAGACGCCGATGACGTATCCCATCAAGATGGCCGTGTAGGTGATAAAAAGCGATCTCCCAAATGCGATTTTGTTCAGTGCCCGGCGTTGAATGGGGATGCAGACGACGCTGGCGACAAGCATCGCCCAGAAAGCGATCTGCCAAAACATATGCATTTACGACTTCCTCCGCTCGATGACTTCCGTTCCCATATACGGCACCAACGCCTTCGGGATGCGCACACTGCCGTCTTCCTGCTGGCCATTCTCAAGAATCGCTGCAACGGTTCGTCCGACGGCGAGTCCGCTGCCATTCAGTGTATGCACGAACTCTGGTCGGGCACCATCGTCACGGCGAAAACGTAAGTTTGCCCGTCGTGCCTGGTAGTCCTCAAAGTTAGAGCAAGAGCTGATTTCCCGATACATGCCAGCTGCCGGAAGCCACACTTCAAGGTCGTACTTCTTCGTTTCTTTGGAACCGAGATCGCCTGTGCAAATTTCAATTACTCGGTACGGTAGTTCGAGCGCATCGAGGATGTCTGCCGCATCTTCGACGAGGGATTCGAGTTCGTCATAGGAGTTCTCCGGCAGCACGAGTTTTACTAACTCCACCTTCTGAAACTGGTGCAAGCGAATCAGGCCGCGCGTGTCTTTACCGGCCGATCCCGCTTCCGACCGAAAACTTGCACTGTATCCCGCAAACTTGACCGGGAGCTGTGAAGCATCCAGAATCTCGTCGCGGTAATAGTTTGTGAGTGGAATTTCGGCAGTCGGGATGAGGTAGTACGGCAGCCCTTCAAGCTTAAACATTTCATCGCCGAACTTTGGCAGATTTCCCGTGCCAGTCAAGCTTGCATCATTGGCGATGAACGCCGGGAACATTTCCGTATAGCCGTTCTTTTCCGTCTGATAATCGAGCATGAAGGCTGCCAGCGCACGTTCGAGTTTGGCCCCGAGGCCTTTGTAGATGACAAACCGCGTACCCGTGACTTTTGTGGCGCGCTCAAAGTCGACGATATCGAGATCGGCGGCAATCTCCCAGTGCTGCTTCGGTTCGAACGTGAATGTGGGCTTGTCTCCAATGTAGCGTAAGGGGACGTTTTCGTCTTCGGACGCACCATCTGGGACAGACACGTGCGGGACGTTTGGCAGCCCGAGGAGAATTTCCTGGAGTCTCGAATCTAAATCGCGGACACGGACGTCCAGTTCCTTAATCGCATCAGAGACTTCTTTCATCTGCTTGATGTCATCGCTCGCGTCCTCGCCCTGCTTCTTCTTTCGGCCGATGTTTTCGGACGCGGTGTTGCGAACGCTCTTGAGCCGCTCCACTTCAGTGAGCGAAGCACGCCAGTCTGCGTCTACTTGAATAAGTTCATCCACAGCATCCGGGCTTACGCCTTTGCGCGCAAGTCCTGTTTTGTAAGTGTCGGGGTCTTGACGTATCGCTCGAATGTCCAACATCTGTTGTTCAACCTATCCTTCCGTGACTTCTGTAGTGGTATGAGCATACCAAATCTGCGCCATCTGGACAACGAAGGGAGGCGGTGCAGTCCTGTTTGTTCCGCGGTGCGGGTGCGGGTGCGGGTGCGGGTGCGGGTGCGGGTGCGGGTGCGGTGGCGGTGGCGGTGGCGGTGGCGGTGGCGGTGGCGGGTGGCGGGTGGCGGGTGGCGGGTGGCGGGTGGTAGACGTTAGGATATAGAGCTTGTAGATCTTCGTCGCTACAAATAGAATCATACGTATAATTCTGTCTACGTACCGATGTACGCACATGGCTCCGTACTCTACAAGCTCTACCATGTAATGTGCTACACGTTAGTTACTGAATGCGCGGCGTGAGATACTTCGTAGCGAGACGACGTAGCCTCCGTTTTCGAAAACTTCTTGATACGACAGAGATTGAGTAGGTGTTCTTGTTGACGATGTTTGAGTCTGAAAAAAAGTCGCCATGGAAGACTGTGTGGCAGGGTGTCATAACCGTCATTGTACTGGTTCTACTGTTTGCGTATCCCCGAACACCACCGCGTACCACGATAGAAAAGTGGTCCGAGGGGTTTCCATTACACCCCTTTCGGTGGTCAACGTTCTTTGTGAATCTCAGTGATTTAGGCCATCGAATCTTCACTTTGACTCCTGGGAATACGCTGGCTGGGCAATCCATCTCAGCCCTCTTGCGGGCAAACTTATGGCCAAGTGTAAGCCTGTTATCCGTGGCGCTTGGATTTGCAATTGTGTTCGGTGTGCCAAAGGGTGTGTATGACGGGATCCGCAAGCCGGCGCCCACGGTAGGAAGTACGACGTCTGGACTTATTGAGTGGATTGTGAACTCCATACCGGACTTCTTTCTTATCTTTGCGCTTGAGCTGTTCGGATTTTTCCTGTTACGAAGCGGGATTCACGTGTATTTCGTGGGCAGCAAAATTTTCTGGAGCGGAACTGTAGTTCCCGCTTTTATTCTCTCGTTAGCGCCCATGATGTACCTAGCTCGAGCAGTCAAGGTATCAGTGTCCGATGAACTCGGACAACCATATATTCAAACAGCGCATAGCAAAGGGCTCAGCAAATCATCAGTATTGTGGCGACACATTCTGCCAAACTGTCTTCCAGCCATCGCGAGAAACATCGGACCAATGCTCGGTGTCCTGTTTTCTGGGCTGGTCATCGTGGAATACCTGTTTGATAGGAAGGGCATTGGTTCCGGACTCTTCTTTGCCATGGGTCACGATGGCATATCGCCCATTTACGGTACCCCGTTAGGAACTCCTCCGCTCGCCGAGGGGCATCCATTTGACGTTAACTTATGCATCTCATTGATGATTGCAGCTGTGCTTGTCTTTGCTGTTTTTTGGGCAGTTATTCGGTTCATCCTGCTGCTCCTCGGCCACAAGGGTAGCGCCAGTTCGTATGGTTCCAAGCTGGATGAAACGCCAACCGGACGTCGATGGTCTGTACAGCTGGTGGTTGGAATTCTGATGTTTTGCGTATTGATTGTGCTGGCACTGGCAAAACGGCACATTGGTATTCCAACCCCAAACTATATGGACGTCATCCACTTTGAGGGCAACTCCATGTCGGTGCCACCGTTTCCACCCTCTGCACGGCACTGGCTTGGTACAGATGACAGCGGACGAGATTTGCTGAGCCGATGCATCTACGGCATTGCTCCGACGCTGAGCTACGTTTTTGTTACTGACCTCATCGCCGTCGGCATAGGTGCCATACTGGCCATCTTATCAGCCAGCTTTAACTTCCGCCCGATCCGATTTGTGGTGAATACCTGGAACTCGGTTACGAGTGTCATACCTGGCGTCATTCTAGGGTTGTTGATTTTGGAAATCCCGGCCGTCTACTGGGCTGGCGTCCGCCTCGACCCGGGACATATCATTTGGGGCCATATCCATCAAGTCATCTTTGTCGTAGTACTGGCCGTTATTGAAGGGGGCCGGGTCGCCGGGCAATTGCAGGGGACGCTTGATACGGAGCACAGCCGATCGTATATGGAGTCTGCCATTGTTTCGGGGAACTCTAATTGGACAAGGTTCTTGATTTACGACCTGCGGCCGCTTCGAGATAGTGCAATTGAACAGTTTATCGTCACATTCACACGCATGCTGTTGTTGATGGCGACCCTCGGATTCTTTGAAGACGTGTTTCAGCCGGACTGGTTGAAAGTCAACTTCGGCACCTGGCAGTTCTCTGGAACGTCACTTGACTGGGGAAGCTTATTTGCTCAAAATGCGAGGGATTTCTTGACGACTCCATGGGTCATGTTTCCCCCAAGCCTCTTTGTCGCGTGGACAGCGATTGCTGTCAACCTGATTCACATGGGTGTGCACCGGATTGTCCACGCACCCCGCCGTAGCAAAGTGCTACTGAGGGGTCTGGTCTTCCGAATGGTTGCTCGCGTTCAAGACTGAATGGAGCGGTACTTACGCACCGTCGGTGCGTAAGTGAGAATCAAGTCACATGGCGGAGTGGTGCTTACGCACCATGTCACTGCACCCCGCTATAACGCATGATAACGCGCTCACAGCGCGTTATTTCCACCTCGTCTATCCGTGCCGCCAGCAAATAGCGTGTTGCGAAAGCGTTAAGCTGTCGAGGTGAGCATATAAGGTCGTGTGGACGCTCTATTTCAATCCACGGCACTTAATAACGCGCCAGGAGCGCGTTATTTCCACTCAACCAGTTGCAGGCAGAGTTGAATAGAGCGTTTCCAGCGCGTTATTCCATGCGGGAGTCCAGAGTGCCCGATGTTCTCCGTTCTCCGTTCTCCGTTCTCCGGTCGCTCTTACGCGTCCGCCACAATGTCGAGGAAGTATTTGTGCAGCCTATCGTCATCTGTCAGTTCTGGGTGGAATGACAAGGCCACCAGATTCCCTTCCCGCGCCGCAACAACGCGGTCTTCATATCGCGCCAGCACGTCTACGCCTTCACCCACCTCTTCGACGTGGGGGGCGCGAATGAAGACGGCGGGAAACGCATCGGCACCTATCGCTGGGATATTCAGGTCGGTCTCGAAACTCTCGCGCTGACGTCCAAACGAATTTCGATTGACTGTTATGTCCATCAGGGCCAGATGAGGTTCTGGGGCACCCACAATGTGCTTGGCGAGCACAATCATCCCAGCACACGTTCCGAGCAGCGGAAAACCTTCCTGTCCAAGGGCTTGAATCGGCTCAAGCAATTCATACTCTCGAAGCAGCTTTCCCATTGTTGTACTCTCACCGCCAGGAATCACGAGGCCGTTTAATCCCTCAAGGTGTTCTGGCAGTTTGACTAACGTTGTCTGGGCACCGAGACGTTCAAATAACGTGCGATGTTCACGAAACGCCCCTTGCAAGGCGAGAACTCCGATTTTCATGGATAACCCCTCTAGTCTTCGGCATCAAAAAGGCCTGTTGTAGGATGAGTTCAATCAATAACCGCTTGTCGTCGCACGCGCTTCGCTGACATCAGTCTGCTGGTGTCCAAGGCGCTGCGTTGTTGTCAGTCGTGCTCGACCTCAGCAGCAAAAATCAGCCTCCGGATGTCAGAAGCTTTTCATCAAAAGGAGCCGCCAACGATGTCAGCGGCTCCAAATACGACTTATTCTTACCAGCCGCGGCTTGCCATGCGTTCGTTCTCAGCCAAGGTTGACAGTTCAATGCCCTTCATCGGTGTTCCAAGGCCTTTTGACAGTTCTGCAATCAGTCCGTAGTCCTGATAATGGGTGGTCGCTTGCACAATCGCCCGGCCAAACTTCTCTGGGTTCTCGGACTTGAAGATACCGGATCCGACGAACACGCCGTCCGATCCGAGTTCCATCATCAACGCTGCGTCAGCCGGTGTTGCGATACCGCCCGCTGCGAAGTTTACGACCGGGAGCTTCCCGCTGTTGTGAATTTCGAGCAACAGTTCATACGGCGCGCCGATGGCTTTGGACTCGGCAATTAATTCATCCTCGGACATCCCCACAACACGGCGGATTTGTCCGGCAACCATTCGTTGATGCTTCACGGCTTCGATAATATTACCTGTTCCCGGTTCGCCCTTGGTGCGAATCATGGATGCACCTTCAGCAATGCGGCGAAGCGCTTCACCCAAATCACGGCAACCGCAGACAAATGGAATCGTAAATGCTTTCTTATTGATGTGATACTTATCATCTGCAGGTGTCAGAACTTCGCTCTCGTCGATGTAATCGACGCCCAGTGACTCCAGCACTCTCGCTTCTACAATGTGGCCAATGCGGCACTTCGCCATAACAGGAATCGAAACGGCCTTCATGACCTCTTCCACAATCGTCGGGTCAGCCATCCGTGCAACTCCGCCGGCTGCACGGATATCTGATGGCACCCGTTCCAAAGCCATGACAGCGACAGCACCTGCTGCCTCCGCGATTTTTGCCTGCTCAGGAGTCACGACGTCCATGATGACGCCGCCTTTTTGCATTTCTGCCATACCGCGTTTTACCACATCGGTACCCGTTTTTGCCATTTTTTCTCCTCCTATAACATCAGGTAATGTAACCTCAAGAACTTGTCTAATCCTTTTTCAAGTTGCGAAGATATCGGCGAATTTCAAAGAATCCACCAACCAAAAACAGGATGAGTAGAATGCCACTCACTGTTAGGGTTCCGATCTTCAGCCACAAGGATGACGCCATTTGCACATCAGTCCTCACCGGGATTGATAACTCAGAAAATGAACCTGCTTGGACTCCACGTTTAAGCAGTCTGCATTCTTAAGATTATTACATTACAGACGATGGAGCAAATGCGAAAACCAATTTTCCACGTTGCGCCAGAGTAGTGTGAACAAATTGGCTTTGTTGTCGTTCTGTGCAGCCAACAGCGCATCGGAAGCAATCACCTGATTGTCGACGAGATACTGTGCTCGTCCGACTTGTTGCCCCTTTTTAACAGGTGCAGAAACGTTGCTGTCGAATTGGTAACGCACACTGCCAGCGGTACCAGATGGTAAATCAAACATGAGGTCATTTTGTACCGTGACAGGGAGATTGGTTAGTTTTCCATTTTTTACATTTGCGGTATGAGAAACGACAGCTTGCCCGGCAGAAATGACCTTTTTCTCAGCAAACTGGTTGAACCCGTAATCGAGCAAGGCCCTCGAGTCTGTGAAGCGGGATGCGTTGGTCGGATCCCCCATGACAACCGAGATAAGGCGGACCCCGTTTCGCTCTGCCGTGCCCACAAAACAATAACCGGCCTCCGACGTGTAGCCTGTTTTTAGCCCATCGAGCCCAGGGTATTTGCCAATCAATTCGTCTGTATTGGGCCAGGTACTTGTCTTGTTTGTTATGAAACTGGTTTGCGACGTTTCGGCTCGTGAAGTGTACGATGTAACCTCTGGATACGACTCAACCAAATAGCGGGCAAGAACGGCCAAATCATGTGCAGTCGTGTAGTGGTCACTCTGCGGCAGTCCATCCGGATTCATATAATGAGTTCCCGACAGTCCAAGCTTTTGAGCCTCCTCGTTCATCATCTGAACAAAGGCCATCTTGTCCCCGCCGATCTTGTCTGCAACAGCTACCGTCGCATCATTCGCAGACAGAACCGCAATAAACCGCATCATCTTGTCGAGAGTGAGTTGTTGCCTAGGGTCGAGATACGCATCAGACACGCCGCCGGTCTGCGCGAGTTGATAAGCGTCCTTGGTGACAGGCACGATATCTGACCAGGATGCCTTACCTTCCTGTACAGCCTTGAAGGTGAGCAGCATCGTCATCAATTTCGTGGTGGAAGCTGGCGCCCGTCTTGCATTTGGGTCTTTTTCGTACAAAATCTGTCCGTTATCTGCATCCATCAACACAACTGATTGAGCTTGCAGCGTTGGAGGGGTCGGCAATGATACAGTACTTGGAAGTTGAAAGGTTGTTGTCAACGAATTGGTGCCGCTCGCAGCATTGTTTGCAGCCAAAGCGCTGACAGGGGAGATGAGCACAACCGTTGCGAATGCAGCGGACATTCCCACCCGAAGTCGTCTATATTTTGCAGGATTCAATCAATCTGCACTCCCACTCAGGTTAGTTAAAACAGGTTCAGTATAGCACAGGCGAAGACAAGAATCGGGTGGCGAATCAAGGATCTTTTCGGGAATCAGTGGTCAATCTCAGAAGCCCCGTGTCAACCTTCAGTGCACGCCTGGCTGTCAGTAATTGCCGCTCATTCTGCTTCCTAGTCCGAAGCGTCATGCAAAGCAGCGACGATCCGATACAGGGCCCCGGTGCCACACCGGTTAACCTCGGCTCGGTCCTCGCTGCTTCGATTTTGGCTTTGGAGCAAGTCCAATCGCAAGTCCAATCGCAAGTCCAATCGCAAGTCCAATCGCAAGTCCAATCGCAAGAACTGACGATGAATCACGGTGTTGAGCCCCGCGTCACAACGCGTAGCTGCGAGCTCTAATTACAGGCTGTAATTCGGCGCTTCCTTAGTGATTTGAACATCGTGTGGATGGCTTTCGCGTAAACCTGCAGCGGTTATGCGAATGAACCGTCCGTTGTTCTGAAGATACGGAATGGACGGTGCACCACAGTAACCCATTCCTGCTCTTACGCCGCCGACAAGCTGATATAGAATGTCAGATAATGGGCCACGATACGCGACGCGTCCTTCAATACCTTCCGGCACGAGTTTCTTGTTGTTGTCCTGAAAATACCGTTCGCCGCCACCGGCTTTCATTGCCCCGAGTGATCCCATTCCTCGATATACCTTGAACCTACGCCCCTGATACAGTTCTACTTCACCCGGACTTTCCTCTGTACCGGCGAGCAGGCTTCCAATCATGACGGTGTCTGCGCCGGCTGCGAGCGCCTTGACAACATCCCCGGAATACTTGATGCCGCCATCGGCAATAATCGGCACTCCGTGCTTTCGAGCAACCGATGCACAGTCATAGATGGCTGTGACCTGCGGAACACCAATGCCTGCCACGACGCGAGTCGTACAAATACTTCCCGGCCCAATACCGACCTTGATGGCATTGACGCCTGCGTCGATGAGAGCTTGCGTGGCCTCTGCCGTAGCAACATTGCCGGCGACCAGTTGGAGGTCTGGGTACAACTTGCGAACCTCTTGAATGGCCTGCAAGACCTTCTCGGAGTGCCCATGTGCTGTGTCAATGACAAGAACATCAACGCCCGCATTCACGAGTGCCTCAACGCGCTGGTACATGTCCACTGACGTCGAGACAGCTGCACCGACCAACAGCCTGCCGCGTGAGTCTTTCGCGGCATTCGGAAATTGGCGTGCCTTTTCGATGTCCTTGATTGTTATGAGTCCCTTTAGGATCCCGTCGTTATCAACCAAGGGGAGCTTCTCAATCTTGTGATGAGCCAAAATCTCTTTGGCATCGTCAAGCGTCGTTCCAACAGGCGCAGTAACGAGATTTTCACTCGTCATGACTTCACTGATGGGGCGGTCATAGTTGCGTTCAAATCGAAGATCACGGTTTGTGATGATGCCGACCAGTTGCCGAGTGCCCGTTCTAACAATCGGGACACCCGAAATACGGTACTTCGCCATCAACGCATCTGCGTCTGAGATAGGATGATCCGGTGTCAGGAAAATCGGATCGGTGATAACACCGCTCTCGGAGCGTTTCACCTTATCCACCTCATCAGCCTGTTGCTCAATCGTCATATTTTTGTGAATAATGCCAACCCCGCCTTCTCGCGACATCGCGATTGCAAGGTTGGCATCTGTGACAGTGTCCATTGCGGCGCTGATGATTGGGATGTTGATGGAAATCCCTGTCGTAAGCCGAGTTGTAACATCAATGTCTCGTGGCAACACTTCCGAATGAGCGGGCACCAATAGGACATCGTCAAAGGTTAGCCCTTCCTTGGCGAATTTACTCTCCCAAATGTCTGACATTGTTTCTCATTCCTCCCCTTAATGCCGCATAGATGCAGCAAGGTCCGCGGATATTACCGGGTAGTATAACAACCGCCCATATGCCTGTCAATTTGACAGATAACGAGATGTAACGTTTTGGCAGCATTGTAAGACATGTCCGATTGTAAGACGTGTCCGGATACATACGAAACATCTCCTCCGTGAGTAAGGCATTTTTTTCTGATGGAGTAAGAGGTGAGGTCGCGTTTTGAGGCACGAGAGCGGGGATGGTTTGACGACGCAAGACGTGGGGTAGTTCGACGGTACGAGAGGTGGGATGTTTGACGGTCTGAGACGTGGGGTAGTTTGACGGCATGGGAAATGGGATGGTTTGACGGTCTGAGAAGTGGAGTAGTTTGACGGCATGTGAAGTGGGATGGTTTGACGGTCTGAGAGGTGAGGTCTTCGCTTGAAGGATTATGGCACATCAGAACTTTGGTCGGACATTGAATACTGGGTAAGTGAAAACTATCTGGCGAAAGTTGTGGCTCTCATCCATCCACGCGAGACGAGTGGGAGAGTCTACGCGGCGGCTGCGAGCGGATCGGCTTGCATACGACAATCCATTGCCTATGAAGAGGCTGCCAAGGCATCGCAAACATCCGTCCAGCCACTTCTGCTGTACTACGCACTGTTGAACTGGATAAAGGCGTTTCTCCATATCGTGGATGTGACGTATCCGTCGGCCACGACCGTTCTCCAACATGGTGTCTCGGTGCGTCGGACGAAGAAAAATAGTTACCAATTAGCCACCGAGATGGTCTACATCTATAAGCAAGGAGTACTCCCGAGCGCTGCCGAGATGGTGGGGTTAAAATTGCCGCAACGGATCAACTTGGGCGACATCCTCGGCCTCATACCAGAATTGCACACGTTGGTTACGCAGTTTTATCCCAAGTATCAACACTTGTTTCCGGTGAAGTTTTGGCCAGCACGTGAGCCAGTTCAGGGGCTAGGTCAAGAGGCAGGTCGTGGGGCAGTTCAGAAGCCAGGCCGTGAGGCGGTTCGGGAGTCAGGTCAAGAGCCAGGCCGTGAGCAAGTTCAGAAGCAAGGTCAAGAGGCAGGTCTTCAATCAGCGTCCGAATCAGGTCTTGGGTCGTCTGGGAGGTCTGTGACTCAGGGCAACAGTTTCCTAGTGCCAAGGTCTGTTGCGTCAAGCAACGGACAGACAGTTGCTGAGTGGGTGGAGGATTTGCAAAGGAGTGCGCCAACTGGGCTGTGGGCCAGAGCAGAAGACGGGGGACAGACGGGAGGAGCACGTAAACCAGGTCATGGAACGGGTGACGCAGACGAGAGCACAGGGGACAGGCAAGGAGACAGGCAAGGGGACGGGCAAGGAGACAGGCGGAGCCACGAGATTTGGACTGCAAAATCATTTATGGAGGCGCCATCTGGGTATCTGCGCCTACCCGAAGTGTTCATCCAACATCCTTGGATGATGAGCAATCCCTCGATGGTGGACCCCTTAAAATCTAATGGTCAACTTCTGGCAGCAAGACAGCCATATCCAAGTTGGGTTAACCACTTCATTATGCTGTATTGTCTGTCTGCGCTAGTGCGCTACAACCCTTTGGAGTGGTCCGACATCGTACGTTGGCACAACGAGCAGGATGCCTTGATTGTAGACGCTTATCTCAAACACTCGGCCCCCACCATCCGCGAGAGCCTTCGGGACCTCTTAGATGATATGGTCGCTCAGTTACGGAGCACTGAGGACGAATGCGGCGA